>NZ_FMUZ01000092.1:0-1371 GCF_900101575.1 Pseudomonas sp. NFACC37-1 | reverse complement strand
GAAGGGCCATCCATGGCCCAGCGCAGCTATCCCGGCATCCATGCCGGGATGCCCACTCCACAATACCTGCGTTCGGCCAGCGTGGTTAACGGGGCGCCGAGATCAACGTCCGACGCGAGGCGGCCTGAGAGCCGGCCTGGTTTAGGGTGATCGCGTTTCTCCAGTAGGCTTGCTCGCTTTTGCGCGCGGTGCGGTCAGGGTCGTGTATTGACGTTGTCCAGCATCCAGCGTGGGTCGACGATATCCAACGCCCGATTCGCCAACAACTCACTGAGCTCGATCATCTGCTGGATCCCCAGGGCGAAATGCCGACGCGAGCCTTCCAAGTCGAAGGTTAGATCGCCAAGCATGGCGCTGGCGGAAGCCAGGGTTTCGCTGAGGTTGGCTAGGAGAGTTTCGGTGTCTGCGCTTTCCGCGACAGAGAACAGCTGGCTTGAGGGTTGTTTCTTTTTGGCTTGAGGCTTGGGGTCGAGATAATGGTCGATGGCGCGTTTGGCGGCTTCATCAAGTTTTTGGGGATCGAGCCCGGCGTGGGCTGATGAGGAAGCGGTTTCGGGGGGATTGGGTGTGGCTTTGAACATGATGTAGTTCCTTTTACGTAGTGGAACCGCCATCTCCCGTTTCCAGGCGAGAGGGTGGCAGCTATGCACGGGCTGGAAAACCGAGGTAAAAGGCAAACCCGGTAGACTCGAAAGTCTCCCGCGCACAGCCGCCATAACGCAGAACTGAACGCTCAAAGCGCCGCAGTATCTCACGGGACTCGCTGATATGCCTTTTACTCATCGGGTTTCCAGGCCCGGCCGCTGAATTTGCAGCGGCGGAAAAAGGTTAGCGACAGCCCTTCCCACCCGGCAACCGCCAGAACTCGTCGGAAAAATCTGCTTGAATCAGGAAGTGTGTCCGACCATTCCCACAAAGCTTGGTCGGCTGTCAGACCGCCATCGCGAGCAAGCTCGCTCCCACACAGGTTTTTGGTCGTTTATAAGATCAGTGCCCACCGCCGGTCCCGGTGGGAGCCGAGCTGGCTCGCGATAGCGGTGGGTCTGCTTGCATCAATGCCGAATGTACCGCCGCCTTCGCGAGCAAGCCCGCTCCCACAAATTGGATCGGAGCACGACCGTGAGCACCTGGTCGGCTATCAGGTCGCCTCGCGAGCAAGCTTTGCTCCCACAGGTCCAGCTCAAACAAGTCTGATGGGTGTACACCCCCGCAAGAGCCAGGCCGGCTATAAGGCCGCCTCGGCGGGCTTTTGATCTGGGGGCCCCGTTGACCACGCTGGCCGAACGCAGGTATTGCGCAGTGGGCACCTCGGCATGGATGCCGAGGTAGCCGCGCTGGGCCATGGATGGCCCTTCGCGGCGGCCCACGGAG
>NZ_FMUZ01000035.1:0-63729 GCF_900101575.1 Pseudomonas sp. NFACC37-1 | reverse complement strand
GGACAGGAACAGGACCATGAAGTCCTGCACCGCACCGGCCAGCACCACGCCGGCGATCAGCCAGAGCGTGCCGGGCAGGTAGCCCATCTGCGCCGCCAGCACCGGCCCGACCAGCGGCCCCGCACCGGCAATGGCCGCGAAGTGGTGGCCGAAGAGGATGTGCTTGTTGGTCGGGACGTAGTCCAGGCCATCGTTGTTGAGCACGGCGGGAGTGGCCCGGCGCGCATCGAGTTGCATCACGTTGTTGGCGATGAAGAGGCTGTAGTAGCGGTAGGCGACCAGGTAGATGGCCACGGCGGCGACGACGATCCAGAGGGCGTTGATGGGTTCGCCGCGGCGCAAGGCCACGACACTCAACGCACAAGCTCCCAGAACAGCCACGGCAAACCAGGCGAGGTGTTTAACCAGACGGGTTGTCATTGCATGTCTCCTGCCGATATCCAGTGGATTGCGGCGATTGTTTTTATAGTGTGCCCCGGCTATTCGGAGCCGGCCCAATATCCCTGCAAGTCGTCAATAAATAAATGCGCAGTACTACGTACGGGCCACCTACGTAGTTCTACGTAGACACCCATCCCCTGTGGGAGCGAGCTTGCTCGCGATGGCATTGTGTCAGGCGACATCCCGGCTGGCTGATCCGAGGTCATCGCGATCAAGCTCGCTCCCACAGGTTTTATGCCTCCCCCATGGGTTTGGCATATGATGCCGCCATTCGCCTCCCCGCCGAGCCCGGACAGGAGTACAGATGCTGCTCAAACACAAAATCGTCGCCCTCGGGATTTTGCCGCTGGCCCTGGCCATCGCCGTCATCTGCGCCCTGGTGATCTCGCTCAACCGCCAGTTGGGCGATCAACAGGCGCAACTGATCGAAGACAGCATCCTGGCGAGCAAGCGCGCCGAGTTGAAGAACTATGTCGAGATGGCGCAGAGCCTGATCGCACCGCTGTACAACGACGGCCAGGGCGACGAGCGCGCGCAACAGCAGGTCCTGGAAGAACTGCGCAAGCTCAGCTTCGGCATCAACGGTTACTTCTTCGTCTACGACCGCCAAGGCCGCAGCCTCATGCATGCCCGCCAGTCGGAGCTGGTGGGGCAATACCTCTGGGACATGAAGGACCCCCACGGCCTGCCGGTCATCCAGGCGCTGATCAAAAGCGCCGAGTCAGGCGAAGGGTTCCAGCGCTATGCCTGGAACAAGCCCTCCTCCGGCCAGGTGACCGACAAGCTGGCCTATGTCGTGATGCTGGACAAATGGGGCTGGATGCTCGGCACCGGGATTTACCTGGAAGATGTAGAGCGCGCCACCCAGAAAGCCCGTGACGAAGTCGCCCACGGCATCCACACCACCATGCAAGCCATCGCCGCGATCGCGTTGGTGGCGGTCCTGCTGGTGTTCGCCGGCGGCATGACCCTCAATGTCAGCGAGCATCGCCTGGCCGACAAAAAACTGCAGCGCTTGAACCAGCGCATCGTCAGCTTGCAGGAAGAAGAACGCTCGCGGGTTTCGCGCGAGCTGCATGACGGCATCAGCCAACTGCTGGTGTCGATAAAATTCCAGTTCGAACTGGCCAGCCACGTGTTGGAGAATGGCCAGGAAAATGGCCTGGGCATCCTGAAGAACGCCACCGACCGGCTCGGCGAAGCCATCGGCGAAATCCGTAATATCTCCCACGACTTGCGCTCGTCCCTGCTCGACACCTTGGGCCTGCCCGCCGCCATCGGCCAGCTCGCCACCGAGTTCCAGCAGCGCAGCGGGCTGGAAGTGTCCTATCGAAGCAACGAATTCGATTGCCGCCTTGAAAATGGCGCCCCTGTCTCACTGTTTCGCATTGCCCAGGAAGCCCTGACCAATATCGAGCGCCATGCCGGGGCGAAAAGCGTCGGCATTACCCTGTTCGGTTCCAGCCAGTCCTTGCGACTGACGGTGGTCGACGACGGGATGGGGTTCAACGTCCCGCAAGTGGAACGCGGCCATGCCGGCATCGGCCTGCGCAATATCCGCGAGCGGGTCGAACATTTCGGCGGTCGCCTGGAAGTGACGTCCGTACCGGGCCGCAGCGAACTGGACATCCTGCTGCCCATGAACCTCTCGGTCACGGAAAACTGATGCACGCCCACGCCAACAAGAGCACTCGTCGATGAACCTGCCTCCCGTGATTCGCGTCGCACTGGTCGATGACCATTCCTTGGTCCGCGACGGCATCAGGGCCCTGCTGTCGGTGATGCCGCAACTGGATGTGGTGGGCGAAGCCGAGAACGGCGCGCAAGCGATCGAAATGGTCGGTCGCTGCCAACCGGACCTGCTGCTGATGGACATCGGCCTCAAGGATAAGAACGGGCTCGAGCTGACCCGGCTGCTGGGCAAGCAATACCCCAGCCTCAAGATCCTGATCCTCAGCATGTACGACAATTATGAGTACGTGAGCGAGTCCGTGCGTTCCGGCGCCAGCGGCTACGTGCTCAAGAACGCGCCATCGCGGGAAATCATCGCGGCCATCGAAGCCATCATCAGCGGCGGCACCTTCTACAGTGCCGAGATCGCCCAGCGGCTCGCCACCGACCCACACACCGACAACGAGCTGACACCACGGGAAAGCCAGGTGCTGTACAAAATGGTCCAGGGCCTGAACAACAAGGAAATGGCCCGTGAACTGGACATCAGCGTACGCACCGTCGAAACCCATCGCCTGAGCATCCGCCGCAAGCTGAACATCGACAAGCCCGCGGCCCTGGTGAAATACGCGATCGACCACGGGATCATTTCCCGCTAGGCCCCACACCGTTCCCTCGCCACAGGTTACTCATTTCAATCGGCGTGGTAATAACCCGGCAACGCAAGATCATCCAACAATCCCGGGCCGCTTGGCATCCAGCCCAGCAAGGCACGGGTGTATTCGCTGGACACCGCCATGTTCGCCGCCGCCATATGGGCGAACCAGCCGAAATGCTCGCGCTCCCGGGATTCGACCGGCAACCCCAGGCCACGACCGATCGCCTGGGCAATGTCCTTGAACGGCACGGCCTCGTCGGCGACGGCGTGGTAGACGGATTGCGTCACCCCCTGCTCCAAGGCAAGCCGATAAACCCGCGCGGCATCCTGTCGATGCACACCCGACCAGCAATGACTGCCATCACCAGGGTAAGCCGATACGCCGCTTTGCCGGGCAAGGCGAATCAGGATCGGCACGAAGCCATGGTCGCCGAGGCCATGGACCGAGGGCGCCAGTCGCACCGTCGCCACACGCACCCCATGCTCGGCCAGGTCCCGGGCGGCGGCTTCGGACTTGCGGAGCGAAGCCGGGCTCACCACTTCCAGTTCACTCGCGCCCCGCGTCAATCCAAACAGGCCCGACGTCACCAGCAACGGCCGGTCGGAGCCGCGCAACGCATCGCCCAACGTTTCGATGGCGCGACGGTCCTGCTGGGCATTTTCGGCAAATCGCGAGAAGTCATGATTGAACGCCGTGTGAATCACCGCGTCCGCCGCCGAGGCTGCACTGTGCAAGATCTCGAGATCATCCAACGTGCCTGAAATCACCTTCGCGCCTGTCGCAGCCAGTGCGGCGCCTTTTTCTTCGCATCGGGCCAGGCCGGTGACCCGATGCCCGGCGGCGATCAGATCCTGTACCACGGAGGCCCCAACCCAGCCCGTGGCACCGGTAACGAATACGTGCATATGCAACGCTCCTGTTCTAAAAACCGAGACCAAAAATCTTCTATAACCCATCGAAGACTCAGGATTTGTATTGAACTTGTGCTTGCCGTCCTCTGAGCAGCATCAAGGCCACCCCGAAGGACAGCCCAACGGCAATGGCGCCGCCCAGGTAAACCGCACCGATGCCCCAGCCACTGGCCAACAAACCGGCCAGCGGACTGGTGATGCCCAGGGAAATATCAAGAAACGCGACGTAGGCCCCCATGGCGAGACCGCGTGCCTGCGGCGGCGCACGCCGTACCGCTTCCACGCCGAAGCCGGGAAACGCCAGGGAGTAACCGAAGCCGGTGAAAGCCGCGCCCACATAAGCCATGGTCGCGGTGTCGGCGCTCCAGATCAGCAGCAACCCAACGGTTTCGATCAATACGCAGACCAGGGCGACGCGAGCGCCGCCAATCTTGTCCGGAAGGTGCCCGAAAAGCAGGCGCGCAGCGATGAAAGCCACACCGAACGCCGTGAACGCCAAGGAAGCGTTGCCCCAATCCCTGGCCGCGAACAACAGGGCAATGAACGCCGTGAGGACACCAAAGCCGACGCTGCAAAACGCCAACCCCATGCCGGGAACCCACACAGCCCCGAGCATCGTGTAGAACGGTGTTCGCCGGGTCGCCGTAGGGGCGACAGCGCGCACCCCCGCGACAATCGGCAAGGCCAGTAGCGGAATGAACATCGAGGCCATGGCAATGCCGGTGAACCCCCAGGCGCCGTTGAGCACCACGCCGAGCGGAGCACCCAGGGCATAGGCCCCGTACATGGCGATGCCGTTCCAGGCCATGACCTTGCCGGCATGCTGCACACCCACCAGGCCGATGCCCCACCCCAGCGCACCGGTGACAATGAGGCTTTCGCCAATTGCCAGCAGCACCCGACCGCCCGACAAGAGCCAGACCGACGTGACCGGCGCGGCAACGAACGCCAGGGAAAGCAAATAGACCAGCCCTGAAACCGCGGCTGTCACCAGCCCGGT
Organism: Pseudomonas sp. NFACC37-1; assembly: GCF_900101575.1. NCBI lineage: Bacteria > Pseudomonadati > Pseudomonadota > Gammaproteobacteria > Pseudomonadales > Pseudomonadaceae > Pseudomonas > Pseudomonas sp. NFACC37-1. Next base: position 59,047 of record NZ_FMUZ01000035.1, on the reverse strand, counting down.
CATGACCGCGCGTTTGCCACCGCGCATGTCGGCAAAATTTCCGGCCCAGGCCCGTGACAACAGCGCCGCGGCGAACTGTGCCCCGACCACCAGGCCAATCACCAACGTGCCCATGCCCAGCGTGTCATGCAGATGGAGGGGCAAGACCGGCAGTTGCATGCCGATCGTGAGGAAACCGATGAATACGGTCAGTGTGAGCGGCAACAGCTTGAGTGCCGGATTGGCCTCGACGGCTGCCTGAGGCGCCGAAGAAGCGCCGAGATGAATATTGTCTTGTGTCATAACCCTACCCACGCAAAGGATGGATGTGACGTTGAACGCTGCCTGCGGAGGCGACTAGAATGCGATCAATTCGTCGCATTCAAGATACGAATAATCCGTCGCATTTCCTATTCGCATTCCCTGCCGAGGTTCATGCCCACATGTCCGAACGCTCAAGTCCGCAGATTTCCTCGCGCAAACAGCCGAAACAGGCACGCTCCACCGAGCTCGTCGCCGCGGTTCTGGAAGCGGCTGTTCAGGTTCTGGCGACCCAGGGCGCGGCACGTTTCACGGTGGCTCGTGTTGCCGAACGCGCGGGCGTCAGCGTCGGCTCGGTGTATCAATACTTTCCGAACAAAGCGGCGATCCTGTTCCGCCTGCAAAGTGATGAATGGCGGCAAACCAGCGACATGCTGCGCAAGATTCTTGAAGACACCCACAAGCCGCCCTTCGAGCGCCTGCGTACCCTCGTGCAGGCGTTCATCCAGTCCGAATGTGACGAAGCCCAGATACGCGTCGCCCTCAACGACGCCGCCCCGCTCTACCGCGACGCTCCCGAGCACCAGGCCGCGCGGATGTCGGTGCAACAGTCGGTGGACGCTTTCATGCTGCAAGCGTTGCCAGACGCCCCGGCCCAAACCCGGGCCCTGGCAGGTGACCTGGTCATCAGCACGCTCAGTGCCGTGGGTAAGCGCTTTTCATCAGCGCCCCGCTCTCCTGCGGACGTTGCCATCTACAGCGACGCCATGGCCGATATGTTCTGCGCCTACCTGGAAAGCTTGCAGCGACACCCCTTTGAGACCGCTGTCTGCTGACTGTTCGTCAGCCATGCTCCAGTGACAGCCTGCCAACACTTTTACTACACTCCCTGATCTTGTTTCCCTCCGCTACGAGACGTCCCCTCACGATGAAAACCATAACAAGCTCGATGACGTTCTGTGGCCTGTTGGCGCTCTCTTGCGGCGCCTTGGCCGAACCGGCACCTTCGCTGCTGGACCAGGTCCTGCAACGCGGCGAACTGAAGGTGTGCACCACCGGCGACTACAAGCCCTATACCTTTAAAACCGAAGCAGGCGAATACGAAGGCATCGACATCGACATGGCGCGCTCCCTGGCCGCCAGCCTCGGCGTCAAGGTGCAATGGGTGCAGACCACCTGGAAAACCCTGATGCCGGATATGGTTGCAGGCCAATGCGACATCGGCATGGGTGGGATTTCGGTGACGCTGGAGCGTCAGAAGAAAGCCTATTTCAGCACCACTCTGGACGTGGACGGCAAGATTCCCCTGGTGCGTTGCGAAGACAAGGAGCGTTACCAGACCCTCGAGCAAATGAACCAGCCTTCGGTGCGCCTTGTCGAGCCGGCCGGCGGCACCAACGAAGCCTTCGTCCGGGCGTTCCTGCCCAACGGCCAGCTCAGCTTCCATGACAATGTGACCATCTTCCAGCAACTGCTGGACAAGAAAGCCGACGTGATGATTACCGACGCCTCGGAAGCGCTCTACCAGCAAAAACTCAAGCCCGGCCTGTGCGCCGTCAACCCGACCCGCTACCTGCAATATGGCGAGAAGGCCTACCTGCTGCCACGGGATGACAACACCTGGAAGATGTACGTCGATCAGTGGCTGCACCTGAGCAAGGCCAATGGCAGCTACCAGAAAGTGATTGGCCAATGGCTGGCCGTACCAACCGAATAACCGTTGGCCGAAACAAAAATCCCTGTGGGAGCGAGCTTGCTCGCGATGGCGTCAAGCCAGCCGCATTGAGGTTGGCTGACACACCGCTATCGCGAGCAAGCTCGCTCCCACAGGGGGATCTGTGGCGTATATGAATCCTGGGCCAGCCCAAAACAATTGTGGGAACGAGCCTGCTCGCGATGGCGTCAGGTCAGCCACATTGAGGTTGGCTGACACACTGCAATCGCGAGCAAGCTCGTTCCCACAGGGGATCTGTGGCGTATGTAAATCCTGGGGCCGCCCCACGGGGATCTGTGATGGGGTCTGCTCCGGACAGGCCCATTCACCTCACTGTGCCGCGCGCACCTTGGCGATTTCCTCGTACATCATCTTCACCAGGTCGCCATCCAAGGATTTGGCGAACTTGTCGACCACCGGTTTCACCCGCTCACGCAAGCGATCTTTCTCGGCTGGGGTGATTTCATTGACGGTCATCGCAGCGGCCAACGTGGCCTTGGCCTTGTCCATGCTCGCCGCCGTGACTTCACGCTGGAATGTTTGCGCCTCGGCCGCAGCCGCGCGAATCATCGCTTTTTCATCGTCGTTGAGACGGTTCCAGGTTTTCTGGCTGATGATCAACGATTGCGGATTGAAGATGTGCCCCGTGACGGAAAGGTACTTCTGCACTTCGTAGAACTTGTTGCCCTCAATCACCGTGAAAGGGTTTTCCTGGCCGTCGATGGTGTGCTGCTCAAGGCCGGTGTAGACCTCGGGGAACGCCATTGGCACGGGGTTGGCGCCCAGGGCGGAGAAGGTCTCCAGGTAGATCGGCGACTGGATGACGCGAATCTTCAGGCCCTGCATGTCTTCAAGCTTGGTCACGGGATGCTTGCTGTTGGTCAGGTTGCGAAAACCCAGGTCCCAATAACCCAGCCCTACCAGTCCTTTGCTGTCCAGTTGCGCCGCCAGCTTCTGCCCGACCGGCCCATCGATGACCGCATGGGCCTCCTCGACGTTGTTGAACAGGAACGGGAAATCGAGCATGGCGTAATCCGGTGCCTGGGCGGCCAGGATGCCGGAGTTGAGCACCGTGATGTCCAGTGTGCCGCCCTGCAACGCCGACACCGTTTGCACATCGCCGCCCAACGTGCCGCCGGGGAACAGGCGGACCTTGATCTTGCCGCCGCTCTTTTCGCTGAGCAGGTCGGCGAACTTTTGCGCCCCCTGCCCCTGGGGGTGCTCCTTGACGTTCTGGAAGGCGAATCGCAAGGTCCGCTCGCGGATCTCGTCCGCGTGGCTGGCCACGCCGGTCAACAGCAAGCCCGTCGCGCACGCTCCGGCCAGCAGGGTTTTCATCAGTTTTCCCATGTCACTCTCCGATCGTTATTGTTTTTTAGGTCGAGCTAACAGCACCGGTGTTATCCGGTGAAGAATTTCAACGGCCCCAGGACCAATTGCGGGAACAGGACCAACAGCAACAGCACCACAAACTGCGCAAACATGAACGGCCATACCCCGCGCACGATTTCCTCGAAGTCCAGCTTGGCCACCCCGCAAACCACATTGAGCACCGTCCCCACGGGCGGCGTGATCAGGCCGATGGCCGTGTTGATCAGGAACAGCACGCCGAAGTACACCGGGTCGATCCCCGCCTGGATGACGGCCGGCATCAGCACCGGGGTGAGGATGAGGATGGTCGGGGTCATGTCCATCACCGTCCCTACCAGGATGATCAGCACCATCATCACCAGCAACAGAACGGTCTGGTTGTCCATGAACGGCGCCAGCAGCTCCGCCAGTTGGCCCGGCAGGTCGGCGATGGTCACCAGCCACGATGAAACCATGGCCGCCGCCACCAGCAGCATCACCACCGAAGTGGTCTTGGCCGAGGACAGGATCACTTCGTACAACTGGCTGACCTTCATTTCCCGGTAGATCACCAGGGACACGAACAGCGAATAGACCGCCGCGACCACCGCCGCTTCCGTGGGCGTGAAGATGCCGAATTTCAGGCCCAGGATGATGATCAACGGCAGGCCCATCGCCCAACTGCCATCGAGCAACGTGCGCAGCACTTCGGTACGGGAACGTTTGGACGGTGTCTCGACGTTCTCGCTGCGGGAGATGTACCACCAGGCAACGGCCAGCGAAGCCCCCAGCATCAACCCCGGTACGATCCCGGCCAGGAACAGCTTGGAAATCGACACCCCGGATGCCACACCAAAGACGATGAAACCAATGCTCGGCGGAATGACCGGCGCGATGATGCTGCCGGCGGCGATCAACCCGGCCGAGCGCCCTCGGTTGTGCCCGGCCAAGACCATCATTGGTACCAGCAACGCCGCCAGCGCCGCCGCATCGGCCACGGCCGAACCGGACAACGATGCCAGCAGGCAGGAAGCGATGATCGCCACGTAACCGAGGCCACCGCGCTTGTGCCCTACCAGCGCCATGGCGATGTTGACGATGCGCTTGGACAGGCCACCGACGTTCATGATTTCGCCGGCCAGCATGAAGAACGGCACGGCCATCAGCGGAAAACTGTCCGCGCCGTTGAGCAGGTTCTGGGCAATGATTTGCGCATCGAACAGATCCAGGTAAACCATCAACGCCACGCTGACCACCAGCAAGGCAAACGCGATGGGCATGCCCAGTGCCATGCTGCCGATCAAGGACCCGAGAAAAATAACCAGCGTCATGGGCGGGTACTCTTGATGGAATCAGAGGTGCTGGGGTGATGAGTGATCGCCTCGCCGTCGTTGTCCTTGACCATCATCAGTTCGTCATCCCCGAGCTTGCCGAACAACGCCAGGTAGAGCTCGTAGAGCAGGATCGGTGCGGCACTGGCGCCGAACACCAGGCCGGCGCCATAGAACAGCGCCATGGACAATCCCGATGCCGGGGCGACTACGCTCAGGTTGATCGCCGCCTGTTGCCAACTGCCACTGAAGATCAGCCAGCAGATGTACAACATCAGCAGATGCCCGATGACCAGGCAGATCCGCTTGCCTGCCGACGGCAAGCGCTTGACCAGGCTGTCCATGCCCAGGTGGGCACGGTCCTTGAGCGCCACCAGGGCACCGAGAAAAATCATCCAGACGAAGAACCAGCGCGACAGCTCCTCCGACACACTGATGCCGGAGTTGAAGGCATAGCGCAGCACCACATTGCCGAACACCAGCACGATCATTGCGAGCATGCACAGCACGATCAGCAGCTTCAGCAGCTTGAAATACAAATCGACGACTTTTGCCATCTTGAAGACCTCTCGGATTGTCGAGTGCCGGGTTCCAACCGGGGTGATAGAACGGCGACGGTGTCCGCTATCGAATCCAAATGGAGATGTTCCGAGGGGCTTGAGGCCAGGAGCGCCAGACCGAGGGAAAGGTGTCGGGCGTTTGCAGAAAGGTTCGCATGAGGTGTTCCTCTATTTTTTATTATGGTCTTGGCAATGCGTCGCAAGACGTATGTGGCGCTTAAAATGTACCAACCGGTTAGTTCGGTCAATATCCCAGGCACCAACCCATGACAAAGCGGGCGATTATCGGCTATGCGTTCACAGGTCTGCCCGCCCCCCGCACCTGCGAAACCAGGCACAAACTTTCCTTGGTTGAAGAACAGCAGCACGCCCGATTAAAAAGTTATTTACCAACCGTTCGTCATAATAAATAAAAATAAAATGAACAAAACTCAGTCACAGCACCTTGCACACAGTTAACTCAAGCCCACCAACTACGAGCCAATGACAACATTCCGGCGCCAGTCTAACGACATGCAAAAATTCCACCTTGTTTTTTCAGGCGCCAATAATTAACAACGGAACACCTTTCACCACCACAACAAAAAACAAAAATAAAACCCTTTAAAATCAACAACAAATAATATTAACCCTGAAAATTAACAGCCATTCCCCCACCCTCAATGAGAGCTATTAAAAAATATTAATAAAACTTCCTATAAAAAACTTTGCGCCCACGCTCTTTGATGCTATTAATCTGCCGAGCCAAAAACCAAGGTGCCACCACGTAACTTTCTTTACGCGCACAACCCCTTTCGGATATTGGAACCACACTTAACTTAAATCACTTACTCAAGTGCGTACCCGCACTTGGGCGAACTGTTGTGCGGCGCAGCAAACTGCGCGAGGAAGGGCGTCATCGCTACTCAAGTCCCACGAATCAAGATCCTGTCGATCTTCGGCACCCGTCCCGAAGCCATCAAGATGGCTCCTTTGGTCAAGGCCCTCGCCGCCGAACCAGGCATTGAATCGCTGATCTGCGTCACCGGCCAGCATCAAAGCATGCTCACGCAGGTGTTGGATCTGTTCGATCTCAAGGCTGATTTCACCCTTGACGTGATGACGCCGCACCAGACGCTCAACTCCCTGACTGCCGCCCTCTATAGCGCCATCGACCCGGTCCTGGAACAGACCCGGCCGGATCGGGTGCTGGTCCATGGCGACACGACTTCGGCCATGGTGGCCTCGATGGCCGCCTTCCACCGGCGCATCCCCGTAGGCCATGTCGAAGCCGGGCTGCGCACCGGTGATATCTACAGCCCATGGCCGGAAGAAATGAACCGTCGCTGCATCGATCTCAGTGCCGACCTGCTCTTTGCCCCTACCGGCCAATCACGGGACAACCTGCTGGGCGAACGCCTGCAAGGTCGCTGCCTGGTGACCGGCAATACGGTGATCGATGCACTGCAACTGACTGCGCAACGCATCAATGGCGATGCCCGGTTGCGCGGTGATCTGGACCAACAGTTCCCGTTCCTGCAAACCGGACGCAAGCTGCTACTGGTGACCGGTCATCGTCGGGAAAACTTCGGTGAGGGTTTCCTGGACATCTGCAAGGCCTTGCGCGAGCTGGCCCAGCGCACTGATATCCAGATTGTCTACCCGGTGCATCTCAATCCCAACGTATTGGGGCCGGTGACCGAACAACTGGGCGACCTGCTCAACGTGCACTTGATCAAGCCCCTGGATTACCTGGCGTTCGTGCGCCTGATGCAACATGCCCACGTCATCCTCACTGACTCCGGCGGTGTGCAGGAGGAGGCGCCGTCCCTGGGCAAACCTGTCCTGGTGATGCGCGACGTCACCGAGCGCCCCGAAGCCGTGGCCGCTGGTACCGTGCGCCTGGTGGGCACGTCCCCGGCCTCGATCATTGCTGGCGTGAACGCGCTGTTCGACGACGCGGCCTTGTGGCGTCGTGCCTCTCAGGCGGTCAATCCCTACGGCGATGGCAAGGCCAGCCAGCGCATCGTCGACACCCTGATGGGACGCGCGGTCGACGACTTTGTCGTGGGTCAGGTGCAAGCGGCCCACGAGCCGTCACACACGCCGCTGTCCGAGCCACGCGAATTGCTCGCCGATTTCACCTCATAACTGCTACCCACCCTTATCAGATCGAGATTTGCCTGAATGAAGCCTTCCGTTGCCATTCCTACGGGCGCGCTCAGCGCCCTTGCCTGTGGCCTGAGCCTGCTCGCGCTCATGCCAAACTTTGCCCTGGCTGCGGATAGCCCGCTCACCCAGGCAATCAACCGACTCAACGCCGATACTCGCCAGGAGCGTGAGATCCGCTTGAGCGACCTGGGCATCACCGCACCAATCCTGCTGGGTGCCAGCGACGCTCGACGCGAACTGTATTTGCCGGTACCCGCCGGCGTGACCCTGAGCGATGCGACACTGCAACTGGACGCCAGCTATCTCAATGGCGAAGGCGGCCGCAATACCATGCTGCTGTCGCTCGATGGCTACCCGGTGCGCGCCGAAGGCCTCAGCGAGGCGCAGGGCGATGCCAGCGTCAAGCTGGGCGTAGACCAGGCCCCGCGGGACAACGGTCTGGTACGCCTGGGCATTGCCTGGTCGTCGGTGGTCTCCCGGCCGCTGTGCGAAGACGACCGGGTCATCGGCAACGTGCTGCGCATTCAGCCCGATACCCGCCTGAACTACAGCTACGATGCCAGCCAACTGAAGGATGTCGGCGCCGCCTGGACGACACTGCCGGCCAACCCTGGCATTCTGGTCGCACCGGGCTCGTTGTCGGCCGGCAGCTATGATGCCGCCTGGCGATTGGGCGTGGCCCTGGAGCGGATCGGCAAGCATGCCCGTATCCTGCCCTTCCCTGCCCTGCAGGACAGCGTCGACCTGAGCAACCTGCGCGTCCCGGCCGAACTGTTGAACATTCCCGCCTTCGCCAGCCTCAATGGCAAGGGCCTGCATACCTTGGCCAACCCAGCCGAAATCGGTGCACTGCTGATGCTTGGCCAAGTGCCGAACCTGCAGGCCGACCTGGCCATCAGCGACCCGCAACTGCTCCAAGCCATCAACCAGTCCCTGGATGCCTTGCAGAACCAGGTCCAAGGCGTCGACGCCACGGCGGCAGCGGCCTTGACCCAATGGCGCAATGCGCACGTAAACGCCGCCCTGGTGGGCACCGGCACTGACAACGTGCGCCTGGCGCTGCTGGGCACTCGCCCGGTGCTGACGATCGCCCCGGATGCGACCGGCAAAGCCCTGTCCTTGCTCGGCTCTGCCTGGAACAAACTGGCACGCAGCCGCCAGTTGACCGTGAACGAAGCGCAAACGCCGTTGAGCGAAGATGGCCGCGTGGCCCTGTCGCGACTGGGCGGCGCTCCCGGTAACTTCGACGTGGCCTCGCGATTCGACTGGAGCACTTCGTTCCCTCTGGGCAGCGTGGCGTATGACGGTCGCCTGCCTGTCACCGCCGTGGTCGACGTCTCCGCCGCACCCGGCGCTTCGGACACCGCGCCCGTGGCCTCGCTGTTTTTCAATGACTTCCTGATCGGTGCCCAGCAACTGACCACCGATGGCGAACCACAACGCATCCAGGCTCACATCCCACGCTACGCCCTGGGTTCGAAAAACGTACTGCGCGTCTCGTTCCAGCGCCAACCGGTCAGCGACCGTTGCCTCGAAACGCCTCAGGCGTTCCCGGTGTCCGTACTGCCTACCAGCCATATCGTGCTGGACAAAACCTCACTGGGTGACGATTTCGCCGGCATCGCCGCACGCTTCGCCGTCGACACCCAAGTGCTCGTTCCCCAGGCCTATCTTGACCACCCGGCCAGCAGCCTGGCCCTAGTGATCCCGGTGGCCGACGCCTCGGGTGTCTCGCCGCTGCGCGCACAGTTGAAAGTCAGCACCGATCCGAAAGCCGCCGTCAGCCCGGACAAAGCGTTCCTGGCTTTCGAACTGCCGCTCAAGGACAGCAAGGAGTCGGTCCAGGTCGACGAGCAAGGTCACCTGCGGATCAACCACAAGGACCAGGTGATGCTGGATGTGCAGCGCCTCAACCAGTTGGCATCGTTGCAAGTGGTGCAGACCTCGGGCCAGCACGGCCTGGTCTATCGGGCCCTGGGCGACCAGCCCCCAAGCCTGGCCAAGCCGGTCGTACTGACCCGTGGCGATGTGGCGATCCTGGGCGACAACGGTGCCGTGGTGGTCTTCGATACCCAGGATCCCAACGGCAGCCAATTGATCGGCGAGGAAGAGCCCAAGGGCCTGGATGCCTGGCGCAAACCTTCACTGCTTTGGCTGATCCCGGGTGGCATTGCCTTGTTCCTTATCTTGTTGCTGGCAGGCCGTAGCGCCCGTCGCAATCGCCAGTAACGGTAACCTTTGATGACGTCGCTTTATTGGCCCTATTGGCTGGCCCACTACTACAACTACCTGGAAGCCGCGACCATTGTGGTCGCGGTACTGATCCTGATCTCCAGCCTGGACGATCTGATCATTGACGTGTGGTACTGGTCTCGTCGCCTGTACCGCAAATTCACTGTAGATCGCCGCTATCGGCCACTGACCGTCGAGCAATTGCTGGCCCGGGACGAGCAACCCCTGGCGATCATGGTCCCGGCCTGGCTGGAATACGACGTCATCGCGCCGATGATCGAAAACATGGTGTCGACGCTCGACTACCAGAACTACGTGGTCTTCGTCGGCACCTATATCAACGACCAGCGCACCATCGACGAAGTCGAGCGGATGCGCCGGCGCTACAAGCAGTTGCACCGCGTGGAAGTGCCCCATGCAGGGCCGACCTGCAAGGCTGACTGTTTGAACTGGGTGATCCAAGCGATTTTCCTGCACGAGAAAACTCATGGCATGACCTTCGCCGGCGTCGTGTTGCACGACAGCGAAGACGTGCTGCATCCGCTGGAATTGCGCCTGTTCAACTACCTGTTGCCGCGCAAGGACATGATCCAGTTGCCGGTGGTCTCGCTGGAACGCAACTGGTACGAATGGGTGGCGGGCGTCTACATGGACGAGTTTGCCGAATGGCACGGCAAGGACCTGGTGGTGCGTGAAAGCATGACCGACACCGTGCCCTCGGCCGGCGTCGGCACCTGTTTCTCCCATCGTGCCCTGCGGGTGCTGGCCGGTGAAACCGAAAACCAACCGTTCAACACCGACAGCCTCACCGAGGACTACGACGTTGGCGCACGATTGGCCAAGGTCGGCATGAACGCGATCTTCGTACGCTTCCCGGTGCAGTTCCGGGTGCTGCGCAAATCCTGGTTCCGCAAGCCCTATGAATCGACCCTGACGATGCCGTTGTGCGTGCGTGAGTTTTTCCCCGACACCTTCCGCACCGCCTTCCGGCAAAAGGCGCGCTGGACCCTGGGCATCGGCCTGCAAGGCTGGGAACAGATGGGCTGGAATGGCTCGCTGGCCAACCGATACCTGCTGTTTCGCGACCGCAAGGGCGTCGTGACAGCGTTCATCAGCATCATTGCCTATGTGATCCTGGTGCAACTGCTGGGCCTGATCATTCTGCGCAACAGCGGCTTGTGGGACGTCAGTTTCCCTACGCCCTTTGAAACCAACGACGTGATCAAATACCTGTTACTGGCCAACGGCGTTGCCCTGGCCTGGCGCATCCTGCACCGCTATTACTTCACCACCGTACTGTACGGCTGGCAGCACGGTTTGCTGTCGATCCCGCGCATGCTGGTGGGCAACTTCGTCAACTTCATGGCCGCCTCTCGCGCTTGGCGCATGTTCCTGGTGGGCAAGGTCATGAACCGCAAGCTGGTCTGGGACAAGACCATGCATGACTTCCCGTCCACCGACCTGGTCGCCACCGCACCACGCCGCCTGGGCAGTGTATTGCTGTCCTGGCAAGCCATTACCGACACCCACCTGCAAAGCGCCCTCGACGAACAACAATCGCGCAATGTCCCGCTGGGTCGGATTCTGCTCAATAACGGCTGGCTGGACGACGAAACCCTGGCCGAAGCCATCGCGTTCCAGAATGACTTGCCGCGGGTCTTCGATGTGGCCGAAAAAGCCGCAGCCTCAACCTCGTCGCTGGCCAGCGAGTTTGCCTTGCGCTGGCGGGTCATTCCCCTGGGGCGCAATGGCGAAGGATGTGAACAGATCGCCGTCGCCAACCCGCTTTCCGATGAAGGTCTGCAACAGGTCAGCGCCGAACTGGGCAGCGAACCGGTGCAACTGATCGCCCGGGAGAGTGAAATTCTCGCGTTGTTGCGCCAATTGCCGGCGAACAACGGTCATGCCGTACCGAATGCCAGCGCGCCGCTGCTGGGCGACCTGCTGATCGAAATGGGCCTGCTCGATCGCGATCAGTTCAGTCGCGCCATGCTGCAGTATCGTCCGCAGCATCACGGCCGGATCGGCGACTACCTGGTCGACAGCGGCGTATTGCCCCGGGCGACGATCGAACAGGTGGTGGCACGCCAGCACAGCCTCTACCCCATGGAGCTTCCGGCATGAACCGCCCCCTTCTGACCCTCTTGGCCGCGGGGCTGAGCCTGATTCCCGTGCTCGCGTCTGCCGAGACATTGCCGCTGCCGTTGACGGGGCCGGCCTACACCGCCGCCAACGAGGCCTACAGCGCCTACGAGCGCAAGGACTACGACCTGGCCATCGCCAAGGCGCGCGAAGCCCTGCGCCAGCGCGCCGACATGACGCGCTTGAACACACTGATCGAGCTGGCCGAACGGGACAAGAAACTGCGCGACCAGCCGCGGACAGCCAGATCATCCCGCGCCGTGGCGGCAGCACCGGGCTTCGCCGCCGCGTCCCAGGGCTTCAAAGCCTACGATCGCGAACAATTCGGCCTGGCCGCACAATCGGCCCGCAAGGCCATCACCCAGGCACCCCGACGCCGGGAATACCGGTTGTTACTGGTCGACGCCCTGCAACGCCAGCAACACCTGGAAGAAGCCGACCAAGCCGTTACCGATGCGCTAGGGGTTTTCACCAATGACACCTCGTTGCTGATGCGGCGCAAAGAAATTCGCCGCCAACTGGCAGCACCGCTGGCGGTCCAGGGCTACCGCGCCCTGCAGCAAGGCAACCGCGCCCTGGCTGTGGAAAAGGCCCGCAAAGCCGTAGCCTGGGCTCCGGAAATCGCCGCCAACCAGCAACTGCTCGATAGTGCATTGCTCGATGCCAATGATTCCGACGCACCGGTCCTGGAGTGTCAGGAAAGCGCCTTCGGCCTGACGTGCGCCACCCGGCCGGTTAACACCTATGAGCGGGCACCGGTGAGCGATCTGCAGCTTGCTTATGATTCGGTCCGCAGCGGCGATGACGAGGCGGCCCACGCCGCGTTCCGCAAGGCCGACGCCACTGAGCCACTGAAGCCGGCGGCAGCCCAGGACGCCGCCTACAACGCCATGCGCGTCCATGAGGACGACGAATCCGTCGCGTACTTCAAGCGCGTGATCGATGGGCAAAAAACTGCAGAAGCGCCCATGTCCGCGCAACAACTGTTCGATACCCGCCGCGCCGTGGGTGACGTTTCGCGCAGGATGGGCCTGACCAGCACCACCAGCTATCGCGGCTCCAGTGGCCTGAGCGGAGCGCCGAGCACCAATAACAGCGGCGGCAGCGAAAGCAACGACCTGCTGCAAAACAGCACCGAACTGTCCTGGCGCCCATTGGGTTATCGCAACGCCCGCTTTGTCGAACTCTACGGGCGTATCACCGACACCCTGTGGAGCAAGAACAGCGACTCGGACACCGGTGCCGATGCCCTGCAGGGCGCCGTTGGCGTACGGGTCAAGCCCTTCAGTTCCATCAACATCATGGCCGCCCTTGAACGCACGTTCCCTCTCGGCTCTTCCAATGTCGACGGCGACTGGCTGGTGCGCCTGGGCTACGGTTCGAGCATCGGTACCGACCTGCGGGTCGATGTGCCGAGCTGGTGGACCTCGCAGTTGTATGCCGAGGTCGGCCATTACATCAACGACTCGCGCAACTACTTCAACAGCGAATGGCAAGTAGGCCGCAGCTACGCCATCGGCGGGACCGGTTCGCGCTGGGTGACCTTCCCCCATGTCGTCGCGGCGATCGACTACGATTCGAAGATGAAGAGCGAAGCCGGTGGCGGCTTTTCTTCCGGCGACGCCGGAGGCATCGGGATAGGAAACAACGTACGCTACTGGTTCCGGGAAGACGCCTACAACGCGCCACGTTCCTATGTGGATTTTTCCCTGCAATACCGCGCCAGGGTGTTCGGCGAGGATCGCGCCAAAGGGGTGTTCGCGCGCTTGACCTACTCCTATTGATCCGCTGGGTGTGCCAGTCGGTCCATCGCTACGAAAAGCGGCTCGTCTTGCCGAGCCGCGACTACACTGCATCCAGAAGGAACTTGTTTGAAAAGCTTCGCAACGTTCATCCATCGCAAGACTGTCGCGGCACTGTTACTGGCCGCGCTCCTCGCCGCAGGTACAGGGACGTACTACATGACCACCCGCGCTGCACCGAACATCGTCGGCATTGTCTGGCAGCCGGACAACCAGACCGTCGGCATCAGCGGCAATTGGGAAAAACTGGGCGTGCACGAGCTGCTGGTGCAATGGACGGTGGTGGACGACCAGGCCTTCGTGCCCGGCACCGGCCTGACCAGCGTGCCGGTACTGCCGGATTGGGCGCGCATCGCCAAGGCGCCCTGGGCCCAGGATGTCATCCTCGGGTTGGCCGGTTATTTCAGCGAGAACCGCTCTCGGGACGATATCGAGCAACTGGCGGCGCTGTCGGAGCGCATCGCTGGGCTGCCCACGCCATTGCATGTCACCGGTTGGTACTTTCCGGCTGAAGTCGACCCCAGTTGGTCAGGCGCCACGGAATTACCGGCCCTGCTCGCCAAGCTGCCGCGGCCGCTGTGGATCAGCGTCTACGACGGTGCCAACATCGGCCCCGCCGCCACCGCAGACTGGCTCAAGCAATGGCTGCCAAACGATATCGGCGTGTTTTTCCAGGACGGCGTCGGCGTCTACGCCCGCACCGCCCCGGTGGCCCGCAACTACGCCGATGCCCTGCGCGATCGGCTTGGCAAGGACCGCGTGCGGATCATCGTCGAAGCCTTCCGCCCCCAATACGGCGGTGGTTTCCGCGCCGCCACCGTCGCCGAGCTCAAGCCACAACTGGCGGCCTATTCGGGCTACCCGCTCTACCTGTTCGATGGCCCGCACTACATGGCGCCTGCATTGGTGGACCAGCTGAAGCAAGCCCTGGCCCAGCCCTGATCAGGCATCTGAACCTATCCGCTCGCCCTCGCTTACCGAGTTTGTATCGGTCTGTATATCAAATGCGGGCTGATACGAAATGATGGATTTCGCCCCCTCCTCGCACACATCGTCGATACATCCGCGCGTTTAACTGTGATCACCGGACAGCAACACATTCATTGCCACCGGCCCACTCAATCAAGCGCAAGGAGAATCACCATGTTCAACTTCTCGAAACTTTCGTCTATGGCAATCGCCCTGACACTGGTTGGCGGCGTCGGCCTGTCGAACGTGGCCTCGGCAAAGAACGCCCCGGCCCAGGCTGCGCATCAACTGGCTGAAGGCGGGTCCGATCGTTTGATCCAGAATCGCGTGGCCGAGGGCGGCTCTGATCGCTTGATCGACAATCGCGTGGCTGAAGGCGGGGCTGATCGGTTGCAGGCGTTGCGTGAACGCAGCGCGGTGTGAGGCGATTTTGTGGCCAGAGATCTCGCCGGACGCTGTAGGAGCTGGCGAAGCCTGCGATCTTTTGATTTTGATTGGCAGCGCAAAGATCGCAGCCTCGCTTCGCTCGACAGCTCCTACGGGTGTCCACCCGCGGGAGCAGGCTCCCTCGCCAATCGGCCACGTCGACGATCCATGGGCCGGCCCGGATTCAGCTGCCGGCGTCGGCATGGGCCTCTTCGAAGAAATAGTCCTTCCAGCTGTCGGCCTTGTTTTTCAACACGCCCAGTTCATGCAGTTTTTCGGCATAGATGTAGGTGCGTTGCGGAACGACGGTGAAGTCGATTTCGGGGTCGGTGACGATTTTTTCCACCAGCGCCAGCGGCAACTTGGACTGTTCTACGCGGATGTAGGTCTGGGCAGCGGCCGGCTTGTCGGCCTTGATGATGCCTTGCGCCTCCACCAAGGCATCGTAGAAGGCCTTGTAGGTCTTGGGGTTTTCGTCGTGGAATTTTTCCGTGGTGTAGAGCACGTTGAACGTCGCCGGGCCGCCCAGCACATCATAGGAACTGAGCACCTTGTGCACATTGGGGCTTTGCAGTGCCTGGTACTGGAACGGTGGGCTGGAGAAGTGCGAGTTGATCTCCGACTGGCCGGCGATCAGCGCCGCCGTCGCATCCGGGTGCGGAAGGCTGACCGAGATGTCGTCGAATTTCTTGAAGTGATCGTTGCCGAACACCTTGGCGGTTTCGATCTGCAACGTGCGCGACTGGAACCCGACACCCGCCGCCGGGACAGCGATCCGGTCCTTGTCGGTGAAGTCCTTGAGGCTCTTCACGTTCGGGTTGTTGGTCAGCAGGTAATTAGGCATCGACCCCAGCGAGGCGATGGCCTTGACGTTCTGCTTGCCGCGGGTCCGATCCCAGATCGTCAGCATCGGCGGAACGCCCGCCGACACCACATCCAGAGCGCCGGTCAGCAAGGCCTCGTTCATCGCCGTCGCGCCGGAAATGCTGTTCCAGTCCACTTTGATATCCAGGCCCTGGGTCTTGCCATGCTTCTCGATGAGCTGCTGGTCACGCACCACATCCAGGATCAGGTAGCCGATACCGAATTGCTGGGCGATGCTGATCTTGCCCTCGGCGTGGGCCAAGGGATTGAGCAGCGCAGTGGCCGCCAGGGAAACCAACAAGGTGAGCGCAGGACGCTTGAAAGCCATGGTCTGGTGAACCTCACAGTAGGTGAAAGACTGAAGATCACGACTTTAAAGCTATAAAAATATTAATTTAAATACCTTAATAGCATATCAATAGCACCTAAATATTCGGTATCCGAGCCCATGAAGCCGCACCCACGGGCACGATCACTTGATAACCTTGCAGACCTCCCCTGACGAACACCCGGCGCGAAGCAAACATGAACGAAGTGTCCCTGGATATCGGCATCGCCACCGAGTCCGTTTCCCAACCGCGCACCCTGGTATTCCTGGCCTACCCGCAGATGGGTTTGCTGGACCTGACCGGGGCCCAGACCGTGTTCTGGGCCGCCACCAAAGCCATGACCGAGCGCGGCCTGCCCGGCTACGCCATGCACACCGCGAGCCTGGCCGGCGGGCTGATGCAGAGCGCCGAAGGCCTGGTCGTGGACACCCGTGCCCTGCATGAGCTCGACGGGACGCTCATCGACACGCTGATCGTGCCCGGCGCACCGGACATTCGGCAGGCGATGATCGACTGTGTCGACCTGGTGCACTGGCTGCGCAAGGCCTCGGTCCAGGCCAGGCGCACGGCATCGGTGTGCAGCGGCACCTTCCTCATGGCCCAGGCCGGCTTGCTGGACGGACGTCGGGCCGCCACCCATTGGGCCATGTGCGAGATGCTCAAGAGCGGTTTCCCGTCGGTTGAGGTGGACCTCGATGCAATCTTCATCCAGCAGGGCAATGTGTGGACTTCGGCTGGTGTCAGCGCCGGCATCGACATGGCCCTGGCATTGGTCGAAGCCGACTGTGGTCGCGATGTGGCCCTGCAGGTGGCCCGTGAGCTGGTGGTGTTTCTCAAGCGCCCCGGCGGGCAGGCGCAGTTCAGCCAACTGCTGCAATTGCAGATGCAAGAGAGCGCCGGGTTCGACGAACTGCACGTGTGGATTTCCGAGCACCTGGACGACAACAACCTCACCGTCGAGCGGCTGGCCCGGCAGGCCAGGATGAGCCCGCGCAATTTTGCCAGGGTCTACAAACGCCAGACCGGCCGAACCCCGGCCAAAGCCATCGAGATGTTCCGCCTTGAAGCCGCGCGTCGATTGCTCGAAGACTCCCCGCGCAACATCGACCAGATCGCCCGATCCTGCGGTTTCGGTGACGAGGAACGAATGCGCCACACGTTTCAGCGCCATCTCTCGATATCCCCCCGGGAGTATCGCAGCCGGTTTTCTCGCTGAGGGCGAAACCCTTGCGCCACTGTCCGTCAGGCCACTCGCCTGGATTGCTCCTGCGGGCCGGCCTGCTCAGCCAGGAGCGCGCTGCAACGGGAACGCAACCAACGCTCCCCCGGATCGTTGTGCGTAGCGCCGCGCCAGACCATGGAAAGCTCATGTTGGGGCAAGCAGATCGGGGCCGCTTGCACCCGCATGCCGGTCGCCACCGCCATCGCCTGGGCAACGTAATCCGGCACAATGGCAATCATGTCGCTCTGGGCCAGCAGCACGGGCAAGGCGCTGAACTGCGGCACGGTCAACACCACCCGCCGCTGTCGGCCCATCAGGCATAACGCGCGGTCCGAATCATCGATGACATTGCCCATGGACGATACGACGGCATGGGGCCGACGGCAGAATTCATCCAGGGTCAGCTCGCCGGGCTGCGAATCGGCGCGCAACAACATCGGTCGAATCGGCCGCAGTGTCTTGCGCCGGGCATTGGCCGGCAGTTCCAGCGTCGGGCTGATGCCCAGGGAAATCTCGCCACTGACCAACAGTTGGGAGACCTGCCATTGATCGGTCCGGCGCACCACCAATGTGGTGCCCGGTGCCTCGACCCGCAGGCGACGCAACAGCTCCGGCAGTAGAGCGTACTCGACGTCATCGCAAAGGCCGATATGGAAGGTCGCCTCGCTGGTGGCCGGTTCGAACGCCTGGCAGCGGCCCAAGGCGGCGGCGATACCATCCAGGGCCGGTGACAGGTTGGAGAAGATTTCCCGCGCCCGGGAGGTCGGTTCCATCAACCGTCCCGAACGGATGAACAAGGGATCATCGAACATCAACCGCAAGCGCGCCAGGGCACTGCTGATCGTTGGCTGGCCGAGAAACAGCTTTTCGCTGACACGGGTCACGTTTCGCTCGTGCATCATGGTTTCGAAGACCACCAGCAGATTGATGTCAGCACGACGCAGGTCATTTCTGTTCATCATAGTCGTCGCCCCAGGCGCCAGGCCATTGAGTCAGGAGTGGACAAGATCGTCGCCTGCGCCCTCCATCAAGGCCTGCGGCGACGAGGTGTTGAAAGCGTAATCCTCGAAGCACGCCAAGTCTGTTGTACGTGGGGACACCCGACTCACCCTTTGGGCAACGTCATCGATACTTCGGTATATATCCAGGCCCACAAAGAGGTGTTGGCACAGCTTGGCGGGATTTCAGGGTTTTATGTCCTACCTCAGGCAAAGCGGCGCTTCTAAGATAGAAACCGATGCTCTGTCGCCCCGACATCCAGAGCGAGACCACGTAAAAACAAAAGGTCTGCCAGCGTGCCCCTACCCTCCGCGATGCTCAAGAATGTCTATGACAGCCTTCGATACAGCCCAAGCCAGAGCGGGCCTAGGCCGTCGATGGGAATCAGCACCCACCCACTGGTCAACGCCCTCGGCTGGGCGGTGGGCCTGGTGGTGGCCTGCGGGATTGTCATCATCAACTCCGAAACCCATTCCGACCTGGCGCCGACCCTGCTGTACATCACCTTGTTGTTGATGGCGGCCAACCTGTTCTCCATCAATCTGGTGATCACCGTCGCGCTGATGTGCATGGGCTTGCTCACCGCGATGTTCTTGTACAACGGCGGCTATCACCGCTGGGAATCGACCACCGGCTTCTTCCGCTGCCTGACCGCGCTGTCCGCCATTGCTTTCCTGGCCCTGCGCAGCAAGCAGGCTTCCGACAGCCTGCGGCGCAACGAGGCTTACCTGACCGGCGCCCAGCGCCTGAGCCAGACCGGCAGCATGGGCTTTCGCGGTGATCGACAAGCGTTGTCCTGGTCGGAGGAATCGGCACGGATTTTCGAGTACCCGCCCAGCAAGACACCAACGGTGTCGATGATGCTGGAACGCACCCATCCTGAAGACCTGGAGTTGGCACGCGGGGTTTTCCAGCAGGCCGCCGCTGGCGAACCGCAGATCGAGGTCAAGCTGCGGCTGCTGATGCCTGATGGCCGCATCAAGCACATCCACATGATCGCCAGCCCCCTGCTCGTCCAGCATGGCCGTTTCCAGTATCTCGGCGCACTCATGGACGTGACGGCCAGCAAGCAGGCCGAAGAAGCGTTGTTTCGCACCCAGAGCCAACTGGCCCACGTCACTCGCTTGACCTCACTGGGGGAAATGGCCGCGTCCATTGCCCACGAGGTCAATCAGCCACTGACGGCCATCACCAGCAGCGGCGAGGCCTGTCGCCGGTGGCTCAAGCGCCCGGAACCCAATCTAGGGGAAGCCTTGGATTGCCTCGACCGAATCGTCGCCAACGGCTGTCGCGCCAGCGAGGTCATCAACGGTATCAGGGCGCTGTCGCGCAAGTGCGACCCGTTGCGTCAGCCCGAGCGACTGGACGACATCGTCCGCGAGACCTTGAACCTGGTCCAGCAGCAACTGGCTCATCATAAAGTCCGGGCCAAAGTGGACCTGGCAGCGACCGACGACCAGGTCAGCGCCGACCGGGTGCAACTGCAGCAAGTGATCATCAACCTGATCATCAATGCCTGCCACGCCATGGACGGGGTCAAGGTACACGCACGAACCCTGCGCATACGCACCTGGACGGAGAGTGACGAAGTGCTGCTGGAGGTGACTGACCACGGAACCGGCATTGCCCCCGAGGTCCTGCCATCCTTGTTCAATGCGTTTTTTACCACCAAGGAAAACGGCCTGGGCATGGGCCTTTCCATCTGCCGGTCCATCATCGACTTCCATGACGGCAGGATCTGGGCCACCAGCGAGGCCGGCCAAGGCACCTCGTTCAGGTTCGCGCTGCCGCGGCTCACGGGCACCGCTCTGTCGGGAAGCGCGCAATGAGCTCCAGACAGTCCTCAAACTCGATCATCGACAACGCCCCCATCGTCTATATCGTTGATGACGACGCACCGCTGTGCCAATCCCTCGGCAGCCTGCTGCGCTCCATCGGCTTGCAGGTCCATCTGTTCGGTTCGGTCGCGCAGTTCATGAACCATCCCAGGCCCGATCAGCCCAGTTGCCTGGTCCTGGATGTGCGGCTGCAAGGCACCAGTGGCCTGGATTGCCAACGGGAGCTGGTCGCGGCCAACGCTCAACTGCCGATTGTGTTCATGACCGGTCACGGTGACATCGCCATGACCGTGCGGGCGATGAAGGCCGGGGCCGTGGATTTCCTCGCCAAACCGTTCCGCGAACAAGACCTTATCGACGCCGTGACCGCCGCCCATCACCAGGACCGCCAGCGGCGCGACGCCGAACGCGGCCATCAGCAAGTGCTTGACCGCTACGCCACCTTGACGCCCCGGGAGCAGCAGGTCATGGCACTGGCGGTGTCAGGCCTGATGAACAAGCAGATCGCCGGGGAACTGGGCTTGAGTGAAATCACGGTCAAGATCCACCGTGGCCAGGCCATGCGCAAGATGTGCGCACACTCGTTTGCCGATCTGGTACGCATGGCCCAGGTGCTGGAATGGCGTCTGGCTGACACAGGCCGATAGTCAATCGAGCGTTTCGGCACAGGAACCCTTTCATACACACGTATACTTGGCGGGGCCATTGGACGGCGTATCTTGCAGTGACACGGGCGCCTTTATGGCTACCTGATATCAACTCCAGGTATCGACATGTCCAACACTGCAATCATTTCAATCATTGATGACGATGAGTCAGTTCGAATTGCATTGGATGGTTTGTTACGTTCCCACGGATATCGGGTTAAAACATACGCCAGCGCCTTGGATTTTTTATCTTCCTGCGAACTTGAAAACACGGCGTGCCTGATATCGGATATTCAAATGCCTGGCATGACGGGCATTCAGATGTACGATCGATTATCGGCCCTGGGCATTCATCCCCCGATCATCTTCATCACCGGATACCCTGGCGTGCCTCCTCGTATCAGCGCCGGTACGCCCGAGCCGGTGGCGTTTTTCCCGAAACCCTTCGACTGCGCCGAATTGATCGCCTGCATCGAATCGGTACTGGCCCGGCCTGCTTGACTGCGTCGCGCCCCTATACCTTCGTATAGCCCCCCCCTACCCAGGCATAGGCGCGATGACCTTATGTAGAAGTGTTAAACACAGGTCCTGCCAATAAGCTTCCCTACAGCGAACCGAAACTGAATGTGCTCGATGGCAACTCATTGCAGCCAGGCGATTTTGGAGTACTTCGCGACACGGTCACGCTGAAACAGTTAAACCATTCAACGTATCGATTTTGTCTTCGGGAGCTCACCATGAAACAACGTATTCTGGTTGTCGGCGCAGGTTTCGGCGGGGTCTGGAGCGCATTGAGCGCGGCCCGGCTGCTGGACCAACACGACCGTCATGACGTGGAGATCAGCGTCCTGGCCCCCCAGGCCGAACTGCGCATTCGTCCCCGTTTCTACGAGCCGGACGTCCACACCATGGCGGCGGCGCTGGGTAGTCTGTTCGACGCCGTGGGCGTGAAATTCGTACAAGGCTCTGCGAGCAGTATCGATGTCGACAACAAACGGGTGGGCTATGTGGATGGGTTCGGTGCCCAGGGCACCCTGGGCTATGACCGACTGGTACTCGCGGCGGGCAGCCAGTTGGTTCGCCCCGACCTTGAAGGCATGATCGAGCATGCCTTCGACGTTGATGAAATCGAACAGGCCACCCGTCTCGAAGCCCATATCAAGTCGCTGAAAAGTCTGCCGGACAGCCCGGCCCGCAACACCGTGGTGGTGGCCGGTGGCGGCTTTACCGGGATCGAAACCGCCACCGAAATGCCCGCACGCCTGCGCGCCGTCCTCGGCGAGGACGCGGTCATCCGGGTCATCGTCGTGGATCGCGGGCCGCAGATCGGCGCAGCATTGGGCGACGGCATACGTCCATCCATTGTCGAAGCGTCCGAGCACCTGGGTATCGAGTGGATCCTCAACGCCTCGGTCGAATCGGTGGACGCCAGGGGTGTCACCCTGTCGAGCGGCCAGCGTATCGAGTCCCATACCGTGATCTGGACCGTGGGGTTCCGCGCCAGTCCATTGACCGAACAGGTACCCGGCACCCGCGATCGCCAGGGTCGCCTGCACGTCGATGCCAACCTGAAAGTCCTGGGCCAGAACGACATATTCGCCAGCGGTGACGTGGCCTACGCCGCCACCGACACGCTGGGCAACTATGCGGTGATGTCCTGCCAGCACGCCATCGCCCTGGGCCGCTATGCCGGCAACAACGTCGCGGCCGACTTGCTGGGCGTCGCGCCGATGGCCTACAGCCAACCCAAGTATGTGACCTGCCTGGACCTGGGTGCCTGGGGCGCGGTGTACACCGAAGGCTGGGATCGCCAGCTCAAGTTGGTCGGGCAAGAAGCCAAAGACCTCAAGACCCAGATCAACACGGTGTGGATCTACCCGCCCGCGGCTGATCGCGCAACCGCCCTGGCCGCCGCCGACCCGTTGATTCCGGTGGCCTGAAACCCGTTTCCGCCCCCGGCCAGTCCCTCCTTTGTGCGCCGGTCTTTCCCAGACGCCTGCCAACGATCCTTGGGCAGGCGTTTTTTTCCGGCGCTCGTCCCCAAGCCAGCCTGAATATCGTCACTGCCCAGCAAAATCCGTATCAATGCCCGCCCACCGCCTTCCGTGCACAAGGTAAGGTAGGCAGAAATCATCCGGATCGAGGTGTGCCGTGGCGTCCTATTCCTTGCGTCAGCTGAAGTACTTCGTCACCACCGTCGAATGTGGCAGCGTCGCCGAAGCCTCTCGCAAGCTGTACATCGCCCAACCGTCGATCGCCTCCGCCATCAAGGGCTTGGAAGACAGTTTCGGTGTGCAATTGCTCATTCGTCATCACGCCCAGGGAGTATCGCTGACGCCCGGTGGTGCGCGCTTCTATCGCAAGGCCCAGGAGCTGTTGCGCATGGCTCGGGAGTTCGAGCAGAACGCGCTGGCCGATAACGATGTGGTCAGCGGGCAGATCGACATCGGCTGCTTCGAAACCGTCGCCCCGCTCTACCTGCCGCGGCTGATCGCGGGCTTTCGCGAGCGCTTCCCGGGGGTGGAAATCCGCGTGCAGGACGGCGAGCAACAGGAGCTGGTGCAAGGCCTCACGGGAGGGCGTTTCGACCTGGCGATTTTCTATGAACACGACCTCGACAGTACCATCGAGACCGAAGCACTGACGGCGCCGCAACGCCCCTATGCGTTATTGCCGGCGGGGCATCGCTTCGCCGATCAGGCCCAGGTATCGCTGCGCGACCTGGCCCTCGAACCGATGATCCTGCTGGATGTGCAGCCCAGCCGCACCTATTTCGTGAGCATCTTCGAGGAGCTTGGCCTGACGCCCAATATTGTCTTCAGCTCGCCGTCCATCGAGATGGTGCGGGGCATGGTCGGCCAGGCATTCGGCTTTGCCGTGCTGGTGACCCGGCCGCAGTCCACCTGCACCTACGATGGGCAACACTTGGTGTGCGTCGACATCGCCGAGGACGTGACGGGGTCGGCACTGGTGGCAGGCTGGCTCAAGCGTGCGCACCTCACCAAGCCGGCGCAGTTGTTTGTCGACTATTGCAAGGAGCAGTTCAAGCAATGGCTGCCTTGAGCCAAGGGATATGAACGCAACACTACTTTTGTGGCGAGGGGATTTATCCCCGCTGGGGTGCGCAGCGCCCCCAAAACCTAACATCCAAGATATCAGGTGATATGGAGTTGGCTGCATTGGGGCTGCTGCGCAGCCCAGCGGGGATAAATCCCCTCGCCACAGGTGTATGTCTAGCGAGCGGCCCAGGCGTTGAAGCGTTGTTCCAGTTCCTCGCCATGGTCGACCCAGAACTCCGCATCCACGGCTTGGGCTTCAGCCAGGTTGGCCTCGGCGGTGGGCAACTGTTCCTGTACCGCCGTCGGCAACAGCGCCAGTGTCTTGCGGTGCACCGGCCCATAAGGGATGTTTTCCGAAAACACTTTCTGAGTCTGCGGCTGGCTGGCAAAGGCAATGAACTGCTCGGCCAGGGCCTTGTTCGGCGTGCCCTTGACCACGGCCCAGTACTCCGGGTCGTAGAGGCTCTGCGGCCAGACGATGCTCAGCTTCATGCCTTCCTTTTGCGCCGACGCGATGCGCCCGTTGTAGGCCGCACTCATCGCCACGTCCCCCGCCACCAACCATTGCGCCGGTTGCGCGCCGGCTTCCCACCATTGGATGTTCGGCTTGATCTGGTCGAGCTTGGCGAATGCCCGGGACACGCCTTCCGGGGTGTTCAGCACCTTGTACACGTCCTGTGCCTTGACTCCGTCGGCCAGCAAGGCGATTTCCAAGGTGTACTTGGCGCCCTTGCGCAGGCCGCGCTTGCCCGGGTACTCGGCAACGTTCCAGAAGTCCGCCCAGGACTTGGGTGCCTTGGCGAGCTTGCTCTGGTCATAAGCCAGGACCATCGACCAGACGTAGGTGGCGACCCCACATTCATTGAGCGCTCCCGGCACATAGTTCGCCGGGTCGCCCAGGCGCTCCAGGTCAAGCTTCTCGAACAGCCCCTCCTCACAACCACGCAACAGCTCGGGGCTCTCCACTTCGACCACGTCCCAGCTGGTGTGGCCGGCGGCGACCATGGCCTTGATCTTCGACAATTCACCGTTGTATTCGCCGGCCACGATGTTTCCCGCGCCGCTGGCATTGAAAGGTTGGAAGTAGGCCTTGTCCTGGGCCTGCTTGGTGGCGCCGCCGAAGGAAATCACGGTCAGGCTCTGTGGCGCGGCCAGGACACTGGTACTCAGCAACGCCAGGGCACACGCAATATTGCAACGCAAGGATCTGGACATGAAGCGGTTCCTCGAAAATACCGGCTCGCCCGCACGAGCCGGTGACGGGACTCAAAAGTGACCGTAAATACGGGCGGCAAGGTCTACAGCAAAGGCTCTTGTCGGCCTGTTCATGGGTGTCGCCTGGCTGACCGCGAGGAATCTCCTTCCATTGAAATCGTCCTCCTCAGGCACCTTGCGGTCAGCAATCATTGGGTTCACAGAGATAACTCGCCAGCCGATCCATCAAGCGGTCGCAGGCGGCCATTTGTTCAACGCTCACGTATTCGTCGGGCTTGTGCCCCTGGTCCATGCTGCCGGGCCCACAGACCACCGTCGGCACCCCGGCCTGATGGAACAGGCCGCCTTCGGTGCCAAAGGCGACGGTGCTGAAAGCGTCGCTGCCGCACAGCCGTGCAACCAGTTGGGCGGCCGCGCTGTCCGGCGAAGTGGCCAGGCCCGGGTAGGCCGACAACGGTTCGAAGCGGATCGCTGTATCCCCCGCCACCGCCTGCATGGCCGGCAGCAGGGTCTGCTCGGCATAACCTTGCAATTGCTCAGCCACCACGAGGGGATCGAAATCCGGCAAGGCGCGCACCTCGAAATCGAAACGACAGTCCGCCGGGACGATGTTCAGCGCCGTGCCGCCGTGGACCACCCCGACCTGCACGGTGGAAAACGCCGGGTCGAAGCGCGGGTCGTGCCGCGAGGGTTCGGCCAGCTGCGCGCCGATCTCGCCCAACCGCCCGATCAGGCGCGCCGCCTGCTCGATGGCGTTGACCCCGTAAGGGGCATAGGCCGAATGACAAGCAGCCCCTCGGACATGGCAACGCATCGCCAGCTTGCCTTTGTGCCCCAGCACCGGTCGGAGTTGGGTGGGTTCGCCAATCAGGCACAGGGCCGGTTGCGCAATCCGCCGCACCAACACCTCCAGCAAGCTGTGAACGCCCAGGCAACCCACTTCTTCGTCATAGGAAAACGCCAGGTGCACCGGTCGCCGAAGCGGGCTCGACAAGAACACCGGCACCGCCGCGAGCACCGAGGCGATGTATCCCTTCATGTCCGCCGTGCCGCGCCCGAACCATTTACCGTCCATCTCGGTCAGGCGGAACGGCTCGACCGTCCAGGCCTGCCCGTCCACCGGCACCACATCGGTGTGCCCGGACAACACCACGCCACCGGGCAGCGCCGGGCCAATGCTCGCCAGCAGGTTGGCCTTGGTTAGCTCGGCGTTGTAGATCAGCTCGCTGTTCACGCCCAGCCCTTGCAAGTAGTCGCGCACGAACTCGATCAAGGCCAGGTTCGAATCGCGGCTGACCGTGGCAAAGCTCACCAGCTCGGCAAGCAGCGCGCGACTGCGCAGCTCACTCATCGCCCGGCACTCCATAACTCGGCGCCAGGGTCGGATTGAGCGCGCGGGTCAGGTAATCCTGCAATTGCGGCTGATAGGCGAGCCAGAGTTTTTCCAGCTCGCCGATGGGATTTTCCTCGGCCCAATCCACCCGCAGATCGACGATGGGCCAAGTGAGGTCATCAACCACCGACAGCGCCGCCGAATGCACCGCCCCGGCCTCCCCGCCCGCCACCTGCCCGGCCTGCAACGCGCTCATCAAGCGTGACGAAAGACAACCAACGCCCTGCTCGAAGGCCGTGACCATGGCCTCGATCACCCCAGCGTTGGCCAACAGATTGCCGGCCGCCACGCATTGCTCACCGGCCACGGCGTTGTGGGTGCCCAGGGTATGCTCGCCGCTGAAAATCGCCGTGCGGCCCTCGGCATCGATCACTGCCACCTGCCGGTATTGGCTGTAGCCGTTGCGCGCCAGGGTCCGCTCCAGCGCCGCTTGCGCCGCCAGGCCTCCCGCCAGTTCATCGAGAACCTGCGGGCCCAGGGCCGGCAGGGTAATGTTCTGGCTCGACACCGCGCCGACGCCCGCGCGCAACCAGGGGCAACGTGCACCGACGGCAATGCTCGAGGAACTGATGGCGATGCCCAACTGGCCGGTTTCGACACAGCGTCCAACGATGGAAAAGGTCATGTTCCGTTCCTTATTCAGGGATCACCGCGATCACGTCGATTTCCATCAACCACTGCGGCTGGCCCAGGGCACTGACCACCAAGCCGGTGGAGATCGGGAAAACGCCCTTGAGCCACTTGCCGACCTCCTGGTACACCGGCTCGCGATAGCGCGGGTCGATCAGGTACGTCGTGGTCTTGACGATGTGGCTCAGGTCGCTGCCGGCCTCTTCCAGCAATTGCTTGACGTTGCGCATGGCCTGCTCGGCCTGGGCGCGAGGATCGCCGAGGCCTACCAGTTGACCGTTGAAGTCGGTGCCGACCTGGCCGCGCACGTAGACGGTGTTGCCGGCGCGCACGGCCTGGCACAGGTCGTTGTCCAGCGTCTGGTTCGGGTAGGTGTCCTTGGTATTGAACATGCGAATGCGTGTGTGAGTAGGCATCAACGAACTCCCGTGAGACTGGTTTTCGAACGGTGTGAATCGCTATCGAATGCCGGGGCCTGGCGCTGGGCAGCATCTTGATAGGCGAGGTAAATGCGTTGTTTCACGATGTGGTCGGCAATATGCCGGGCGTCATGCCAGACACCCCAGATGAACGCCGAGCCCCGTCGCGACAGCCAGGGCAAGCCGACGAAATACAGGCCCGGTTCACTGGAAACGCCACGCTGATGCCGAGGCTTGCCATTGGCGCCGAGGGCGTCGACCTTCAGCCAGCTGTAATCCACCGAGTAGCCGGTGGCCCAGATGACACTGGTCACGCCGGCGGCGACCAGGTCCAGTTCCAGGATCGGCTGGGTCAGGCATTGCGGATCAGGCAGCCGGTGGCGAGCCTCCGGTTCGAGCGGCAGGTCCAGGCCGTTGCGGGCGATGTAGGCGTCGGCGGCATCCAGCAGCGCCAGGTAGTTTTCGTCGCCGCGGGCGATGTTTTCGGCCAGATTCGCTTCAAAGGTCACCACGCTGCCATTGAACGATTTCGTCAGCCCCACCAGGGTGATGCCCTCGTGGGCCAACCGGCGAAAATCCACGGTATGGCCGCCACGGGCACCGCTCACCGCGATGGTGACGTGCTCCTTGCCCGGCTTGACGGCCTCCGCATCCCACTCGCCCAGCACGCCGAGCCACCAGCAGAAATCGCGGTTGCGATAGGCCCGGGGCGGACGATCGTGGGCCCCCACCGAGAGATAGACCTGCTTGCCGGCGCGCTGCAGTTCATCGGCGATCTGCACCCCCGACGACCCGGCGCCCACCACCAACACAGCCCCCTCGGGCAATTGCCCGGGGTTGCGATACTGAGCCGAGTGAAGCTGGGTGACCGTCGCCATGTCCGGCGCAATCGGTGGAATCACCGGCCGCTGGAAGGGCCCGGTGGCGACGACCACGTGGATCGCTTCGATCAGGCCTTCGGAGGTTTCCACGGTGAAGCCCGGACGCCCGATATTGCGCTCGACACCCCGGACCTCCACGCCAGTACGGATTGGTGCGTTGAACTGGCGGGCATAGGCTTCGAAGTAATCGGCCACCTGGTCCTTGGTCGCGAAGGCATCCGGGTCGAGCCCTTCGAACTCCAAACCCGGAAAGCGGTCGTGCCAGGCCGGCCCGTTGGCCACCAGCGAATCCCAACGCGCCGTGCGCCAGGCCTCGGCAATGCGGCTGCGCTCCACGACAAGATGAGGCACGCCTTGCCGGCTCAAGTGCTCACTCATGGCCACGCCGGCTTGGCCGGCGCCGATGACAAGCGTATCGATGTGAGTTGTTTCAAAAGGCATATCTGTGCACTTCCGGCAGTAGGTTCGGTTCAGGTCGGCATGGCGCCGCCTCGGGTTCTGATTGTTGTTCTGCGGTTGCGACTATCGATGGGCGGTGTCGAGGCGATTGTGTTGGCAGGCGGGAATTTGCGAAACGAGGGTTTTTATCGTTGCTGGGAAGGAAAAAACTGGATGAACGCCCGATGAGGGATCAGGCATTTCAAGAGGGGTCAATATCTGAAGGGAATGGATGTTGACTGACCGGCCTACTCCAACCGCGCCGGAAACGCCTTGAGCTCCAGCTTTTCCATCACCAGCCCAATGAACGCCGAGACCGCCAGCGGCAATTGCCGCCGACTGGGATAAAGCACATTCAGGCCAAAACCGATGCGCCGGTACTGTGGCAGCACACGTACCAGCCTTCCGGCCTCCAGGTCGACGCTGCTCACCGCCGAGGGCAGCACGGCGATGCCCAGGCCCGCCACCGCCGCCTTGCGCAAGGCTTGAGCGGTGTTGGCGTTGAAACGGCTGGGGACCTGCACCTCCTCTTCGGCGCCGTCCGGGCCGATGAGGCGCCAGTGACTCAAGCCGCTGGGGTGGGCGAAGCTCACGCTGTCGTGGTGAACCAGGTCCTGCAACGCTGCCGGCATCCCCCGTGCGGCGAGGTAGGCAGGGCTGGCGACCATGCCGTCGCCTTCGTTGCTCAGCAGTTGGCGACCGACATACCCGGAGTCCTGTAGCGGGCCACCGCGAAAGGCCACGTCGATGCGGTCGGCAATCAGGTCGACACGGTCATCGCTGAGGACGAAATCCAATTGCACTCGCGGATGGGCAACGAGGAAATCGGCCACCCATTGCATCGGGAAAAAGTCGAAGAAATCCGCCATCGCCGCGATACGCACCCGTCCACTGGGCTCGTCGCTGCCCTTCATCAGTTCCTGCCCCGCCTCGGTCAGCCCATCCACGGCGCTGACGCAGCGTTCATAGAACCCCTGCCCCACCTGAGTCAGCGTGAGTTTGCGAGTGGAGCGTTGCAACAGTCGCTTCCCCAATTGCGCCTCCAACTGCTGGACCCGCCGGCTCACGGTATTGGAAGGCATGCCCAGCCGCCTGGCTGCTTCGGCAAAGCTGCCGCTGCGCACCACCTGGACAAACAGTGCGACATCATTCAGATCGAGCATGGGACTGGCATTCCTTCGTTTTATGGACGAGTTCAATCCGATTGTATCGACTAATCAATCGATTTCCAGGTGCTTATCCTTCGCCCATCGAAGCCCGATGCCCAACCAGTGAGGGATACCATGAACAGCATCGTCACCGCCCCACCGCGGGCCATCGTCCATCGCACCGCCGGCCACCGCCGGCCACCGCCACGGGCCTATCACGCGTCTCATGAGCCCGGGAGACCTGGGGCAACTCTGCAAGCCCTTCGTGTTTCTCGATCTCTTCTCCTTCAAGGACGGCGTCATGCCAAGTGGTTTCGGCATGCACCCCCACTCCGGGATCGCCACCCTGACGTACCTGCTCGAAGGCCAGGTGACTTACGAAGACAGTACCGGCCAGTCTGGCGTGCTGCCTTCCGGCGGTATGGAATGGATGCAAGCCGGTAACGGCGTGTGGCATGACGGCCGACCGGTCAGTGGGGCGCCGATCCACGGCTTCCAGCTTTGGGTCGCGCTGCCGGCCGCCGAAGAAAATGCCCCGGCCCACAGCCTCTACCTGGCGCCCTCCGCGATCCCCCGGGAGGGCCCGGCGCTGGTGTTACTCGGCCAATACGGTACGGCCCGCAGCAACGTGGTGACCCCAGGGGACATGAATTACCTTGCCGTCCACCTGAACGACCAGGCGCGCTGGCGCTATACCCCACCGGCCGGACACACCGTCGCTTGGCTGGCGGTCAGCAGCGGCCGTCTCACCGCTGGCGACACCGTCAATGCCGGGGAAATGGTGGTCTTCGAGGAGTCCGGCGGGGCCATCGACATCGTTGCCCAAGGCGCGACGTCCTTCGTTCTCGGCTCCGCGGTGAAGCATCCCCACGACCTGGTGATGGGCTACTACTCCGTGCACACCAGCAAAGCCGCACTGGAAAAAGGCGAGAAGGAAATCCAGCGCATCGGCACCGTTTTGCAGCAAGAGGGTCGGCTGGCCTAGCCGCCCCTCGACTCAATCCTGATCCACTGTCCGAATCCCATAGAGGTGAACATCCATGACCAACATCGGTCTCGACCTTCTGCTGTCCCCCGCCCAGGTCGGCAAGCTGTCCCTGAAAAACCGCCTGATCATGGCGCCGATGACCCGCAGCCGTGCAGGTGCGGGTGACGTGGCCACCCCCCTCATGGCCGAGTACTACAGCCAACGCGCCAGCGCCGGCCTGATCGTTAGCGAAGGCTCCCAGGTCTCGGCCCAGGGCAAGGGCTATCTGCGAACGCCCGGCATCTTCACCAGCGAACAAGTCGCCGGTTGGAAGCAAGTGACCGACGCGGTCCACGCCCAAGGCGGACAGATGTTCCTCCAGCTGTGGCACGTGGGCCGGCTCTCCCATCCGCTGGTGCAGCAGGAGGGCGCACTGCCGGTAGCGCCCTCGGCGATCAAGGCCGATGGCGAGATCTACACCGCCGAAGGCCTCAAGCCCTACGAACTGCCACGGGCCTTGGCCCTCGATGAAATTAGCGAAGTGGTGGCCGACTTCCACCAGGCCGCTGTCAACGCGAAGCTGGCCGGCTTCGACGGCGTGGAAATCCATGGCGCCAATGGCTACCTGATCGACCAGTTCCTGCGAGACGGCACCAACCAGCGCACCGATGCCTATGGTGGCTCGATCGAGAACCGCGCGCGTTTCCTCAAGGAGGTGGTCGAGTCGGTAATCGAAGTCTTCGGGGCCAGCCGCGTTGGCGTGCGCCTGTCGCCGATCTTCAGTTATTTCTCGATGAGCGACAGCAACCCGCAGGCGACTTTCGAATACGCAGCCCGGATGCTCAGCCGTTATGGCCTGGCCTACCTGCACATCGTGGAACTGGGTGAAGGCCCGTTCGACTTCCTCGAACTCAAGCGCCGCTTCGGTGGGCCCTACATTGCCAACGGCGGTTACAGCGCGGAGCGTGCAGGCGATGCCATCGGTCGTGGCGACGCGGACCTGGTCGCGTTCGGAACGCCATTCCTGGCGAACCCGGACCTGGTGGAGCGTTTCAAACAGGGTGAGGCGTTGAACACACCCGACGCAGCGACCTTCTACCAAGGCGAAGAACGGGGCTACACGGATTATCCGACCCTGGCCGAAGCCCGGGCGCAATGATCCAGGAGACGTGAGCCAGCAAGACGCAAAGCAGGGCTTGCGATGCCCTGCTCTTGCCCCGACTGGAATTGTACAAATTCACATTTTCTTGTACAAAAAACTTCCAAACGTATAACTCCTGAAGTAGGCTTCAAAACTTGTACAGAAACAGTTTTCTGTACAATATTTCGGAGCCTAGCATGTCCGCCTATCTCCAGCGTTTCGCCCAGGCTTTCGCCAAGCTGGATGCCAGTCGCCTCGGCGAGCTCGATGAGCTCTATAGCGTCGACATCCATTTCCAAGACCCCTTGCACCGGATCGAAGGCCTGACCGCCTTACGCGAGTACTTTGCGCAGTTGTATGCCAACACCAGTGACGTGCGCTACGACTTCCACGCGTTCGACGAGGTCGCTCCCGGTGAAGGTTATCTGCGCTGGACCTTGCACTTTCGGCACCCACGCCTGGCAAGCGGCGCCCCCATTGCCTTGCAGGGTTGCAGCCATTTGCGCTGGACGGACCGGGTCCACCATCACCAGGATTTCTTCGACGCCGGCGCCCTGCTCTACGAACACCTGCCGTTGCTGGGACCGGCGGTCCGCTGGCTCAAGCGGAGGCTGGCATGAGCCGCATCTGGCTGACCGGGGCCAGCAGCGGCATCGGCGCGGCCCTCGCGGCACAGTTGCTGGAACAAGGCCATCACCTGGCATTGAGCGCGCGCCAGGCAGAACCCTTGCAGGCGTTGGCGGCCCGCTATCCAGACCAGGTGCTGGCACTGCCGGGCGACCTGACCGACCCGCGCCAGGTCGCCCTGGTCTGCCAGCAGATCGAGCGTGAATGGTTGACGCTGGACGTGGTGATCCTCAATGCCGGGACCTGTGAATATCTGGAGTCCGGGCATTTCGACACCCACCTCGTCGAGCGTGTCATCACCACCAACCTGCTCGGTACCAGCCATTGCCTGGAGGCGGCCTTGCCCTTGCTGCGCCGGGGCCAGCGCCCGCACCTGGTGGTGGTGGGCAGCGCGGTCACCTGGCTGGCCCTGCCGCGTGCCGGGGCTTACGGTGCCTCGAAGGCGGCATTGCGCTACCTGGTGGAATCCCTGCGCATCGACCTGGCCGCCGAAGGCATCGACGTCACACTGGTGAGCCCCGGTTTCGTCGATACCCCGCTGACCCGGCGCAACGACTTCCCCATGCCCATGCGCTGGTCAGCGCAACGGGCCGCACGGCATATCGCCCGGCGCTTGCCGGCACGGCCGCTGGACATCGCATTTCCCTGGGCCTTCACCGCCGTTCTGCGCCTGCTCGGACAGTTGCCCGCCCGCTGGCGGCTGGCCCTGGGCCGGCGCCTGGCACGCCCCAATAAGGAATCTTGAGACATGCGCATCGCAATCATCGGCAGTGGCATTTCCGGGTTGACCTGCGCCTACCTGTTGAACCGTCGCCATCAGATCACCCTCTTCGAGGCCGACGACCGGATCGGGGGCCACACCCATACCGTGGAGGTCGATTGGCAAGGCCGACGCTATGGCGTGGATACCGGTTTCATCGTGTACAACGACTGGACCTACCCGAACTTCATTCGCCTGCTGGACCAATTGGGTGTCGCTTCGCGCCCTACGGAAATGAGTTTCTCGGTGCATGAACCGGCCACCGGGCAAGAATACAAGGGCCACACCTTGCGCAGCCTGTTCGCCCGCCGGCGCAACCTGCTGTCACCCGGTTTCTGGGGCATGCTGCGAGATATCCTGCGGTTCAACCGGCAGGCGACGGCCGATCTGCAGGCGCAACGCATCGACGCTGCCACGCGGCTCGGTGACTACCTGCACAGCCACGGTTACGGCCAGCGCTTCATCGATCACTACATCGTGCCTATGGGTTCGGCGATCTGGTCGATGTCGCCGGCCAGGATGCTGGAGTTTCCGCTGCAGTTCTTCGTGCGCTTCTGCCACAACCACGGTCTGCTGTCAGTCAACCACCGTCCGCAATGGCGCGTGATCGAAGGCGGCTCTTGCGGTTATATCACCCCGTTGTGCGCCGGGTTCCGCCAGCACATCCGACTCGACTGCCCGGTGCAACGCGTCAACCGGGACGCCAGCGGGGTCAGCGTGACCAGCGCAGCTGGCATCGAGCGCTTCGATAAAGTGGTGTTCGCCTGCCACAGCGACCAGGCCCTCGCCCTGCTCGAGGCTCCCAGCGCCGAAGAGACCGAGGTCCTCGGCGCCTTGGCCTACGCCAGCAACGAAGTGCTGCTGCACACCGATACCCGACTACTGCCACGGCGGCGCCAGGCCTGGGCAAGCTGGAACTACCGCCTCGGTGGACCACCCCAGGCACCGGCCGCGCTGACGTACAACATGAACATCCTCCAGGGCCTGGACGCGCCGGTGACCTTTTGCGTGAGCCTGAACCAGAGCGATGCGGTCGACCCGGCCCTGGTGCTTGCACGCTTCGATTACGCCCATCCCCAATACAGCCTCGCCGGCGTCGCCGCACAGGCCCGCCAGGGTGAGTTGCAAGGGCAGCGGCACAGCTATTTCTGCGGTGCCTATTGGGCCAACGGCTTTCATGAAGACGGTGTGGTCAGCGCACTCCACGTCGCGGAGCATTTCGGAGAGCACCTGTGAACAGCAGCCTGTGTCGCGGCTGGATCGACCATCGGCGTCATGCCCCGCGCGTCCACGCCTTTCGTTATCCGATCGGCATGCTGTACCTGGACCTCGCCGAACAGCAGCACGTGCTGGGCCTGTCGCGCCTGCTGCGGCCATGGACCCTGGCGCCGCTGTGCTGGCGCGAGCGCGATTACCTGCCGGCGCGCACCCATCTGGGCGTGCCTCTGGTCGACGCCGTGCGCGAGATCCTCGCCGAAAGCCTGGGCACGGCTCCGCAAGGTGCGATCCACCTGCTGACCCAGCCACGCAGTTGGGGCCTGTCGTTCAACCCGGTGAGTTTTTATTTCTGCCACGAAACCGACGGACGCCTGTCGGCGATCCTCTGCGAAGTGCGTAATACCCCATGGCGCGAACGTTACCACTATGTGCTGCCCGTGCGTCCGGGCGAACCCCAGGCGTTCCGGGTGGCCAAGGCGTTCCATGTTTCACCGTTCCTGCCCCGGGACATGGACTATCGCATGCGTTTCCGGGTCCAGGACGCCAGTATCCGTGTGCACATGGAGAACTGGCGCGCCGGGCACAAAGTGTTCGAGGCCCACCTCGCGCTCGAGCGCCAGCCTCTCGATAGCCGGTCGCTGCGCCGTCATGTCCTGGCCTTCCCATGGATGAGCCTGCGCACCGTCAGCGCCATCTATTGGCAGGCCCTGCGCCTGCTGTTCAAACGCACACCCCTGCACGCACACCAGGCCAGCCAAGGCGACCTGAGTATTGGCGAAACCGCCCACAAGGACTCCGACCATGCCCGAACCCACCCTGAGCGTCACTAAGGCCAGCAGCTCCTGCCTGTTCAACGGCGGCTTCTTCAAGCAGGCCGTGCTCGGCCAATTGCGCCGCCTGCGTCACGGCCACCTGCGCCTGACGGTCGATGGCGCGCCGTTGAGCTTCGGCGACCTCGCCAGCCCGTTGGTGGCCGAGGTCGAGATTCTCGACGCCGCCGCCTGGGGCATGGTCGCCGGCAATGGCTCCATCGGTGCTGGCGAGGCTTATATCCGCGGCTACTGGCGCAGCACCGACCTGACCGCCGTGACACGCTTGTTCGTGGCCAACCTGGAAGTGCTCGACGCCATGGACAGCGGCTTGGCTCGCCTCAGCCGCCCGCTGATGCGTGGCTTGCACTGGCTCAACCGCAACAATCGCAAAGGCTCGCGGCGCAATATCATGGCTCACTACGACTTGGGCAATGAGCTGTTCGAGCGACTGCTCGATCCCACCATGATGTATTCCGCCGCGCTGTTCGAAAGCCCCGAACAAAGCCTGGAAGACGCCCAGCGCAACAAACTGGAACGCATTTGTCGCAAGCTTGACCTGCGTCCCGGCGACCACTTGCTGGAAATCGGTACGGGCTGGGGCAGCCTCGCCATCCATGCGGCGACACACTACGGTTGCAAGGTCACCACCACGACCTTGTCCGACGAGCAGTACCGCCATACGCTGCAGCGTGTCGAGGCGCTGGGCCTGCAAGCGCGTGTCCAGGTGCTGTGCCAGGACTACCGCGATTTGCAGGGACGCTACGACAAGCTGGTGTCCATCGAAATGATCGAGGCGGTCGGCCATCGCTACCTGCCTGAGTATTTCCGCTGCTGCGCCGCACGACTCAAGGATGATGGTTTGATGTTGCTGCAATCGATCACCATCCGTGACCAGCGCTATGCCCAAGCCCGGCGCTCGGTGGATTTTATCCAACGCCATGTCTTTCCCGGCGGGGCCCTGCCATCGCTGTCGATCCTGTTGAACACCGCCAGCACACAGACGTCACTCAACCTGCTGCACCTCGAGGATTTCGGTGCACACTACGCCCGTACGCTGCTGCACTGGCACGAGAACTTCCGCCAATCGCGCCAGGCTTTGTCGGAGTTGGGCTATGACGAAACCTTCCAGCGCCTGTGGGAGTTCTAC
Source organism: Pseudomonas sp. NFACC37-1 (assembly GCF_900101575.1). Lineage (NCBI taxonomy): Bacteria > Pseudomonadati > Pseudomonadota > Gammaproteobacteria > Pseudomonadales > Pseudomonadaceae > Pseudomonas > Pseudomonas sp. NFACC37-1. Next base: position 22,376 of record NZ_FMUZ01000035.1, on the reverse strand, counting down.
CTGTGCTACTGCGAAGGGGGATTCCAGGAGCGTGCCATCGGCGTTGCCCAGTTGTTGTTCGCCGGTCCCGCCGCCCGCCCGTCGTTCCTGCCGGAACAACGGTAAGTCCGATGAGCCGCAGCGGCTTGCTGATCAACGCGCTCTGGCTGCAACTGGGCTGGTGGGGCTGCATGGCCGGTGCCCATCAGCCGGGCTGGCTGCTGGCGGTAGCCGGCGGCCTGCTCGCCCACCTGACATTCAGCCCGGCGCCCAAATCCGAGTGCCACGCGGTGATTAGCGTCGGCCTCTGCGGCATGTTGCTGGACTGGAGCCTGGGTGCGCTGGGCGTGTTCGTGTTCGAGCGAGGTCCGTTGCCACTTTGGCTGGCGCTGCTCTGGCTGGTCTTCGCCACTGGTTTGCGTCATAGCCTGGCCTGGGCCACAAGACCGGCCTGGCGCGGTGTGCTGGTGGGGATGGTTGGCGGGCCGCTGGCCTATTGCGCGGGCGCACCGCTGGCCGGGGTGACGCTCCCCCTCGGCTCACTCGCAACCGCGCTGCTCCTGGCGCCACTGTGGGGCTTATGGCTGCCGCTGGCGTTGCGCCTGGCCGAATCGCGCTGACCACAGGACGCCAGCGAGACGCTACCAGGGCTCGTCCAGAAACAGCGGGATGCGCAACGGCTCGACGACGCCCTCACGCTGACCACACATCTCATCATGAACCACCTGCTGCACCAACATGCACGGCAGGCGCGGCACGAAACGCAGCAGTTCCCGCAGGTGGGTGGTGGAGCGTACCGGCAATGTCTTGTCCGATGCGTCAAGCAGCGTATGCCATCCGCTGTCCAGCCGAGCGCGCAATACGTAGAGCCCGCCTTCCAGGGACAAGAGTTCCAGTTCGTGGATCCGGCCATCAACGGCCAGGTCGGTCAAGTCCTGCAAAGTCATGGCATGCCCCCGGCCTGACGCCGGAAAAACAACGTGACCTGACCCAGTTCGACACCCAGCTTGCTCATGCTCGAACGGTTGATCAGCGTGTCGTCATCCATCAGGTACATCCAATCATCGAAGGTCACTTCATAGGTCGAACCGTCCACCGGCAAATTCAACCGATACTGCCAGCGCAGTGCATTGCCGGCCACTTCTCCCCGGGCTTCGCCGATCACGTCGTCGGCACGCCCGCGCCAGCGTCCGGCCCCCTCGGGGGTCAACGTCCAGACCCGCCGCTGACGCGTGCCGTCGCTGTAGAGGAAACGCTCATCCAGGATCAATCGATCCCCCTCGTGGCGGCTGGAGATGTCCACCTCGAAACGCTTGATCACTTCACCCGAGCGTTTTTGATAAATGCCCCAGGCCTTGACGGGCTGACTGAAAAAACGCTCCAGGTCCAACCGGGGTTGCTGGTCGGCGTAGTGGTCGACATCGACATTACCGCAACTGGTCAGACCCAATATCACCAGCAACGCCAATAGAAAACGGGTCATGGTTGAACTCCTGTGTCACGTGAACTTTGAAGCCCAAGCAGTTGATTCCTGAGTTTTTTATCCTTGGTGCCCGGGTCCAGCCAGATGGCGAAGAAGGCTCGGGCGAATGCCGGGTCCATCACCTCGTGGGACAGCTGCCCATTCACATAGAAACGACAACCGCGCCCCGGCAGATTGACGCCGGTAATGCGACTTCCCGGCTTTACGTCGACAAAGGCCTGCCGCATGTGACCTCGCCATGCATCCAGACGCCCAGCATCCAAGGGCGCTCCCCTGATGCGTTGCATTTCTGCAAGGCTGGTCTCGACCAGGGTTTGCGCGCTGATGGTGCGCCGGTAATCGAGTTCCAAGGCAAACGCCGTTTCAAGGCCGGGTAGCAAGGCTGCGCTCCATAATCGCGCCTGATACACCTCGAACCCGAACCAGGTGAAATCGGCCTGCCCGACCAGCCGTGTGCCCGGCAGTGCGAGCCGCCAATCGGACCAGGCGTGGGCGCAATACAGCACAAGCAGGCCAACCATGCATCGGGCCAGGCTTTTCCTGAACGCGAACGACCTGATCATGGGCACGCCACCGGTTTCTCAAGGACGCCCCAATAATTGTACAGAGATATGTATTTGTACAGCTTTTCTATGCCAATGAGAAAAGACGAGGGCTACACGCCGGTCATTCCAGCAACTGAACGATCCGCGGCTCGATCACTGCGGCCTCCACCTCAACCAACGCCAGTGTCACCGGCAGCTTGAAACGCCGCCGACCAGCGCTGCCGGGGTTGAGGTAAAGCCGTTCGCCGCGCCATTCGATGCTCGGCTTGTGGGAATGGCCGGTGATCACCCACTTCACGGCCGGGTCCAGCGCAGCCTGGACATCGGCGATGTCATGCACCAACAGGACTGGCCAGCCGTCCAGGTCGAATTGCAGGCGATCGGCAAGCTCCCCCGCCCACTCGGCACCCAGGTCGTTATTGCCCCGCACCACGTACAACGGAGCGAGGCATGCCAATTGCGCCAGGATATCGGGGCTGCCGATGTCGCCGGCATGAATGATCCGCTCACAGCCTTGCAGCGCGGCAAGTGCTTCGGGACGCAACAGGCCGTGGGTATCGGAAATGACGCCGACTTTCATGAAACCTTTCTCCCCAATCGTGTGTCGCCGCTCGTACCTGCCTCGTCGCAGTCAGCTAACATGCTGAATTCGAATAGGATAGGCTGCGCCGTGAAAAGTGCAGACCCGTCATGGAAAGGATACGTCAATGCTCGGACGCAAGCAGCCGGAGCCCAAGATCGAAAGCCCGGATGAGGCCTTCTCTCCCCAGACCGCCCAGGCCGGAGCGGCGTTGCGGCTCACCGTAAGCTTCATGCTGGTGGTGGTTTTGGCCTTCCTGGCCGTCGAAGGCTGGCGGACGTGGCGCGACTATCGTGCCGCTTTTGCATCTGCCCGGGATTCAGTGACGAACCTGGCGCGGGCGACGGCCCAGCACGCTGAAGATACCATTCGACAAGTGGATGTGGTCACCGCCGCCCTCGCCGAACGGGTGGAGGGCGATGGCCTGCAGAACATGGACATCCCACGCATCCATAAGCTACTGGTGCAGCAGGCTGCCATCATGCCGCAACTGCACGGGTTGTTTATCTATGGCCCGGACGGCCAATGGCTGGTGACGGACAAGGAGGCGATCCCGGAAATGGCGAACAACGCCGACCGCGACTACTTCCAATACCACCGCACCCACGAGGATCAAGGCGTGCGCATCGGTGACGTCGTCAATAGCCGCTCCACCAACGACCTGATCATTCCCATTTCCCGCCGCCTGAACAACCCTGATGGCTCGTTTGCCGGCGTATTGCTGGGGACCGTGAAGGTCAGCTATTTCGTCGACTACTACGGCGACTTCAAAATCGATGGCAAAGGCGCGCTGGTCCTGGCCAAGCGCAGCGGAACGATCCTGGTCCGACGTCCCCTCGTCGCTTCGGTGATTGGCAAGAGCCTCGTCAACAGCGTGATTTTCAGGGAACATTTACCCACCTCCAACCAAGGGGTTGCCGAAGCCAAGGCCGTCGTCGACGACACCGAGCGCCTGTACGGCTACCGGGCCCTGACCACTTACCCCTTGGTGGTGGAAGCCGGCTTGTCCCGCGAATCGATCATCGCGCCCTGGCGCCGCGACCTGCTCAAGACCGGTCTGGTGCTGATTTTCCTGATCGCGATCCTGGTGGGCTTCGGGCTCATCGTGTTGAGCCAGCTGCGCTACCGCATGGCCATGGAGAAGCAGATTCGCAGCGCCCACCAGGCCATGCGCGACATGGCGCTGACCGACAGCCTGACCGGACTGGGCAACCGCAGGCGGCTGGACATTGCCCTGGCCGATGAGATCCGCCTGGCCAGGCGCCAGGGTTCGTCCCTGGCCCTGATCATGCTCGACGTCGATTACTTCAAGCGTTTCAACGACAGATACGGCCATGCCGCCGGGGACGATTGCCTGCGGGCGATTGCAGCCGCACTCAGGCAGACCATCAAACGGCCGGGCGACCTGGCGGTCCGCTACGGCGGTGAGGAGTTCACCGTGCTGCTGCCAAACACCGACAGCGCCGGCGCCACCAAGGTCGCGCAGCAAATCCTCGAAGCGGTCAGGGCCTTGAACATTGAACATGGCGACCATCCCTTGGGCATCGTGACCATCAGCGCGGGCATCACCACCTGCCAGCCGAGCGGCGAGGACGTCACCCCGGCCATGCTGATCAGGGCCGCCGATGCCTTCTTGTACCTGGCCAAGAACACCGGGCGAAACCGCTGGTGCAGCGCCGACTCGACGCCGGGGTGAACCCGCGGGAGTGCCGCGCATCGGTCAGAATCGTGCAAACCCAAGTCCACAGGTGCCGGCGAGGCGCCTGGCGGCTACAATGCGCGCTTCGACCGTGACCAGCCTGACTAAAAACAAATGTCCTTGCCCAAACATCATCTGGAATTGCTCAGCCCCGCCCGCGACGTGACCATCGCCCGCGAGGCCATCCTGCATGGCGCCGACGCCGTGTACATCGGTGGCCCGAGTTTCGGCGCGCGTCACAACGCCTGCAACGAGGTGGGCGATATTGCCCGGCTGGTGGAGTTCGCCCACCGCTACCACGCCCGTGTGTTCACCACCATCAACACCATCCTGCACGACAACGAACTGGAGCCGGCCCGCCAGCTGATCCACCAGTTGTACGACGCCGGCGTCGACGCGTTGATCGTCCAGGACCTGGGGGTCATGGAGCTGGATATCCCGCCCATCGAGTTGCACGCCAGCACCCAGACCGACATCCGCACCCTGGCCCGGGCAAAGTTTCTCGACCAGGCCGGTTTCTCGCAACTGGTCCTGGCCCGTGAGCTGAACCTGCAGGAAATCCGTGCCATCGCCGACGAGACCGAAGCGGCCATCGAGTTCTTCATCCACGGTGCGCTGTGCGTGGCCTTTTCCGGCCAGTGCAACATCTCCCACGCCCAGAACGGCCGCAGCGCCAACCGTGGCGACTGCTCCCAGGCCTGTCGCCTGCCCTACACCCTCAAGGATGACCAGGGTCGGGTGGTCGCCTATGAAAAACACCTGCTGTCGATGAAAGACAACAACCAGAGCGCCAACATCCGTGCCCTGGTCGAAGCCGGCGTACGTTCGTTCAAGATCGAAGGGCGCTACAAGGACATGGGCTATGTGAAGAACATCACCGCCTATTACCGCCAGCGCCTGGACGATGTCCTCGAAGACCGCCCGGACCTGGCCCGCGCGTCCAGCGGCCGTACCGCACACTTCTTCGTCCCCGACCCGGACAAGACCTTCCACCGTGGCAGCACCGACTATTTCGTCAGCGAGCGCAAGATCGACATCGGTGCCTTTGATTCGCCAACCTTTACCGGCGTGCCGGTGGGCGTGGTGGAAAAAGTCGGCAAGCGCGACCTGCAAGTGGTGACCTTCGATCCGCTGTCCAACGGCGACGGTCTCAACGTACTGGTCAAGCGCGAAGTCGTCGGTTTCCGCGCCAACATCGCCGAGCCCAAGGGCGAATTCGAAGAGGACGGCCAGAAGCGCTACCGCTACCGCGTCGAGCCCAACGAAATGCCGGCCGGCATGCACCAGCTGCGTCCCAACCACCCGTTGAGCCGCAACCTGGATCACAACTGGCAGCAAGCGTTGCTCAAGACCTCCTCGGAGCGCCGCGTCGGCCTGGCCTGGGTCGCGCGCCTGCGGGAAGAGCGCCTGGAGCTGACCGCCACCAGCGAGGAAGGCCTCAGCGCCAGCATCGTCCTGGACGGGCCGTTCGGCCTGGCCAACAAGCCGGAACAGGCCCTGGAGCAATTGCACGACCTGCTTGGCCAACTGGGCACCACCGAATACCACGCCACCGCCATCGAGCTGGATGCGCCCCAGGCGTTCTTCATCCCCAACTCGCAGCTCAAGGCCTTGCGCCGCGAAGCCATCGAGGCCCTGACCGCTGCTCGTGTGGCGGCTCATCCACGGGGTGGCCGCAAGGCCGAGACCAGCCCGCCGCCGGTGTACCCGGAGTCACACCTGTCGTTCCTGGCCAACGTCTACAACCAGAAGGCCCGGGACTTCTATCATCGCCATGGGGTCAAGCTGATCGATGCGGCGTTCGAGGCCCACGAGGAAACCGGCGAAGTGCCGGTGATGATCACCAAGCACTGCCTGCGCTTCTCGTTCAACCTCTGCCCCAAGCAGGCCAAGGGTGTCACCGGCGTGCGTACCAAGGTCGCGCCGATGCAACTGATACATGGCGATGAAGTGCTGACGCTGAAGTTCGACTGCAAACCCTGCGAGATGCATGTGGTCGGCAAGATCAAGGGGCACATCCTTGACCTGCCATTGCCCGGCAGCACGGCGCAGCCTGTGGTAGGTCATATCAGCCCTGAAGACCTGCTCAAGACAATTGCGCGCTCACCGCACTGAGTCCGCAAGGCCTGCTACCCGCGCAGATCCCTGTGGGAGCGGGCTTGCTCGCGAAGGCGGTGTGACAGTCGACATCAATGTAACTGACCCACCGCCTTCGCGAGCAAGCCCGCTCCCACACTGGATCTGCGGTGGAGGAATGGCCAAAATATCCCACCGCCACTTTTCATTTCTGCGCCGTTTTCGCTTTTCCGGGCGACAAATTCTGTTCAAGGGCTCCCCCGCCGCGGGTTCATGGTGTTAGGTTGTAAGTGATTGTTTCATCACACGACACTTCTCCCCTGCAAAGGAATGCCTGCCACCATGAACTTCCCGTTCAAGCGTCTTGCCGTTGCCACCCTCATACTCTCCAGCCTGTCGTCATTCGCGATGTCGGCCAACGCCAATATCACTGCACAACAAAGCGCGACCCTCGTCAAAACCTTCTCCGACACCTCCGTCACCGATTTCCGGCAGTTCCTCGCAGAAGTAGCCAAAAGCGACCTCGCCAAGACCGCGAACCTCGGCCCGGCCATCAGCGCCTTCCAGGACAACAAAACCCTGTCGGCTGACCAACAGAACGAAATCCATCGCCTGCTGGGCCTCTACGCCCGTGTGAAGTACGGCACAGCCGCCACCGAGACGCTGAAGGAACTGGTCGCCATCCCGACCTTTCGCAAGGACGGTGTAGCCCAGCACGAGAACCCGGAATTCCTCAAGATCGCCGACAAGATCAAAAGCCTGGCCGAAGCGTTCAAGCTGAACTTCCGCAACATCGACAACCGCGTCTATGAGATTTCCCTCGAAGGCAGCGGTGACGAAGTCGTCGGTATCCATGCCCATGCCGACGTGGTGCCGGTCACGCCGCAAAACTGGGTGTTGAAAGATGGCACCCGCCTCGATCCGTTCAAGGTCACCCTGGTGGGCGACCGCATGTATGGCCGGGGCACCGAAGATGACAAGAACGGCATCGTCGTGGCGCTCTACGCCATGAAGGTCATCAAGGAAGAAAAACTGCCACTGGCGCGCAACTTCAAGCTGCTGGTCGACACCACCGAAGAAACCACCGGCGACGCCATTCCCTATTATTTCGAGCGCAACCCGACGCCCAACTACAACCTGGCGCTGGATGGCGGCTACCCGGTGGTGATTGCCGAGAAAGGCTACGGCACCGTCATGGCGAACTTCGCCCGGCGTACCGCACAGGGCAAGGGCGCGCAAATCACCGCATTGACCGGCGGCCTGGCGACCAATCAGATCCCGTCGACGTCCGTGGCCACCTTTGCCACCGACAAGCCTGCCGAACTGGCCGCCGATCTGCTCAAGGCCGCTACCGAGTATGCCAAGCGCAACGGCGGCAATTTCGAAGTGGGCACCCAGGTCGTCGGCAAGGACGTGGAACTGACCTTCACCGGCGTATCCGCCCACTCCTCCGAGCCCGAGTCAGGCGTCAACCCGGTCGCGCGGATGCTGGACTTCATCAATGGCCTGGACGGCAAGGTCGCGCTCAAACACAACCACATCACCGACGCCGCCCGCTACGCCGCCGACAACTGGGGCCTGGACTATCTGGGCAACAAACTGGGGATTGGCTTTTCCGATGCCTTCATGGGCCCGCTGACCGCGTCCCTGACGTTCGTCGGGATGGATGAGAAGACCTTCAAACTGGCGGTGAACCTGCGGGTGCCGGTCGGCAAGACCACGCAAGCCCTCAAGACTGACATTGCCGACAAACTGGCCGCCTGGAGCAAGAAGTCCCAGGTCGCGGTGGCCTTCGACTATTCCATCGACGAGCCGATGTACCGCAACCCCGAGGGTGAATGGGTCAAGGCGCTGTTGGCCGTGGCCAGTGAGAACCTGGGCATGGAACACAAATACGGCACCTCCGCCGGCGCCACGTCGGTCCATGACCTGCCCAACGGCGTGCAATTCGGCCTGGCGATGCCCGACGTCAAATACACCGGCCACAACGACAACGAGTTCAAGACGGTGGAGCAGTTCCTGTTGGACTTGCAGATCGTGACCGAGATGATGGGGCGGATCGGGCAGTTGCCGAAGTTGTAAATATCCCTGCTCGGGAAAGCCAGTGAGGTTTGCCGGTTCTAATGTGGCGAGGGGATTTATCCCCGCTCGGTTGCGCAGCAACCGCAAAATCGTGGGACTGCTGCGCAGTCCAGCGGGGATAAATCCCCTCGCCACAGGGTTGCTTCATTCCTTCATGTGAGTGGCGCTTGGATCGATGACCTTGGCGGTAATGTCGACCAGTTCCAGCCCCCAATCCCCATGCAGGTACCAATCGTCCCCAATCATCTCGGCCGGGTGCATGGTTCGATCGGCACCGTTGCCACAGGCCAACGCAGTGGTCGGACAGTAACGATCACAACCCCAGCAAATGCGCTCGGGATGTTTGGGACTGATGGGAAAAGGCTTTGCCATGGCGACCCCGCATAACAGATGGGTGTGCCCGTACCCTACCCCGTCGGGACAGCGCCACCCTTGATCCCGATCAAGAACAGCCGCGCGAGAGCAACAGATGCTCCCCGAGCAAAATTTCGCACTGAAAATTGACAAGAATCATTATTATTCGCAGCTAAGCTTCCTAGACTCGGCGCCATCATTTAGCTAGCCAGGAAGTCATCATGCGCCCCGTTGCTCCGTTGTCCCTCACCCTGCTGTTGCTCGCACCGCTGGCCCAAGCCAAGGAATACCCCATCGGCGAACCGCAACTGTGCCCGGGGCTGGAAGTCGGTGCGGTGTACCTGCAACCGATCGAAATGGCCCCCACCGGCATGATGCGCGCCACCGCAGATTCGGATGTGCACCTGGAAGCTGACATCCGCGCCACGGCGGACAACCAGCAAGGCTTTCAGGAAGGCAGTTTCGTACCCTATCTCAACGTGTCGTTCCAGCTGAAGAAACAAGGCAACGACACCGAGCTCAAGGGCGACTTCCACGCCATGGTCGCCAATGACGGGCCGCACTACGGTGACAACGTCAAGCTGCTCGGCCCTGGCAAATACCAATTGACCTTCACCGTCCTGCCACCGGCTGACCACGCGTCCCTCGGTCGTCATACCGACAAGGAAACCGGCGTGGCGCCGTGGTTCGAACGTTGCGAGCTGCATTACGAATTCGTTTACGCCGGGATCGGTAAAAAAGGCGGGTACTGAGCATGAGCCGCCGATCCTGGCCGTCATGCCTGGCCTGGCTGATGCTGACCGTTCTGCTGCTGCCGTCGCTCGCCCAGGCCGAACTGCCCACCTATGAGTTGAGCATGCGCGACGGGCATTTCACGCCGCCGCAGCTGGAAGTGCCGGCCGGGAAACGCTTCAAGATCGTGCTGAAGAATGTCGGCCAGGGCCCGGCGGAATTCGAAAGCACGCCATTGCGCGTCGAAAAAGTGCTCTCGCCCGGCGTCACGACCTTCGTGGTCATCCATCCGCTGCGCCCCGGGCACTATCCGTTTTTCGATGAATTCAACCCGCAACTGCCCGAGGGCGGGATTCTCGCCCAATGATCGTCCAGAAGGAGGCGTTTGCATGACTCAATCGATGTTTATTGTCTGGCGCGAAAGCGTCGAGGCGTTGTTGGTGATCGGTATCCTCCAGGCCTGGGTCAGCCGGCAACAACAGGCCAGCCATCTGTTGCGGTACCTATGGAGCGGCGCACTCCTGGGCTTGCTGTTGTCGGGCGTGCTGGCGGGTTTGATCCTGCTGGCCGGCGAAGCCATGAGTGGTAGCGCCAATGAATGGTTCCAGGCTTCGTTGGCGTTGATCGCGAGTCTGTTGATCGTGCAAATGGTCGGCTGGATGCACCGCAACGCGGGGACACTGAAACAGGTCCTGTCGCGCCAAGCCGACCAGCGCCTGAGCCGTCAGGGTGGCCTGGGCCTGATGGTGCTGGCATTGCTGGCGGTCAGCCGCGAAGGCAGTGAAACCGTGGTCTTCCTGTACGGCGCCGGAGCCCGTTTGCAAGGGCCGTCACTGGGCCTGTTCGCCGTGGGTGCAGTCGCTGGCCTGGTGCTGGCGCTGTTGAGCGTTTCCTTGCTCCACGGCAGTCGTCGGTTCATCTCCTGGCCGCGTTTCTTCGCCATCAGCGAAGCGATCCTGCTGCTGTTGGGTGCGGCGTTGCTGGTCAGCGGCATCGAGCGGATCGGCGGGCAATTGCTCGCGATGGATTGGCCCGAGCCGGTGTACCGTGGCATTGGCGATGCACTGTGGAACAGTAGCGCGATACTGGACGACGGCCATGGCCTGGGCGGATTCCTCGCCGACTTCGCCGGGTATCGCGCCAGTCCCAGCGCGCTGACCTTGCTGGTATGGCTTGGCTATTGGCTGGCCGTCGCAGGATGGTTGCGGACACCCAAGGCGCAAAACCTGCCATGCCCCACCTGAACCCCTGGCTCCAGCGCCTGGGCGACGGCATGCGGCGCCACGGCGCGACCATTCGTGCCGTGCAATGGGCGGTGGTGCTGTTCTACGCGGTGCTGCTGATGATACCCGCCCTATTACCATTGCCCAGCAGTCAGGCGCACCTGTTCGACAACCTCACGCTGCTGGCGCAGTTTTTGTTCTGGGGCCTGTGGTGGCCGTTCGTATTGCTCTCGATCGTGCTGTTCGGTCGGCTCTGGTGCGGCGTGCTGTGCCCCGAAGGCGCCTTGAGTGAATGGGCCAGTCGCTACGGCAAAGGCCTGGGTGTGCCGAGAAGCGTGCGCTGGGCCGGCTGGCCGACCCTGGCGTTCTGCCTGACGACGATGTATGGCCAGCTCATCAGCGTCTACGACTATGCCCAGGCGGCGCTGCTGATCCTGGGTGGCTCGACCGTCGCGGCGGTGATCGTTGGCCTGCTGTTCGCCCGTGGCAAGCGAGTGTGGTGCCGTTATCTGTGCCCGGTCAGTGGCGTCTTCGCCCTCCTCGCCCGCCTGGCACCGATGCACTTTCAAGTAGACGAACAACGCTGGCTGGAAAACCCTGCGCCGCGTCGCCCCGCACCCAACTGCGCGCCCTTGCTGGACATCCGCCGAATGCGCGGTGCCACCGATTGCCACGCCTGTGGTCGCTGCAGCGGTCAGCGCGATGCGGTGCGCCTGATCGCCCGCTCCAGCAACCAGGAAATCCTTCAGTCAACGCCCACCACGCTCTCGCCCTGGGATGTGCGCTTGCTGTTGTTCGGCGTCATCGGCCTGGCCATGGGGGCCTTTCAATGGACCGTCAGCCCCTGGTTCATCGCCCTGAAGCAGGCACTGGCGCAATGGCTGGTGGCACACGACCTGTTATGGGCGCTGCAAGACAACGCGCCCTGGTGGTTGCTGACGCACTACCCGCAACTCAACGACAGCTTCAGCTGGCTCGATGGCTTTTGCATCGTCGGCTATCTGGGCACGAGTGCCCTGTTGCTGGGGACTTTGCTGATGCTGCTGATGCGCCTGGCAGCACGACTCGCGGGCAATCCCGCAGAATATTTGCCCCTGGCCCTCACCCTGACACCCCTTGGCGGTGCCGGTCTGTTCCTCGGTCTATCGGCCACCACCGTCAAGTTGCTGCGCTATGAAGGGCTATTGCTGGAATGGGTGCAGCCGGCTCGAGCCGGGTTGTTGGTGGCGGCGATGGCCTGGAGCCTGTGGCTGGGTTGGAAGCGCCTGGAGCAGATGGAGGCATCGCCCGTTCAGCGACTGCCCGCCATGGCCTGCCTGATAGTGGCCAGCGGTTGGGTGGGGTATGGTTGGTGGTTGCAGTTTTGGGGGTGGTGACACACTAAATACTGTGGGAGCGGGTGCTCTCAACATCTGGGCTCAACACAAAATCCTTGTGGGAGCGGGCTTGCTCGCGAAGGCGTTGGTACATCCAACATCATCGCAAGCTGACCCACCGCTTTCGCGAGCAAGCCCGCTCCCACAGGGGGTGGCGGGCAATCACTCAACCCAGCGTGCGTTCAACTGCGTAATACAAACGAGGGAAACAACTCGCGCATGGCGGCCCATAATTCGGGCTGCAAGGCCTGCGCCGAGACACTGGAAAGATGCGGATCGAGCATCCGCGCGGTGCGCACCAGTTGCACAGCAAACCGGGTGACACCGCGCTCGCTCAGGCGTCGGGCCAGGGTCAGCAACCGCTCCGGGTCGAACAGATGCCAGTGCACCGTCGTGCGACATTCATAATCAACGCCGCTGTCCAGCAGGTGGTCGAGGCTGCGCCAGTTGGCGGTGCCGCTGCCTTCGACCCGGGTCACGTCCAGGGCATCTTCGGGCAAGGCCTTGATGTCGAAGCCGACCCAGTCGGCCAGGCCGACCACTTTGGCGAAGGCCGCCGGTTTGATACCGGCGCTGTGCAGGCCGATGCGAAACCCCATTTGCCGCACATCCTCCATCGCTGGCGCCAGGCCGTCCTGCAAGGTCGGCTCACCGCCGCTGAACACCACGGCGTCGAGCAGGTCCTGACGGCGTTGCAGGAACGCCAACACCCGGCACCACTCCACCTCCTCACTGCCGCGCGGCGGGATCAGTTGCGGGTTGTGGCAATAACGACACCGCCAGGCACATCCCTGGCAAAACAGCACACAGGCCAGTTGGCCCGGATAATCGAGGGTGGTCAGGGGCACCATGCCCCCGACCCGTAGCACTCGACTCATGGACGCCCGGCCGCACGTTCGGTGAAGTGCACCCGCTCACGATGCTCGGATTGCTTACCGGGGTTGAAGGCCGCCACCGGGCGGTGATATCCCATCACCCGGGTCCAGACTTCGCAACGTTGACGCTGTGCGGGTGGAAGGCTTTGTGATGCATTCATGGGTGAAGCTCCTTGCAGTCGATGGATCGGATCAGTGAACGCTGCCTGCCAACTGCTGTTGCAGCAGCAAGGCCTCGTCGCATTTGGGGCAAAACTCGTGTTCGCCGGCCAGGTAGCCGTGCACCGGGCAGATGGAAAAGGTCGGTGTGATGGTCAGGTACGGCAGGCGAAAACGGCCCAGGGCCTTGCGCACCAGTTGCTTGCAGGCCTGGGTCGAGGAAATCTGCTCGGCCATGTACAGGTGCAACACGGTGCCGCCGGTGTATTTGCATTGCAGTTCATCCTGCAACTCCAGGGCTTCGAATGGATCGTCGGTGAACCCCACCGGCAGTTGCGAAGAGTTGGTGTAGTACGGCGCGACCGGGCTGCCAGCCTGTAGGATATCCGGGTAGCGCTTGAGGTCTTCCTTGGCGAAGCGGTACGTGGTGCCTTCGGCGGGTGTGGCTTCGAGGTTGTAGAGGTGGCCGGTTTCCTCCTGGAAACGCAGCAACGTGGCCCGCACGTGATCCAGCAGTTTCAAAGCGAATGCCCGGCCCTGCTCGGTGTGCAGGCCTTGCTGGTCATCGGTGAAATTGCGCAGCATTTCATGCAGGCCGTTCACGCCAATGGTGGAGAAGTGATTGCGCAACGTGCCGAGGTAGCGCTTGGTGTAGGGGTACAAACCGGCGTCCATGTGATGCTGGATGACCTTGCGCTTGACCTCCAGGCTCTCTTTCGCCAGTTCCATCAGGGTATCGATGCGTTGCAGTAGCCCGCTGGTGTTGCCTTTGTACAGGTAGCCCAGGCGCGCGCAGTTGATCGTCACCACGCCCAGGGAACCGGTCTGTTCCGCCGAACCGAACAGGCCGCCGCCGCGCTTGAGCAGCTCGCGCACGTCCAGTTGCAGGCGGCAGCACATCGACCGCACTTGGTTGGGTTGCATGTCCGAGTTGAGGAAGTTCTGGAAATACGGCAAGCCGTAGCAGGCGGTCATTTCGAAAAGCCGGTCGGCGTTCTCGCTGTCCCACGGGAAGTCATGGGTGATGTTGTAGGTCGGGATCGGGAACGTGAAGACCCGGCCTTTCGCATCGCCGGCCTGCATCACCTCGATGTAGGCGCGGTTGATCAGTTCCATTTCCGCTTGCAGGTCACCGTAGGCGAACGGCATTTCTTCACCGCCGATCACCGGGATCTGTTCGCGCAGGTCCTGGGGGCAGACCCAGTCGAACGTCAGGTTGGTGAACGGGGTTTGCGTGCCCCAGCGCGACGGCACGTTGAGGTTGTAGATGAACTCCTGCAACGACTGGCGAACCTGGTCGTAGCTGAGCCGGTCCTTGCGCACATAGGGCGCCAGGTAGGTATCGAACGAGCTGAACGCCTGGGCGCCGGCCCATTCGTTTTGCAGGGTGCCGAGGAAATTCACCATCTGTCCCAGGGCGCTGCTCAAGTGCTTGGGCGGCCCGGCCTCTACCCGCCCTGGCACGCCGTTGAGGCCTTCGTGCAAGAGGGTGCGCAAGGACCAGCCGGCACAATAGCCGGCGAGCATGTCCAGGTCGTGGATATGCAGGTCCGCCTCGCGGTGCGCCTCGCCGATGGCCTGGCTGTAGACTTCGTCGAGCCAGTAATTGGCGGTGACCTTGCCCGATACATTGAGGATCAGGCCGCCGAGGGAATAGCCCTGGTTGGCGTTGGCCTGCACACGCCAGTCTTCGCGATCCAGGTATTCGTTCATCGAAGTGGCGACTTCCACCAGCGTACGACGATCCCGACGCAGGCGTCCGTGTTGCTCGCGATAGACGATGTAGGCGCGCATGGACAGGAAATACCCGGCGTCCATCAGAACCCGCTCGACGCGGTCCTGGATCTGCTCGACGCTCAACCGCGTCTGCCCTTCCAGCCGCGCCAATACCGCCTCGAGCAACCCTTTGGCCTCGGCTTCGGCGTACTCACCGGTGGCCTTGCCGGCGGCGATCAGCGCCTGGCGGATCTTGTCCGCATCAAAGGCGACCACACTGCCATCGCGCTTGTGCAAGCGGTTACACCCTACTGAGATCAACGTGCTCTGCATTTTGGCTCCAGACACTACATATAGGCTTTTTAATTTGTGAAAACACAATATGCAGTGGAGAGTACGGCCAAATGATCGAGTTGCAATTGATCGATATCAAGAATCGTGGGCGGCGACCAACCTGCCTGGAAGGGAGCAATGGGCCTCGCACAAGGGGATTGGAGTATGGCTGGAAGAATCAGGTTGGCTGGCAGGCCGCCTTCGCGAGCAAGCTCGCTCCACCTGGGTTCTTGGAGCCCCATAGATTTTGCATCCGCCCACAATCCCTTGTGGGAGTTGAGCTTGCTCGCGATAGCGGTGGGTCAGCTTGCATCGGGATTGAATGTGCCAACGTCATCGCGAGCAAGCTCAGCTCCCACACGAGTACTTGGGTGCCCAATGATTCAACGTCCGCCCACAATCTTTCCGGTGACAGGGTTCCACATCAAGCCACCATGTGCTTCTCACGATGAAACTCAAGGTACAGCACAGTCCGGTGAGCCCTGGACGCATTGACCGCAAAGTGGTCCAAGGATCCATCGAAAATCACCAGATTACCGTTGGTGCTCTGGTTGAAGCTGCCATTGACATTAAGGTAGGCATAGTTCTGCGTGGTAGGCGCGTCGATGGTCAATTGCATGTGCAGCAGACCTTCTTCCCAAGTGCCGGTATGAGAATGCGTACCGAGGAACACGTTGGGTTCCATGCGCAACAAGGCGCAAAGCTTGATGCCGGGAATCTTGCTCAGCAGCTCGATGGTCCCGGGCATGGCGTCGCGGGCGTAGGGGATCGGGGTGTCGTAGGCCACCAGGCCGTACTGGGTCCACTCCGGCATGATATCCATGTCGTCGCCCCATCCCCAGAGCCAGCCATACTCTCCCCCAGCCGCCATGTGAGCGTCGATCTCCTCGACGATCTCGGCGATCTGCTTGCCCACGCGGTTGATCGTCAGGGTTGGCGCATCGAGGGCCAGAAATTCCTCGCGGATCACTTCCCAGTTGTCGGCCAGGTTCTTCAGTTGCGGAAAACGGCTGGGGTCATAAAACGACGGGCGCATAGGTACTCCTTTTATTGAGGTTGTCGATTCCGCTGGCGATGCCAGATAGTCCTGTCCGCCGGGTGAAAGAGGCGCGGCAGGAGAGCCTGCCAAGGTTGACCCACCGGGCTTGGCCTGTCTGTCACGGGAATCAGGTACACCGGGGCCGACCGGCATTACAGGGGCTCGACCTGGGGTGTTTCGATCATCCGCGCCCCCGCCGCCGGCGCCGGGGGCTCGTCCAGTCGACGCATCGGTCCATACAGCAAGACGCTCAATGGCAGGAACGCGAACAACCCGCCGGCCACCACGAACAGCAACCCCACTCCACGCCCCGGCCCCACGCCCAGCCAACGTCCGATCGAGTCGGCATAAAGACCGCCGGGCATCAGCGCTGGCTGGAACCAGTGGTCCACCAGGAAACCGCCGACGATCACCGCCAGGCTGGTGGTGGCGATGGTCAACATGCTGATCAATGCAAACACGCTGGCACGGCTGCCAGCGGGGATCCTGCGCATCCACAGCGAGTTCACGCTGGCGTCGGCGATGCTCGCCATGGTGATCGCGACAAAGGCCAGTGCGCAGTAGGCGAAGGTCTGCGAGACCAGCCCCAAGGCGACGACACAGCCCGCCAACAACAGATCGGCCACCGCCACCAGCGCCATCAACCGACGTGGATTGCCCATCGAGATCAGCAGCCCCGCGCCCGCCAGCCCACCCAGGGCCGCCCAGGTGTAGGCCATGCCCAAGGCCTGGCTGCCCAGGGTCGACAGCAGCAACGGCGTCATCATCAGGGTGGCCAGTGACAGCAGCGCCGTGCGCATCATGGTGTAGACCAGCAGGCCGGCCATCAGCCGCTCGGCGACAAAGAACTTCAGCGCCGCGGCGACATTTCCCAGCGCCCCGCCAAACACCGTGCCTTTGGGCCCGCCGTCCTGACGACCCGGCGCCCCTCGCACATGGGAGAACGCCTTGATCACCAGCAAGGTGCCGGAGCAGAAGGTCAGCAGGTCCACCGCCAGGATCGTCACCAACCCGGCACTGGCCATGATCGCCCCCGCCAACAACGGTGCCACCAGGGCCGACGCGTTCTTGCTGATACTGATCAATCCCGAGGCCCGGGTGAACTTGTCAGGGGCGACAATCGTACTGACAGCGGCCTGATAGGCCGGTTTGCGAAAGGCGCCGACAATCGACGCCAGACAATTGAAAATGTACAGGTGCAACGGCTCCAGGCGTTCGAACCAGAGCAGCGCCATGACCCCAAGGAGCAGCACCGCCAGGGTCACATCGCAACAGACAATGATCACCCGGTGGCTGATCCGGTCGGCCAGCCCACCCGCCAAGGGCAAGAACAACACCGCCGGCAATGTCGCCGCCAGTACCACGTTGGCGAAGGCCACCGCCGAGCCGGTATGGTTGTACACCCAGACACCCAGGGCGAATTCCATCAGCGCCGTGCCCACCACCGCCAGCGACTCGCCGCACCAGAGGAAATAGAAACCGCGCCCCAGGTCAAAACCCCGGCGGCCGCTCCCCACGCTCATGGGCGCACATCGCGAGGCGTGACCACACCGATCAACGTGTCCAGCAGACGATAGGCCAGGGAATAAAGCACCGCGCCCAATATCAACGGCGCAAAACGGGAAAACAGATAGGTCCGCAACACCCGCCTGGCGATGGGCGAACTGATGTTGCCGCTGACGTGCAAGGGCGTCGGGAACGTCGCCGCGACGGTTGCGCCGAATTCATCGTCCATCGATTGCACGGCGTGCCACCAGTAGACCGGGATGTACAGCGCATCCCCCGGCTCCACCACCGTGCGCAGCGCTCGCAATGCTTGAGTGCCAGGGAAGCGCCCGGTGTCGATGTCGTACAGGTAGCCCGCCTCTTCGATCACCGGGCGCAAGGCCCGCCAGCTGGTTTCGTCCGGCGGTAACAGCAACACTTCCTTGGCACCGACGACCTGGGCCATGAACGTTTCATCGACGACATGGAAGTGCCAATCGGTATAGGAGTTGCGGTACAGGAAACTGCGATGGGGCGGGTAGTGCCGGGACTTGCCCAACTGCGGCATGAAAGGCAACCCACCGACATCCTCCTTCATCGGCTCGATGGCCGAGCCTTCGGAGAACCGGCAGCTGTCGGCCACCAACGGCGAATCACCCACGTTCAGGTCGTCGAGAAACTGGTGGAACGGCATTTCCCGATAGACCGTGTTGGCATACTCGGTCAGCTCGGCCTTGACCTTCGGGTTGGACCAACCGATGACCTCGGAAACGATCTGCGAGCGCACCACCACCGCACTGTTGCGCGAGTGCGCCTTGAGGTAGTCCAGGCGTTGCCATTTCTGGAAAGCCGGCCAATGCCGTACCGCATTCTTGACCAGGCAGGGACGGTTGCGGTTGACGTAGCGGCGGGTGAAATCCTCTTTGGAAATCGCCAGCGCATCGATCACGTCGACCGCGCCTGCCTGTGGGTGATTGGGAAAGCGGGACAAGCTCCAGAACTTCGTCGCTGGGCGGTCCGATTCGGCGGTTAATGGCATGTTCGACCCTCGCAAGCACACTCAGGGCCGTTGGTATAACAGACTCGCGCGACCACGCCCAAGCGCCGCAAAGCCACGTTCCGCGCCGTTGTCCCTGCTTCCCATGACAGACATCCCAAGGCGGATGCTCTAATTTTTTCTCACTTTGTGAAGGGATATCAGGCGCAGCCGAACGGCAGGACGGGACCCTCGACGGCTCGCAACGCAGCCCTCGCCGCCCCGTCGTCCCCAGCGCTTTGCACCGCCCCCGATGTCCTTCTCCACGGCTATTGATTCCGCCGACTGGCAGTCGTCCAGGCCTTCACCACTGCCATTCGAACGGAGACAAACCTCAATCGATTCTGCAAGCAGGTGCTCCGAAATGGATTCGTCGACCGATATGTTGCCTACCCAAGACTCCGCGTCCCACGAGCTGGCGTCCGTCCAGCAGGGCATCTGGCTGGATCAGCTCGCACACCCGGACCTGCCCTACTACAACATCGGCATGTCCTTGGAGATCAAGGGCCAGATCGACATTGCATTGTTCGAGAAAGCCATCGAGCTGGTCGCCAACCGGCACGACACCCTGCGCCTGAGCTTCAGTCATGAAGGCGGCACCGGCCGCCAGCGCGTGCTGCCCGAGGTCAAGGTAAACATGGAGGTAGTGGAGTTCTCCGAGGCCGACGCCGAGGCCGGCCTGGCCATGGACTACCTGCGCAATGCCTTTCGGCAGCCCTTCGAATCCTTGACGGGCCGACTCTGGGAGGCACGCATGGTCCGCTGCGGCCCGAACCGCCATTACTGGCTCGCCCGCTACCACCACCTGGTCACCGACGGCATTGGCGTAGCCCTGATCGGCCATGCCGTGGGGACGGCCTACAATGCCCTGCTGGCCGGCAACGATGAAGTCGCCCAAGGGCACTCCTACCTGTCGTTCCTGGAGGATGACCGGGCCTACCTGGCCTCGTCCCGCTATGAGCGCGACCGCCAGTTCTGGCAGGAAACCTACGCACAGATGCCGCCGTCGCTGCTGCAGCGCCGGGCCGATTTCAAGACAGGCCAGGCCAATGAGCTGGCCCCCAGTGCCCAGGTCCAGGCGATGCTGCCCCGGGCGCTGTACAACGCGTTGACGCAATTTTCCAGCGAACGCAGCTTGTCGGTCGCCCATGTGCTGATCAGCGTGGTCGCCACCTATTTCTGCCGCACCGTGGGCGTCGATGAAATCGTCATCGGCATGCCCGTGCATAACCGCACCACTGCCCGGGCGAAAGAAACCGCGGGCATGTTTTCCTCGGTCAGTCCGATCCGCCTGCCCGTCGACTTCGACGCCTCGCTGCTGGACTTGATGCACGCCGCTGGCGGGCAACTGCGCCGCTGCTACCGCCATCAGCGCTTCCCCATCGCCGAACTCAACCGCACCCTGCGCCTGGCACAGACCGGGCGTCGACAGCTGTTCGACGTGTCACTGTCGTTCGAAAGCCTGGACGGCGACGATCAGTTCGGCGGCACCTCGTCCACGGTCATCACCATGGACAACGGCTACGAGCAGACGCCCATGGCGATCTTCGTGCGCGATTATCATCCGTTCGAAGACGTCCACCTGGACTTCAACTTCAACACCGCCTACTTCAGCCTGGAAGAAGCCCGGCACCTGCAACAACGCATCGTCTCGATGCTCGAGGCAGTGCTGGAGCAGCATGCAACGCCCGTGGGGCAGTACCCGCTCATGAGCCAGGTCGAGCGGCAACGCGTGCAAGTCGAATTCAACGCCACGGCCCGCGACTATCCGCAGGATGTGTTGATCCATCAATTGTTCGAACAGCAAGCCCGGCAGCGTCCGCACGCCTGTGCCGTGCGCGGCGATACCGGGCCGTTGCTCAGCTATGAACAACTCAACCGCCAGGCCAATCGGTTGGCCCATCGCCTGATCGAGCTGGGCGTGAAACCGGATGACCGAGTGGCCGTGAGCCTGAGGCGGGGACCGGACATGGTCGTCGCCCTGCTGGGGGTTCTCAAGGCCGGGGCGGCCTACGTGCCCATCGACCCGGACCTGCCGAATGCTCGCCAGGCATTCATGCTCGACGACAGCAGCCCTCGGGCCATACTGACCAGCCAGGCGTTGCAAGGCCTGCTGCCAGCCTCGAGTGCGCCGCTGCTGGCCCTCGATGATCATGCACAACTGGCCGCTCAACCCGAACACAACCCGGACCCGCAAGTCCTCGGCCTGAGCCCCACTCACTTGGCCTACGTGCTCTACACCTCCGGCTCCACCGGTACCCCCAAGGGGGTGATGAATGAACACCTCGGCGTGGTCAACCGACTGTTGTGGGCCCGGGATGAATACGGCGTCGATGCCACCGACCGCGTGCTGCAAAAGACCCCGTTCGGTTTCGATGTGTCGGTCTGGGAATTCTTCCTGCCGCTGCTGGCCGGGGCCGAACTGGTCATGGCGCGCCCGGGCGGCCATCAGGAACCGGACTACCTGGCCCGGCTGATGCGCCAGGCCAGCGTCACGATGTTGCACTTCGTGCCGTCGATGCTCGACCTGTTCCTCGAACACCATGACGGGCAGGCATTCCCTGACCTGCGACGCGTGTTGTGCAGCGGCGAAGCCCTGCCCCGCAGCCTGCAAAGGCGTTTCGAACGGCAGCTGCCAGAGATCGAACTGCATAACCTCTATGGCCCGACCGAAGCGGCCATCGACGTGACGGCCTGGCAGTGCCGCGCCAGTGATCCTGGCGAAAGCGTGCCCATCGGCCGGCCGATCGCCAATATCCAGATGTACGTGCTCGATGGCCGTGGCGCACCACAACCGCTGGGTGTTGCCGGGGAAATCCACATTGGTGGTATCGGCGTGGCAAGGGGTTACCTGAACCAACCGCAATTGAGCGCCGAGCGCTTTATCGCCGATCCGTTCAGCACCGAGCCGAACGCGCGTCTGTACAAGACCGGCGACCTCGGCCGCTGGCTCGCCAATGGTGCCCTGGAGTACTTGGGCCGCAACGACTTCCAAGTGAAGATCCGTGGTTTGCGCATCGAAATCGGTGAAGTCGAAGCGGCCCTGGCGTTGTGCCCGGGTGTCCGTGAAGTGGTGGTCATTGCCCGGGAAGACCACCCCGGGCAGTCGGAAAGCAAGCGCCTGGTCGCCTACGTCTGCGGCGAGCCGATCCCGGCCGAACAACTGCGCAGCACCTTGCTCAAGCACCTGCCCGAATACATGGTGCCCAGCGCCTTCGTCCACCTCGATGCCCTGCCCCTGACCGCCAACGGCAAGCTCGACCGCCGCGCCCTGCCGGCCCCCGGCCTGGAAGCCCTGGCCAGCAAAACCTACGAGGCGCCCCAGGGCGACACTGAAATCGCCCTCGCCGAGATCTGGAAAGACCTGCTGCAACTGGATCGGGTCGGCCGTCACGACGGCTTCCTCGAACTCGGCGGCCATTCCCTGCTGACTGTGCAGTTGCAGGCCCGCCTGCACCAGGACCTCGGTGTCGAGATCGACCTGCGCACCCTCTTCGCCCAGACCTCGCTGAGCGAACTGGCCCAGCGGGTGGAACAGGCCGGTCACTCCCACGTCCAGCCCATCGACGTGGTGTCCCGCGAGCAAGCGTTGCCGCTGTCCCTG
>NZ_FMUZ01000074.1:0-5433 GCF_900101575.1 Pseudomonas sp. NFACC37-1 | reverse complement strand
CGCGAAGCATTCATACACCGCCAGGTCGAAGTTCAGCGAGGTCGAGAACAAGGTTTTCGACAGGGTTTGCGCATCGAACGAACGATGGGCCCAGGTCAGGAAATTCACCGTGTTGCGGTGTTCGATCATCACACCCTTGGGCAAACCGGTGGAACCGGAGGTGTAGATCACATAGGCCAGGTGCGCCGAGGTCAGCCCGGCAATCTCTGGATTCGAGACGGACTCGTCCTGCCAGAGCCCGCTACCTAGATCGATCACCGGCATCGTTGCATCGGCCAACAGCCCAAGGGTTGCCGTTTGGGCCAGGACCACGGCCGGCGTACTGTCTTCCAGCATGTAGGCAATCCGATCCGCCGGATAGGCCGGATCCAGCGGCACATAACCGCCGCCCGCTTTCAGGATCGCCAGCAGCCCGACCACCATGTCGCTGCCGCGCTCGACGCAGATCGCCACCCGCGAATCCGGCCGCACGCCCTGTTTGCGCAGGTAATGCGCCAGCCGGTTGGCCTGCTCGTTCAGTTCGGGATAGGTCAGGCGCTGTCCGCCATGCAGCACCGCCAGTGCATCCGGCGTGCGCGCCACCTGCTCCTCGAACAATCCATGGATGGTCTGTTCCAGTGGGTACTGTGCTTGCGTGGCATTGAAGCATTCCAGCTGGCGACGTTCGGCATCGTCCGGCAGCACGATGTCGCTGATGGCGACGCGGGCATCCGCCACCATCGCCCGCAACATGCGTTCCAGATAGCCGAGGTAACGCTCCATGGTCGCCTGGTCGAACAACGCCGTGGCGTACTCCAGGGAGCCTGAAATCAGCCCATCTACCTCACCCAGGTTCAGCGACACATCGAATTTCGCGCTATGCCCCGGCGCCTCCACGGTCTCCAGCATCAGTCCTTCCAGGACGAGGTTCTGTTCAACGGCTGCCTGCCAGGACAGCATGGCCTGGAACAACGGGCTGTGGGACAGGCTGCGCATCGGCTTGACCCGCTCCACCACTTGCTCGAACGGCAGGTCCTGATGGGCCTGGGCGCTCAACGTCTGTGCTTTTACCCGTTGCAGCAACGTTTCGACGCTCGGCCCCCCGGACACATCAATGGGCACGGCCAAGGTGTTGACGAAGAACCCGATCAGTTCCTCGACCTCCACGCGCCGACGGTTGGCCGTCGGCGAGCCGATGACGATCGTATCCTGCCCCGAGAGGCGACCAAGCACCGCCGCCCAACCGGCCAGCACCGTCATGTACAAAGTCGTACCGTGGCGCTGGCCCAGCGCCTTGAGATCGGCTGTCAGCGCTTCATCGAAGAGCACCGGCAAACGCGCTCCGGCATAGTCCTGCTGCGCGGGTCGCGGACGGTCTACAGGCAAGGTCAATAAAGGCGGTACATCCGCCAGTGTCCGTTGCCAGTAGGCATTCTGTTCACTCAACACGTCGCCGCTCAGCCAGCGGCGCTGCCAGACGGCATAGTCCGCATATTGGATCGGCAGCGGTGGCAACGGATCGGCCGCGCCATGCAGGCAAGCCTGGTAGAGCCTCCCCAACTCACGGGTCAGCACATCCATCGACCAACCATCCGAGACGATGTGGTGCAGAGTCACCAGCAGAACATGCGTCTCGTCCGCCAGCCGCACGAGGCGACCGCGGATCAAGGGCCCCTGTCGCAGATCGAACGGCGCCCGCGCCTCGTCCGCGGCCAACCGGGCCAGTTCGCCTTCGGCGTCGGTATGCAGGGACAGGTCATGGAACGTCAAGGCAAAGCCGGCCCCTTCGACGGCGATGCACTGCACCACCTCACCGTCGACCTTGTCGAACGTGGTACGTAACGCTTCGTGACGCGCCACGATCCGGTCCAATGCCCCATGCAGGGCTTGCGGTGACAGCCGGCCCTTGAGACGCAAGCCACCGCAGATGTGATAAGCAGCGCTGCCGTCCATCTGCGCCAGGAACCACAGGCGCTGCTGTGCGAACGACAGGGGCAACGCACTGTTGCGCGGAACCGCCTCGATGGGCGGCAACGTGCTTGCCGACGCTTGGGAGGCCCAGGCTGACAATCCCATCAATCCGGAGTTGGCAAACAGTTCCGCCAGGGTCAGTTCCACGCCCAGTTGCTGGCGCACCTGAGACATCAATCGCACGGCCAACAACGAATGCCCGCCCAGCTCAAAGAAATCGTCATGACGACCGATCTGCTCCACGCCCAGCAACTGACGCCAGATATCGGCGATGCGCATTTCCATGTCGCCCCGTGGCGCCTCATGGTCGCGGCTCGAATAGGCCGCGCTGTCCGGGGCGGGGAGCGCTCGGCGATCAAGCTTGCCATTGGCTGTCAAGGGCAGCGCGTCGAGGCGCACATAGGCCGACGGCACCATGTGCCGGGGCAAGTGCACCTGCAATTGCGCACGCAAATTGTCGGCCGTCAGGTCCGGGTATTCGCCCTCGTGTAACGTGTAATAGGCCACCAGACGCTTGTCATCCGGTGTGTCACCAGCCGCGATGACCACAGCCTCGCGCACACCGGCACAATCGCTGAGCCTGGATTCGATTTCACCCAGCTCAATGCGCAAGCCGCGTATTTTCAGCTGACCATCATTGCGCCCCAGGTATTCGATATTGCCGTCCGGCAAATAACGTCCAAGGTCACCGGTACGGTACATCCTCGCGCCCTGCACAGGGCCGAATGGGTCTTGCACGAAACGCTCGGCGGTCAGCTCGGCACGGTTCAAGTAACCTCGCGCAACCCCTGCGCCCCCGATGTAAAGCTCACCCGTCGCACCGACCGGAACCGGTTGCAAGTGTGCATCGAGCAGGTAGATCCGTGTGTTGCCCACCGGCTTGCCGATATGCAACACCGCCTGGGAGGCGTCGATCCGGCCCGAGGTGGCGACCACCGTGGTTTCCGTGGGGCCATAGTTGTTGATCAGCGTAAAGCGTGGGTCGGCGGGCAGTCGGCGCAGACGGTCACCGCCGATCAGCAGCGTACGCAACCGATCGTGGCTGAGGTTGCCGCCGAAGGCGTACTCGGCAATCGGCGTAGGCAGGAAGCACACATCCAGCGCCTGGGCCTGCCACCAATCCAGCAGTGCGTCGACATCCTCGCTGCCAGCATGGGCCGGTGGCAGCAACAGCGTGGCCCCGGCGCACAGGGCGGGCCAGATCTCCCAGGCCGCGGCGTCGAAACCGAAGCCAGCAACGCTGGACGTGCGGCTGCCGCGCCCCAGTTCGAAGGACTGACAATGCCACCCCACCAGGTTGTTGAGGTTGCGATGCTCGACCATCACCCCTTTGGGCAGACCGGTCGACCCCGAGGTGTAGATCACATAGACCAGATGACTCGGCTCCAGGCCCGGCACCTGAGGGTTGACACCGCCGCCGTCGGGGCTGATCTCGTGCTCAAGATCAATCACCGGCACCGATGCGTCGACCATGAGGCCGCCGGTAGCCAGTTGCACCAGGACCGCCGCCGGGGCGCTGTCTTGCAGCATGTAGGCAATGCGCTCGGCCGGATAGGCCGGGTCTATCGGTACGTAACCCGCCCCGGATTTCAGGATGCCCAGCAACCCGACGATCATCTCCAGGCTGCGCTCGACACAGATCGCCACGCGGTCATCCGGGCGCACACCCAGCGCCAGCAGATGATGAGCAACCTGGTTCGCCCGGGTGTTGAGTTCGCCGTAGCTCAGTGACCGGCCTTCATACACCACCGCCGTCGCCTCAGGCTGCATGGCGGCCTGGTCTTCGACCTGGCGATGAATCAGCGCCTGTTCGGCATACACCGCGCCCGTGGCGTTCCAGGTCTCGATCAACTGTCGACGCTCGGCCTGGGGCAGGATGTCCAGGCTGTGCAAAGGCGCCTGCGGTGCCTGCTCCAACGCATCAACCAGACTTTCCAATGCCACCTGCATATAGCCACAGATGCGCTGGGCGCCGATAGGGGATTGGACTTGCGCCGTGAGGCTGAACCCCTCGCCCAGGTCGTCCACTGAGAGCGTCAGCGGGTAGTTGGTGCGTTCCTCGCCTCCCAGGGCTTCGATCCCCTGCCAGGCTGATGACGATTGCAGTGCGAGGGGTTCGGCCACCGTATGCCGGTAGTTGAGTAATGCGCTGAATAGCGGTGTGGGCGCGGCCACGCCACTGCAACGTTGAGCCAGTGCCAGGGAAGCGTGCTCATGCCCCAACAAACCGGTCAACCGTTCATGGGTCGCCAACACGCCGTCACGCACACTGAGTGCCCCCAGTCGCACGCCGATTGGCAAGGTATTGATAAACATGCCCAGTGCTCGGTCGGCGCCTTCGCCGCCCTGCATCCGGCCCATCAATACCGTACCGAACACGACGTCTTCGCGGCCAGATACCCGGCCCAGCACCTGAGCCCAGGCCAGATGATGCAGACTGGCCGCACTCACGCCCAACTGGCGCGCCTGCCTGCGCAGGCGTTGGCTCAGATCGGGGGCGATGCCCTGACTGGCTTCTTCGACGCTACTGCCGTCGCCACGCAGATCCTGTAAGCCGAACGGCAGCGTCGGTTCATCGATAGCGCCGAGCATCTCGCGGAAAAACGCCTCATGCGCCTTCGGACTGACGCCCAGGCGAGCCTGGGCCACATAATTGCGGTACGGCACCGCATCGCCCATCTGGTCGGCCTGTCCGAGCAAATGAGCCTGCATTTCATGGCGAACCACTTCCAGCGCCGTGTGATCGAGCGCCATGTGATGGAACAGCAGTGTCGCCACCCAACGCCGGTTCACCGCATCCTCGGCAAAGCGGATACGCATCAGCGGAGCCTGGCGGATGTCCAGGCGCGCATCGAAGTCTGCCTGCAGTCGACCGGCGACATCGCCGTCCTCACGGCGCAACGCCACTTGTTCGACACCCAGCACGGCCTTGCGCCAGACCACTTGCACCGGTTCATCGAGGCCGTCCCAGGCCATGGACGTACGCAGGATGTCGTGACGATCTATCACGCCTTGCAGGGCCTGGGTGAAATCATCCAGGCGTTTGCGGCTATCGAAGGCAAACTGCGCCTGTAATACGTAGGGGTCGCCCTGCTCAGCGGCGAAATGGTGATAAAGGATGCCTTCCTGCAAGGGTGCCAGCGGATAGATGTCTTGCACATTGCCCACGCCACCCGGCACGCTCGCCACGATGCGGTCGATAGCCTCCTGGGTCAGTGTCACCAGCGGCAGCAAATCGGGGGTGATGCGTTGACAATCCGGTGCGATCAGGTTCGCCGGAACCTGAACCTCGCGGTCATCATGACTGCCGACCGCAGCCGCCAGCGCGGCCAGGGTGGGCTGGCTGAACAGAATGCGCACATCGGCGCTCAGGTTGACCTGGCGCATCCGCTCGATCAGGCTGACGGCCAACAGCGAATGACCGCCCAGCTCGAAGAACTGGTCGTGACGGCCGACCTGTTGCAGGCCCAGCAGGTCCTGCCA
>NZ_FMUZ01000034.1:0-69383 GCF_900101575.1 Pseudomonas sp. NFACC37-1 | reverse complement strand
AAGTGGGGGTCGAGGCTCCTGCCGTTACCGTTGAAGTCCACCTGGCCAATGGCTTGCCCTCGCTGACGATGGTTGGCCTGCCGGAGGCGGCGGTGAAGGAAAGCAAGGATCGGGTGCGCAGCGCGATCATCAACTCGGGGCTGAATTTTCCGGCGCGGCGCATCACCCTGAACCTGGCGCCGGCGGACCTGCCAAAAGACGGCGGCCGCTTCGACCTGGCCATCGCCTTGGGGATCCTGTCGGCCAGCGTGCAAGTGCCAACCCTGACGCTGGACGACGTGGAATGCCTCGGTGAACTGGCCTTGTCCGGCGCGGTGCGTCCGGTGCGTGGCGTGTTGCCCGCGGCGCTGGCGGCGCGCAAGGCCGGGCGCATGCTAGTGGTGCCACGGGCCAATGCCGAGGAAGCCTGCCTGGCCTCGGGGCTGAAGGTAATCGCCGTGGATCATCTGCTCGAAGCGGTGGCGCACTTCAACGGCCACACGCCGGTCGAGCCGTTCGTGTCCAATGGACTGCTCTCGGCCAGCAAGCCCTACCCCGACCTGAATGAAGTACAAGGCCAGGCCGGGGCCAAGCGGGCCTTGCTGATTGCCGCCGCGGGGGCCCACAACCTGTTGTTCAGCGGGCCACCGGGTACCGGCAAGACCTTGCTGGCGAGCCGCTTGCCAGGGCTGTTGCCGCCACTGGCCGAGAGCGAGGCCCTGGAGGTTGCGGCCATCCAGTCGGTGGCCAGTTGCGTGCCGTTGAGCCACTGGCCGCAACGCCCGTTTCGCCAGCCGCACCATTCGGCTTCCGGTCCGGCGCTGGTGGGTGGCGGGTCAAAACCGCAGCCAGGGGAGATTACCCTCGCCCATCATGGCGTGCTGTTTCTGGATGAACTGCCGGAGTTCGACCGCAAGGTGCTGGAGGTCTTGAGAGAACCTCTGGAGTCCGGCCACATCGTGGTTTCTCGCGCCCGGGATCGAGTGCGCTTTCCTGCGCGCTTCCAGTTGGTGGCGGCGATGAATCCCTGTCCCTGTGGCTATCTTGGCGAGCCCAATGGCCGCTGCGCCTGCACACCGGACATGGTACAGCGCTACCGCAACAAACTCTCCGGCCCGCTGCTGGACCGTATCGACCTGCACCTGACCGTGGCCCGGGAGGCTACGGCGTTGAACCCGAGGCTCGAACCCGGGGACGATACGGCCACGGTCGCAGAGCGCGTAGCCGAAGCCCGGGAACGCCAGCACCGCCGCCAGGGCTGCGCCAACGCTTTCCTCGATCTGCCGGGGTTGCGCCGGCATTGCAAGTTATCCACAACCGATGAAACCTGGCTGGAAACCGCCTGCGAGCGGCTGACCCTGTCGCTGCGCGCCGCCCACCGCTTGCTCAAGGTCGCCCGGACACTGGCGGACCTGGAGCAAGCGGGGAACATTCGCCGCGAGCACCTGGCCGAAGCGTTGCAGTACCGGCCGGCGTCGGCTTGAACCGCTTTACGGTTTGCTCAGGTCTACCAACGGTGTTTCCCGGACCTCGGTTTTTTGACCGTTCTGGATCGCATCGATGCGCTTGAGCGCCTTATCCACTGCGCCCTTGTCTGCCAACAGGCTGTAGTGAATCTGGAATTGCCGGTGCTCCTTCGGTCCGATCGTGGGCACCAGGCCCAGGGGGCGCTGGTATCGGCGGTTATAGGAAAAACTGGTGCCTGGCTCCAACCCAGTGACGTAGCCCTGGCCTTGGGTATCGGTGTTTTTCCAAAGGGAGAACACGGGCAGCGTACCTGTGTTGAAACCTACCGACACACCAAGGCTACCGGCCTTGTTGTGCAGCACGGTGAGGGTGTCGCCCTTGGCGTCGGCATAGGGCACGACGTTGTAGACGGTTTCGTCGTAATCCTTGGTCGGGGCCCGGTAGGTTTGCCAATCCGGCAAGTCGCCCTTGGCCTTGTCGTTGAACGGCGAGACCTGCTTGACCGGTGCCGCGAAACGAGCGCCCTGTTCCAGGAAAGGCGTGCTGAAATTGCTGTGGTAGAGCGCTTGGTATTCCTTCGGGTAATCGCCGTTGTTGGTCAGTGTGTCGCTGAGGGCGAATGTCACGCTGCCGGGCTCGGTGACCAGTTCGGTCTGCACCGAGAAATCGACCTTCTTGAACGCCTGCTCCTTCAACTCGCCCCGCAGGGTGATGGCGTAGGGTGGTTTTTCATCGATGTGCAAGGTGACTTTGTTGGCCGGAATATTGGCAGCGCGACCATGCAGGGTCAGCAGCTCACCATTGTCCATGCCAGGATGGCCGACCCATTCGTAGCCGCAGCGGGTGACCAACTCGTTGAAGCCTTCGAGCCAACCCAAGCCACCGCGACCGTTGAGTTCGATAAACGCCGGGTTGACCACCTCCTTGACCGGCGAATCCCAACCCATGCGCACATCACCGACGGAAGCCTGCAGCACATTCATGCCACGGGTTGGGACGACTGAAAGCTTCAGGGTGCCGTTGTCGATATCAACGATGCTGACGCCTTCTTGCCGGCCACCGTGCAGGGTGCGCATCGTCACGGAAAAGGGCTTGCCGGTTTTCACACCCAGTTGCTGGCTGGTGATTTGCCAGGGTTGGGCGGCTTTATCGGTATCCAGCAGGACGTAATCCCAAGCCATCGCCTGGGTGGCAGCGCCCAAGGCGCCAAGGGTAACGAGGAGTTTGAGCGGAGTCATGGACGCGACCTTTTATTGGAGTTGTGCGGTTTTTATAGACTTGAAGAAACGTTTCAGCAAGCTTAAAAACAGCAATACCCTTAAAAAGCACGACTACATGATCGACAGCGATTTGTGGGAGCGAGCGTGCTCGCGATGGCGGTGGGTCAGATTGGGATGATGCTGGCTGGGCAACCCCAATCGCGAGCAAGCCCGCTCCCACCGGGAATCTCTGGGAGCGGACTTGTGAGAGGCTTCAGCGGAACCGATCAACCTCTTGGCGCAGGTCCTGGGCCAGCTTCTCCAGTTCCTTGGCGGTGACCGCCAGGTTCGAGACTACCTGGCGCTGCTCACTGTTGGCCATGGCGATGCTTTGCAGGTTGCTGCTGAGCAGGGTCGCGGTGCTGCTTTGTTCCTGGGTGGCGGTGGTGATCGCCGCGAATTGCTGGCCAGCCGAACGGCTCTGCTCGTCGATTCGCGCCAGGGCCGAGGCCACATTGGCGTTGCGCGACAGGCCTTCCTGCATCAACAGGTTGCCCTGTTCCATGGTGCTGATGGCATTGCCGGTTTCCTGCTGGATGCTGTTGATCATGCCGGAGATTTCGTCAGTGGCCTGACGGGTGCGGGACGCCAGGCTGCGGACTTCATCGGCCACCACGGCGAAACCACGGCCCTGCTCGCCGGCCCGGGCAGCTTCAATGGCGGCGTTCAAAGCCAGCAGGTTGGTCTGTTCGGCAATCGAGGTGATGACCCCCACGATGCCGCCGATTTCCTGGGATCGCTGGCCCAGGGTATTGATGACTGTGGCCGTGCTGTTCAGCGCGCCGGCGATTTGTTCCAGGGACGACGACGCTTCATCCATCGAGGTGCGGCCAATGCGGGTTTGCTGGGCGTTTTCCTGGGCCAGGCGCTCGGTGTTGCCCATGTTGTCGGCAATGTTCAAGGAGGTCGCGCTGAACTCTTCCACCGCGCCGGCCATACTGGTGATTTCGCCCGATTGCTGTTCCATGCCTTCGTACGCCCCGCTGGACAACCCGGACAGGGCCTGGGCGCGGCTGTTGACCTCCTGGGAGGCCTTGCGGATGTGCTCGACCATGGTCGACAGGGCCTGGCTCATCTGGTTGAAAGCGCGGGCCAACTGACCGATTTCGTCATGGCTCGACACGTTCAGGCGTACGCTCAGGTCGCCGGCGCCCAACGCTTCGGCCTGGCGCACCAGATCCCCCAGTGGCGCCAGTTTGCTACGCAACAACCACATTGCCGAACCGACCGCCAACAGCATCGCCAGCAGGCTGCCAATGGCCAGTTGCGTACCGACGCTCCAGGTCACGGCGCGGATCTCGGTTTTCGGCATGCTCGCCACCACCGCCCACGGCCCGCCCTCGAACGGTACGGCAACGCTGTAGAAATCTTCGGCGGTATCGGCCCAGAACGCGCCCTTGCCCGGCTTTTTGATCAAGCCGGTGATGGTCGTGGTGGCGTTGTCCAGCGCCTGCACGCCGGCGGGCGGCACCAGCCATTTGTTTTGTTCGTCCAGCAGCGCCAGGGAGCCGGTCTGGCCAATGCGGAAGCGCTTGAGGTTTTCGAACTGCGCGTTCTGCGCATCGGTGTAGTCGAAGCCTACGTACAACACGGCAATGATCTTGCCGCTGCTGTCGCGCACAGGCGTGTACTGCGACATGTAGAAGCGCCCGAAAAGCAGGGCCCGGCCAATGTAGCTTTGCCCGCTGATCACCGGACCGTAGGCAGGACCGGCGCGGTCGAGCACAGTGCCGATGGCCCGCGTACCGTCCTGTTTGCTGACGGAGGTACTGACGCGGATGAAATCGTCGCCGCTGCGCACGAATACCGTGGCGACCCCGGCGGTCATCGCTTTGAAGTCATCCACTTCCTTGAAGTTGTTGTTCAACACTTCGCTACCCAGGGTCAAGCCTGGGGTTTGCACGCCCGCCACTGTCACCGGCTGGTCCGGGTGCACGCTCAGGCCCGCGCTGAAGCGCTTTTCGAACAGGCCGGCCAGGCGCTGGGTGCTCTCGCGCAAGGTGCCGTGGAACGTATTGAGCTGATCGGCCATGAGGCGCGCTTCGCTGGCCAAGTGCTCTTCACGGGTGGCAAGGTTGGCAGCGTCCAGCGAACGCAAGGCGAAGACGGTACTGCCGGAGATCACGATCGCCAGTATCACGGCGAGGGCAAGGCCTAGCTGTGAGGCGATCCGGGCGCGGGGTTGAGACATGACGGCTCCTGGCCGAGAGACTGGATCATCCTGATCACGTCGCACGCTCGGCATTTTATTCGGGTGAGGTGTAAGTAGACCCTTTCTGAACGAGGGTTCCATGTTCACGGATTCGGCGGCAACGCCAAATACTTGAGCGGTTTGCACGGATTAATGCCAAGTGGCTAGCACGCCAACTTCAACGTTTCAGCTTAGACGTTGTACATCAGGCAGTTGCATGGCCTTGACCTCGCCTTGGAGAAAGTCGCTGAGCCGGCGCAAACGTTCACCTCCCGGCCGGGTTTTCGGCCAGACCAGGTAATAGTGTTCCCCGCTGGCGACAGCCGTCGGCCATGGCAGGCTCAGGCGCCCTTGGGCAACGTCCTCGGCCACCATCAGCAAGTCGCCCATGGAGACCCCATAGCCACGTGCGGCCGCGATCATGCCCAACTCCAGGGTATCGAACACCTGTCCCCCCTTGAGCGAGACCTTGTCGGACAGCCCCATACGTTGCAACCAGTTGCGCCAGTCCCGGCGATCCGGCGTTGGATGCAGCAGTTCAGCACTGGCCAGCCGCGCCACATCCCAGGGCTGGTCATTCAACAGGTTCGGCGCGCCCACCGGGATCAATTCCTCGGGAAACAGCAAACTGGCCTCCCAGTCCGCCGGAAAATGCCCGTTGCCCAGCAATACGGCGCAATCGAAGGGCTCGACGTTGAAGTCCACCGAATCGATGTCCATCCAGGCACTGGTCAGTTGCACCTCGTTGCCGGGCTGCAGATGCCGGAAGCGACTCAGGCGCGCCAACAACCAACGCATGGTCAGCGTGGAAGGCGCCTTCATGCGCAGGATGCCGTCTTCGCCATGCAAGGTATGGCAGGCCCGCTCCAGCGCCATGAAACCCTCGCGCACGCCCGGCAGCAGCAACCGCGCCGCCTCGGTCAACTGCAGGTTGCGGCCGCTGCGCAGGAACAGCCGGCAGGCAAAGTGATCTTCCAGCGTGCGAATGTGCCGGCTGACGGCGCTCTGGGTGATCGACAGCTCTTCGGCGGCCCGGGTGAACGAGCTATAGCGCGCCGCGGCTTCAAATGCTCGCAACGCATAAAGAGGAGGAAGACGACGGGACATCGCAAAAGCTCCATGGCGTGGTTTGCAAACCCTACCAGAAACCCATCCAGCATGAGTTTTAATCATGCCAGCGATCTTTTTTATCCTTTTGTGCAATCCGCCAAGAGCACCGAGAATCGTCGCTTTACTGCCTTGTTTGAACATGGAGCGTGATGATCATGCGGCATCCGGTGCGTATCGAACTCTGGGCCATCCTGCGGCTGGCGGGGCCGTTGATTGCCTCACAGTTGGCGCACATGCTGATGGTGCTCACCGACACCGTGATGATGGCGCGCCTGAGCCCCGAAGCCCTCGCCGGAGGCGGGCTCGGGGCGGCCACCTATTCCTTCGTGTCGATCTTCTGCATCGGCGTGATTGCCGCGGTGGGCACCCTGGTCGCGATCCGCCAGGGCGCGGGCGATATCGAAGGCGCCACCCGGCTGACCCAGGCCGGGCTTTGGCTGGCCTGGTTGATGGCGCTGATGGCCGGGTTGCTGCTGTGGAATCTCAAGCCCGTGCTGCTGATGTTCGGCCAGACCGAAACCAACGTGTTGTCCGCCGGCCAGTTCCTGCTGGCGCTGCCGTTCGCCCTGCCCGGCTACCTGAGCTTCATGGCCCTGCGCGGCTTCACCAGCGCCATCGGCCGGGCCACGCCGGTCATGGTGATCAGTCTCGGCGGCACGGTGGCCAACTTCCTGCTCAACTACGCGCTCATCACCGGCATGTTCGGCCTGCCAAAACTCGGCTTGATGGGCATCGGCCTGGTCACGGCCATTGTCGCCAACTGCATGGCCCTGGCCCTGGCCTGGCACATCCATCGGCACCCGGCCTACCGTGCCTATCCGCTGCTGGATGGGCTGTCGCGGCCCAATCGCCAATACCTCAAGGAGCTGTGGCGCCTGGGCCTGCCGATCGGTGGCACCTATGCGGTGGAAGTCGGGCTGTTCGCGTTCGCCGCGCTGTGCATGGGCACCATGGGCAGTACGCCGTTGGCGGCCCACCAGATCGCCCTGCAAATCGTCTCGGTGGCGTTCATGGTACCGGCGGGAATGTCCTACGCCATCACCATGCGTATCGGCCAGCACTACGGCGCCGGGCAGCTGTGGATGGCGCGCCTGGCCGGTCGGGTCGGCATTGGTTTTGGCGCGGCCGCGATGCTGGCGTTCGCCATGGTGTTCTGGTTGTTGCCCCATCAATTGATCGGTTTGTTCCTGGACCACGATGACCCGGCGTTCCGCGACGTGATCAACCTGGCCGTGAGCCTGTTGGCGGTGGCGGCGTGGTTCGAGCTGTTCGACGGCACGCAAACCATCGCCATGGGCTGCATTCGCGGGCTCAAGGACGCCAAGACCACCTTCCTGGTGGGCCTGGGTTGCTATTGGCTGATCGGCGCACCGTCGGCGTGGTGGATGGCGTTCCACCTGAACTGGGGACCGACCGGTGTCTGGTGGGGCTTGGCCCTGGGGCTGGCCTGCGCGGCCGTGAGCCTGACCCTGGCGTTTGAATGGAAGATGAAGCGGATGATTCGCAGTGAGGCTGGACTGCGGCGCTTCGAGAGCATCCAAGCCGAGTGAGATTCTCCATGTGGGAGCGGGCTTGCTCGCGAAGGCGGTGTATCAGCCGCACATATATCGACTGACACGCCGCCTTCGCGAGCAAGCTCGCTCCCACATGGGTTTGTGTCAGCCCACGACGTCGTGTGTGGAGTGCTGATCACTTTCGAACGTCAAATACTCAACCAATTCCGGCAACGGCAACGGCTTGCTGATCAGGAAGCCCTGCACCTGGTCGCAACCGAAACCGCGTAGCAGGTCCAGTTGCTCCTGGGTTTCCACACCTTCGGCCACCACCTCCAGGTTGAGGTTGTGGGCCAGGTTGATCATGGCGTGCACCAGCTTGCGGTTCTCTTCGCGCTGCTCCATGCCGCCGACGAAGCTCTTGTCGATCTTGAGCAAGGCGATCGGCAGGCTGTTGAGGTGCACGAACGAGGAGAACCCGGTGCCAAAGTCGTCCAGGGAGAAGCGCACCCCCAGGCGACCCAGGGCATCCATGGTCTGCTTGACCAGTTCGCTGCGGCGCATGACGGCGGTTTCGGTGAGTTCGAATTCCAGCCATTGCGCCTCGACACCCCGCTCGGCAATCAGTCGGCTCAAGGTCGGCAGCAACTGGCTGTCCTGGAACTGCCGGAACGACAGGTTGACCGCCATGTGCAACGGCGCCAGCCCTCGTTCGCGCAGGGCCTGCATGTCCCGCAGCGCCCGGGAAATCACCCAGTAGCCCAACGGCACGATCAGGCCGCTCTGTTCGGCCAGCGGCACGAACTCACTCGGGGGCAGCAAGCCGCGTTCGCCGTGACGCCAGCGCACCAGGGCTTCGAGGCCGACGATATGGCCGCCATCGAGATTCAACCGTGGCTGGTAATGCAGTTCCAATTCGTCGCGACGCAGTGCCCGGCGCAGTTCGCTTTCCAGGTCGGCAAGGCTGCGGGCATTGCGATTGATGCGCTCGTTGAAGATATGAAAGGTGCAGCCCTGGGTGCTCTTGGCCTGCTGCATGGCGATGTGGGCATGCCACATCAGCGGATCGGCGCCGGCCTGGGCGCGGGCATGGGCGACGCCCAGGCTGCAACCGATCAGCAGGCTTTCGCCGTCCACCCAATAGGGTTCGGCCAAGGCTTCGGTAATACGCTCGGCCATCCACTCGGCCCGCTGCGGAGCGCGGCGGGTGTCGATCAGCAAGGCAAATTCATCACTGCCCAGCCGCGCCAATTGATCGCCGGCTTCGAGCGCCCCCTTTAGCCGCGACACCACTTGCAGGATCAAGCGGTCGCCGGCCTGGTGACCGAGGGCGTCGTTGGCGTGGCGAAAGTTGTCCAGATCCAGGTGACCGAGCGCCAAGCCTCGGCCGTCGTTTTCCGCCAGGCGCGCCGCCAGCAATGTCTGGAAACCCTGGCGATTGGCGATGCCTGTCAATGGATCCTGCTCGGCGAGGCGCTGCAGGGTGTTTTCCAACACGCCGCGCTCGCGCACATGGCGCAGGCAACGACGCAGGGTCGCGCTGTCGAGGACATCACGCACCAACCAGTCGCTGGCACCGTCGGGGGCAACCGCCGGCTCGTGCTCGAGCAACAGGATGGTCGGCAGGCTGCAACGGCCCGGTGCCGGTTGCAACGTCGCAACGGTCAGCAACACCGCGTTGC
Organism: Pseudomonas sp. NFACC37-1; assembly: GCF_900101575.1. Taxonomy (NCBI): domain Bacteria; kingdom Pseudomonadati; phylum Pseudomonadota; class Gammaproteobacteria; order Pseudomonadales; family Pseudomonadaceae; genus Pseudomonas; species Pseudomonas sp. NFACC37-1. The sequence goes on along the minus strand of NZ_FMUZ01000034.1, from coordinate 60,202 downwards.
GATTGTCTTCGAACAGGCTGCTGACGGACTCCCAGCTCGGGGCGCTGATCAACACGACCGAGGGGCCCATGGGCACCAGGCACTCGCGCAGTATCGCTGACCACTCTGGCTCTTGGGCCAATAACAGCAAACGCAAGGGTTCGACAGGCGTTGACAAGCTGACTCCCTAGACTCTGCAAGGTGGTAGGCGCCGGGCATTATGACCTGCCGATGGGCAATGACCAATGCCAACGGTTCTCAAACACGCGCTTTCGGTGGTTTTTTCCCACTCCAAATGCTGCGCGGGCCCCAATTGGTTCCACATCCTGCGTGAAAGTGGCAGAAGCGGCAAATGACAATCCTGCATGCGTCACAAGTCGGACAGAGCAGCACAATTCTCAGAGCCTGTTAAAATGCCGGCCCATTTCGCAAACGACTCCCTGACTCTGTCATGTCCCGACTCAATCCCCGGCAGCAAGAAGCCGTGAACTATGTCGGCGGCCCTCTTTTGGTGCTCGCCGGTGCAGGCTCCGGCAAGACCAGCGTAATCACCCGCAAGATCGCGCACCTGATCCAGAACTGCGGCATCCGCGCCCAATACATCGTCGCCATGACGTTCACCAACAAGGCCGCCCGAGAAATGAAAGAGCGGGTCGGCGGCCTGTTGCGCGCCGGCGAAGGCCGCGGCCTGACGGTCTGCACCTTCCACAACCTGGGCCTGAACATCATCCGCAAGGAGCACGCGCGGCTGGGCTACAAACCGGGCTTCTCGATTTTCGACGAGACCGACGTCAAGGCCCTGATGACCGACATCATGCAAAAGGAATACTCGGGCGACGACGGCGTGGACGAGATCAAGAACATGATCGGTTCGTGGAAAAACGACCTGATCCTGCCCGCCGAAGCCCTGGAGAACGCCCGCAACCCCAAGGAACAGACTGCCGCCATCGTCTACACCCACTACCAACGCACCCTCAAGGCGTTCAACGCGGTGGATTTCGACGACCTGATCCTGTTGCCGGTCAAGCTGTTCCAGGACCACGCCGACATTCTCGAAAAATGGCAGAACAAGGTCCGCTACCTGCTGGTGGACGAATACCAGGACACCAACGCCAGCCAGTATCTGCTGGTGAAGCTGCTGATCGGCAAGCGCAACCAGTTCACCGTGGTGGGCGACGACGACCAGTCGATCTATGCCTGGCGCGGCGCGCGTCCGGAAAACCTGATGCTGCTCAAGGACGACTATCCGTCGCTCAAAGTGGTGATGCTGGAGCAGAACTACCGCTCCACCAGCCGCATCCTGCGCTGCGCCAACGTGCTGATTTCCAACAACCCCCACGAGTTCGAAAAACAACTGTGGAGCGAGATGGGCCACGGCGACGAGATCCGCGTGATCCGTTGCCGCAACGAAGACGCCGAAGCCGAGCGCGTGGCCATGGAAATCCTCAGCCTGCACCTGCGCACCGACCGGCCGTACAGCGACTTTGCGATCCTGTACCGCGGCAACTACCAGGCCAAGCTGATCGAGCTGAAATTGCAGCATCACCAGATCCCCTATCGCCTGTCGGGGGGCAACAGCTTCTTCGGGCGCCAGGAAGTGAAGGACCTGATGGCCTACTTCCGCCTGATCGTGAACCCGGACGACGACAACGCCTTCCTGCGGGTGATTAATGTGCCGCGCCGGGAAATCGGTTCGACCACCCTGGAAAAACTCGGCAACTACGCCACCGAGCGCAAGATCTCGATGTACGCCGCCACCGATGAAATCGGCCTGGGCGAACATCTGGACAGCCGCTTCACCGATCGCCTGGCGCGCTTCAAGCGTTTCATGGACAAGGTACGTGAGCAGTGCGCCGGGGAAGATCCGATCTCGGCGCTGCGCAGCATGGTCATGGACATCGACTACGAGAACTGGCTGCGCACCAACAGCTCCAGCGACAAGGCCGCCGATTACCGCATGGGTAACGTCTGGTTCCTGATCGAGGCGTTGAAGAACACCCTGGAAAAGGACGAAGACGGCGAGATGACGGTCGAGGACGCCATCGGCAAACTCGTGCTGCGGGACATGCTCGAGCGCCAGCAGGAAGAGGAAGACGGCGCCGAAGGCGTGCAGATGATGACCCTTCACGCCTCCAAGGGCCTGGAATTTCCCTACGTGTTCATCATGGGCATGGAAGAGGAAATCCTGCCGCACCGTTCCAGCATCGAGGCCGACACCATCGAGGAAGAACGGCGCCTGGCCTATGTCGGCATTACCCGGGCACGCCAGACGCTGGCCTTTACCTTCGCTGCCAAGCGCAAGCAGTACGGCGAAGTGATCGACTGCGCCCCCAGCCGCTTTCTCGATGAGCTGCCGCCGGACGACCTGGCCTGGGAAGGCAACGACGACACGCCGACGGAAGTCAAAGTTGTTCGCGGCAACAGTGCCCTGGCGGATATACGCGCGATGCTAAAGCGCTAGAATCGACTACTTTTTTTCAACGACTTCAGGCGCTGAAGGCGTCATCAGAGGAGGCTTCATGGAAGCCCTGCACCAGAAAATTCGTGAACAAGGCATCGTGCTTTCCGATCAGGTCCTGAAAGTCGACGCGTTCCTGAACCACCAGATCGACCCGCAATTGATGAAGCTGATCGGCGACGAATTCGCCGCGCTGTTCAAGGATTCGGGCATCACCAAGATCGTCACCATCGAAGCCTCGGGCATTGCCCCGGCGATAATGACCGGGCTGAACCTTGGCGTACCGGTGATCTTCGCCCGCAAGCAACAATCCCTGACCCTGACGGAGAACCTGCTGTCGGCCACCGTGTATTCGTTTACCAAGAAAACCGAAAGCACCGTTGCCATCAGCCCGCGTCACCTGACCAGCAGTGATCGGGTGCTGATCATCGATGACTTCCTGGCCAACGGCAAAGCCTCCCAGGCGCTGATTTCCATCATCAAGCAGGCCGGCGCCACCGTCGCCGGGCTGGGGATCGTGATCGAGAAGTCGTTCCAGGGCGGCCGCGCGGAACTGGACGCCCAGGGCTATCGCGTTGAATCCTTGGCCCGGGTGAAGTCGCTGGCGGGTGGGGTCGTGACCTTCATCGACTAACCCAGTGTCCCCTGTGGGACAGTGCTCCCACAGGGGTTTCAGGTTGATTGTTGTGCAGTAGCCTTGAGACCGGCCAGCAGCAGCCGCTGGAACAGCTCCTCCTTCAGCCCTTCAGGACTGGTCAGCTGCATCCGCTCCAGATGCCCGGCAAATTCCCAGGGCTCTGGCGCATCCAGCGCGGCTTTGCCCAACTCCAGGATCTCGGTGAGCTTGAACTTGCTTTTGAGCCAGTTCAGCGCCCGCAACAGGTCCCGCTCGACCCCATCGAAATCACACCCCAGCGGGTATTCGGGAAACAGATTCGGATGCCGAGCCTGGATCGCCTGCAATCGCTCCGACGTGTTGTCGGCGAACCGCGGATCGAGGCGGAAATCCTTCGGCAATTTGCCAGCCTTCTGCGCCTGCTCGATCAGCCCTGGCTGGAAGCGCGAGTCGCTGATGTTCAGCAACGCCTCGATCACCGCGGCGTCGGTCTTGCCGCGCAGGTCGGCGATGCCGTATTCGGTCACCACGATGTCGCGCAGGTGCCGGGGGATCGTGCAATGGCCGTATTCCCAGACGATGTTCGAGCTGATCTCCCCCCCGGCCTCGCGCCAACTGCGCAGCAGCAGGATCGAGCGCCCGCCCTCCAGCGCATGGCCCTGGGCAACGAAGTTGTATTGCCCGCCGACGCCGCTGAGCACTCGCCCGTCCTCCAACTGATCGGCCACCCCGGCCCCCATCAGGGTCATGGTGAAGACGGTATTGATGAAACGGGCATCGAGGCGCTGCAGGCGCTTGAGCGGCTCCTGGCCGTAGAGCTCGTTGATGTAACTGATGCGCGTCATGTTGAATTCGAGAAGACGGCTCTGCGGCAACTCGCGCAGGCGCTCGTAAAAACTGCGCGGGCCGAGGAAGAATCCGCCGTGTATGCAGATGCCGTCGGGTTGTGCCGCCTCGTCGAGGGTTCCGGCGTTCGCTCGTTCCTGGGTCGGCTCGTCGGGGTAGACCTTGCGCCGGATGATCCCGGCCTCGGCCAGCACCAGCAAACCGTTGACGAACATTTCACTGCAACCGTACAGCCCTTTGGCAAACGGCTCGACCCCGCCCTCGCGCTCGATCAGTTGCGCCCACTGGCTAAGGTTCAGGTCCGCCAGCAACGCCTGGTAACCGGCGTTATCGGCCTGACGCGCCAGCAGCGCCGCCGTCAACGCATCGCCCATGGCGCCGATGCCGATCTGCAATGTCCCGCCGTCACGCACCAGGGTACTGGCGTGCAGGCCTATCAGATGATCCTGGAAACCCACCGGCATGTTCGGCGTGGAAAACAGCGTGTGGCTGTCCTTCTCGTCGATCAACAGGTCGAAAGCGTCGATGCCGACTTCCGCGTCGCCCGGCATGTAAGGCAAATCGTTGTGCACCTGGCCGACCAGGAGAATGGTCTCCCCGGCCGCCCGGCGCTTGGCGATCATCGGCAGCAGGTCGAGGGTGATGTCCGGGTTGCAGCTCAGGCTCAGGCGGTCCGGGTGTTCCGGGGCGCTCGCCACCAGTTGCGCCACCAGGTTCAAGCCGGCGGCGTTGATGTCCCGGGCCGCATGGCTGTAGTTGCTGCTGACATAGTCCTGCTGGGCCGACGCACTGTGCAACAGGCTGCCAGGCTGCATGAAGAACTGCTGGACGTGGATGTTGGCCGGCAGACTGTCCTGGTGCAGGTCGACCAGGTAATCCAGCTCGGGATAGTCGCCGAAGACCCGCTCGACAAAGGGTTCGAGGAAGCGCTTCTGCAAACCATCGCCCAGGTTTGGCCGGCCCAGGCTCAGGGCGGTGTAGATCGTCAGCTGTCGCTCGGGCAGCTGTGCGATGCGCCGGTACAACGCGTTAGCGAACAGGTTGGGCTTGCCCAGCCCCAGGGGCATGCCGAGGTGAATATGCGCGGGCAGGCGCTCGAGCACGTCATCCACCGCCTGTTCGATTGAACACAACTGCACCATCGGACCCTCCAGGACATTCCATGAATGTGGGTTGGACCGAGCTTGCCGGGTCTTGGTTGCGATGAACAGTCCCGAAAAATCCGAGGCGCAAAAAAGCCGCTCGTAAGCGGCTTTTTTGTGAAGGATGCCGACGTATTACAGACCGGACATCTCTTTGATAGCACCCTTGAGGTCGTCATCCGAGCAATCGGCGCAGGTGCCTTTAGGTGGCATGGCGTTGATGCCGGTAATGGCCTTGGCCAGGATGCCGTCGAGACCGCCCTGGTGATCGGCGCGTTCTTTCCACGCAGCCTTGTCACCAATTTTCGGCGCGCCCAGCAGGCCCGTGCCGTGGCAAGCGTTGCAATGCTTTGCAATTACGTCTTTCGGCGCCTTGGCACCGCCGGCGCCGCCGGCCGAGGCCACGACTTCCATACCCTTGCATTCCTTGCCCTGGACGCAGACCTGGCCGACGGGTTCAAGGCGCTTGGCGATTTCGTCGTTCGGCGCCGCTTGAGCGGTCGCAGCCCATAGGGCCAATACGGTTGCTGGTGCAGCCAGCATTTTCATAATTAGGTTCACGCGTACACCCTCAATGGTGGCTAGTCACGCCTGCGGCCACGGTTTGCAGGCGGGCGCAAGTATAGCGGTAAGCCTGTCACTCCGAAACAACCCCAAAGTCGCAAGGGTCTTGTTTGTCATGACAGCCCAACAGGTGGGCGCCTTTGCCACGCGGGCCTGGCGCCTCTTGGTCTAGAAATTGGCCGGCGTGGCTGCGCTGATCAGTCGCGCCGGCACGTCGAACGGATTACGGAAACGGTGGGGCTTGGTACTCTCAAAATAGTAGCTGTCGCCAGCCTCGAGCACGAAGGTTTCGACACCGACCACCAATTCCAGCCGCCCTTCCACCAGGATCCCGGTCTCCTCACCCTCATGGGTGAGCATCTCTTCGCCGGTATCGGCACCCGGCGGATAGATCTCGTTGAGAAAGGCAATCGCCCGGCTCGGATGCGCCCGGCCCACCAGCTTCATGGTCACGGCACCATCGGAGATGTCGATCAATTCGTTGGCTTTGTAGACGATCTGGGTCGGTTTTTCCTGAAGGATCTCTTCGGAGAAAAACTCGACCATGGACATGGGAATCCCGCCAAGGACCTTACGCAGCGAGCTGATCGAGGGGCTGACGCTGTTCTTCTCGATCATCGAAATAGTGCTGTTGGTGACGCCCGCGCGCTTGGCGAGTTCACGCTGGGAAAGGCCTTTGAGTTTACGAATGGATTGCAGTCGTTCACCGACGTCCAATGCTGGAGCCTCCAGGGAATCAGGTTGTGAGGAAAGTGAGCGTTATCATGGCGACAGCGTTCAGTATTTACAACACTTTGACCCGAATCCTGTGCGGCGAAGCGACTTTCGGTAGGTGGCGCTTCGTCTCAGCCCCCGGAATAGAGCCGTGGCACCCGCCGCAGGTTGCAAAAAATCTGATAAGGAATCGTGTCGGCGGCCTTGGCGACATCACTGGCGAGGATGTTCTTGCCCCACAACTCCACGGTCGAGCCGAGCCCGGCCTGGGGGACATGGGTCAAGTCGACACACAGCATGTCCATCGACACCCGCCCGACCAGCTGGCTGCGCTGCCCATCCACCAGCACCGGCGTGCCGTTCGGCGCCTGGCGTGGGTAGCCGTCGGCATAGCCCATGGCGACCACGCCAACCCGAGTCGGTTGCGTGGTCACGAAGCGAGCACCGTAGCCCACCGGCTCACCGGCGGGCAATTCACGCACACAGATGATCTTCGATTCCAAGGTCATCACCGGTTGCAGGCGCGAGGCGACAGTGTTGGGTTCGTCGAAGGGGGTCGCGCCGTAGAGCATGATGCCCGGCCGCACCCAGTCGCTCGGCATCTGCGGCCAGCCCAGCACCGCAGGGGAGTTGCGCAGGCTGATCTCTGCCGCCAGCCCCTGACGGGCCGCCTCGAACACGGCCAGTTGCTCGGTGCTGCTGGGATCGTGCAGTTCATCGGCACGGGCGAAGTGGCTCATCAGGACAATCTTCGCCACTTTGCCGCTGGCGAGCAGGCGACGGTAGGCCGCCTGGTAATCCGCCGGATGCAGGCCGACCCGGTGCATGCCGGAATCGAGCTTGAGCCAGACCGTGATCGGCTGGCTCAACGCGGCTTTTTCAATCGCTTCGAGCTGCCACAACGAATGCACCACGCACCAGAAATCATGCTCGACGATCAACGGCAACTCATCGGCTTCGAAAAACCCCTCCAACAGCAGGATCGGCCCACGGATCCCACCGGCCCGCAGCTCCAGGGCTTCTTCGATGCAGGCCACGGCGAACCCGTCCGCCGTGCCCTGTAGCGCCTCGGCGCACCGCACGGCACCGTGCCCGTAGGCGTCGGCCTTGATCACCGCAAGGGCCTTGGCCCCCGTGACCTCACGGGCCAATTGGTAGTTGTGACGCAGGGCTTGGAGATCGATCAGGGCACGGGCAGGACGCATGGCGGCAGGCTTCTAGGCGGTCATGAATAAAAAACCGGCGCAGGTTGGCAGGGTGAACCACCCAGCGCCGGGAGAGGGATCGTTTGGGCAGGTACTAAGGCAGCGCAGCCACGACGGACAGCTCCACCAGGATCTGCGGTTCACACAGCTTGGCCTCGACCGTGGCCCGGGCCGGGGCGACACCTTTGGGCAGCCACTTATCCCAGACGGCGTTCATGCCTGCGAAATGAGCCTCAATGTCCTTCAGGTAGATCGTCACCGATAGGAGCCGCGTTTTGTCGGTCCCCGACAAGTCCAGCAAACGCTCGATATTGGCCAGGCATTCGCGGGTCTGCTGTTCAATACCGGCGTTCATGTCGTCGCCGACCTGCCCGGCCAGGTAAACGGTGCCGTTGTGCACGACAACCTGGCTCATGCGGTCATTGGTGAGCTGGCGCTGGATTGACATGTTCTGCAGACTCCTGATGTTTGTTGCCATAACGGGAAATATCGAGGCCTTCGGCGCTGATCTGCGGCTTCTTCTTCGCCATCAGGTCTGCCAACAGGCGACCGGAACCACAGGCCATGGTCCATCCGAGGGTACCGTGGCCAGTGTTCAGGAACAGATTCTTGAAGGGCGTGGCACCAACGATGGGCGTGCCGTCCGGGGTGGTCGGACGCAAGCCGGTCCAGAAACTTGCCTCGGTCAGATTGCCGCCCTGAGGATAAAGATCGTTGACGATCATCTCCAGGGTTTCACGCCGACGCGGGTTCAGGGACAGGTCAAAACCGGCGATCTCCGCCATGCCGCCCACCCGAATGCGATTGTCGAAGCGGGTGATCGCGACCTTGTAGGTTTCGTCGAGAATGGTCGAGGTCGGGGCCATCGCCGGGTTGGTGATCGGCACGGTCAGGGAGTACCCCTTGAGCGGATACACCGGCGCACGGATCCCGAGGGGCTTGAGCAATTGCGGCGAATAGCTGCCCAGGGCGAGCACATAGCGGTCGGCGGTTTCCAGCTTGCCGTCGATCCAGACACCGTTGATGCGGTCGCCAGCGAAGTCCAGGCGCTGGATATCCTGGCCGAAGCGGAATTGCACACCCAGCTTCACCGCCATTTCCGCCAGGCGCGTGGTAAACATCTGGCAGTCGCCGGTCTGGTCGTTAGGCAGGCGCAAGGCACCGGCCAGGATGTCGGTGACATTGGCCAGGGCCGGCTCGACCCGGGCGATGCCTTCGCGGTCGAGCACTTCGAACGGTACGCCAGACTCTTTCAGCACGGCAATGTCTTTTGCCGCGCCATCGAGCTGGGCCTGGGTGCGGAACAGCTGTGTAGTCCCCAGGCTACGGCCTTCGTAGGCAATGCCGGTTTCGGCGCGCAGCTCGTCGAGGCAATCACGGCTGTACTCGGACAGACGCACCATGCGTTCCTTGTTGATGGCATAGCGGCTGGCGGTGCAGTTGCGCAACATCTGCGCCATCCACAGGTATTGGTCAATGTCGGCCGTGGCCTTGATCGCCAGCGGCGCATGCCGTTGCAGCAGCCACTTGATGGCCTTGAGCGGCACGCCCGGCGCGGCCCATGGCGAGGCATAACCCGGCGACACTTGGCCGGCGTTGGCGAAACTGGTTTCCATGGCAGGCGCTGGCTGACGGTCGACCACCACCACCTCAAACCCGGCACGAGCCAGATAATAAGCACTGACGGTACCGATGACGCCGCTACCCAAGACCAGAACGCGCATGTTGATGCCCTCATCGCGGATGAACCGCTGACGTTTGTTGTACATAGCTTTGATGGGCGCAGTGTAAAAAAGATCAGCCAGTGCTTTTCACTATATAAACACCTATATTTGGCGAGAATTCTCGGCAAAACCCCTTTTCATGGAGGCGCATCACCTGTGCGTACCAACACTCAGACCAAACGCGAGCTGGACAAGATCGACCGCAACATCCTGCGCATTCTCCAGGCGGACGGACGGATCTCCTTCACCGAGCTGGGGGAAAAGGTCGGCCTGTCCACCACGCCCTGCACCGAGCGGGTCCGGCGCCTGGAGCGCGAGGGCATCATCATGGGCTACAACGCCCGGCTCAATCCGCAGCACTTGAAAGGCAGCCTGCTGGTATTTGTCGAGATCAGCCTCGACTACAAATCCGGCGACACCTTCGAAGAGTTCCGACGCGCCGTGCTGAAACTGCCTCACGTGCTGGAATGTCATCTGGTGTCAGGGGATTTCGACTATCTGGTGAAAGCACGGATTTCCGAGATGGCTTCGTACCGCAAGTTGCTGGGGGACATCCTGCTCAAGCTGCCCCACGTGCGCGAATCCAAGAGCTACATCGTGATGGAAGAAGTAAAGGAGAGCTTGAACCTGCCGATTCCTGATTGAGCCTGGCTCGCGAAGGACGCCACTCGGTCTCCCTGGCGGCTAGACCAACACCTGCCGGGTGCTGGCCATGTACTCATGAATCTGTTTCTCGACCCGCGGATGAATCAGTTCCACCGGCCGCCGGCCATTGGGACACGGCAAGGTCGCCGTGGTGCCGAACAGCCGGCAGATCAGCGGTCGCTCGTCGTAGACGGTGCAACCGTCGGGCCCCAGGTGCACGCAATTCAAGGCGTCCATGGCCGCGTCCTGTTCGGCCCGGGTCTTGCGGGGCAAGCGGGCCATTTCCTCGGGCGAGGTGGTGACCGGACCGCAGCAGTCATGGCAGCCCGGTACGCACTCGAACGAGGGAATCTGCTGGCGTAGCGTGCGGATTTTTTGACTGTTGCAGCTCATCGAGGCGGTTACCGAGAGGGACAAACCGGGATTCTGCCTTAAAGACCGCGCGCCAGACAGCGCCAACCGACCGGTGTTGCCCAGGAAGGAAGCCCCGGCTTATGCTCCGTAAAATTTCTCAAACACAACAATCAGGATTACGCACATGAACGCCCGTGTTCAGCAACCTGTCCCGAACCACGCGCACGCCGCCTCTTATTACGCCGCCAGCAGCCTGCCGCAACCGGACCATCCGCTACTGCAGGGTGAGTTGCGGGCGGATGTCTGCGTGGTCGGCGGCGGGTTCTCTGGGTTGAACACGGCGATCGAACTGGCCGAACGCGGCATGAGCGTGGTGCTGCTGGAAGCGCACCGGATCGGCTGGGGAGCCAGCGGGCGCAACGGAGGCCAATTGATTCGTGGCGTCGGTCATGGCCTCGACCAGTTCACGCCGATCATCGGCACCGACGGCGTGCGCCAGATGAAGCTCATGGGGCTTGAGGCCGTGGAAATCGTCCGACAGCGCGTCGAGCGCTTTCAAATCCCCTGCGACCTTACCTGGGGCTACTGCGACCTCGCCAACAAACCCAGCGACCTGGAAGGCTTCGCCGAAGACGCCGAAGAATTGCGCAGCCTGGGTTATCGCCACCCGACCCGACTGTTGCAAGCCGACGAAATGCACAGCGTCGTGGGTTCGGATCGCTACGTCGGCGGACTGATCGACATGGGTTCGGGCCATTTGCATCCGTTGAACCTGGCCCTGGGCGAAGCCGACGCCGCGCAACAATTGGGGGTCCGGCTGTTCGAACAATCGGCGGTCACGCGCATCGACTACGGCCCAGAGGTGAACGTGCACACCCAACAGGGCTCGGTCCGTGCCAAGACACTGGTGCTGGGCTGCAATGCCTACCTCAATGGACTCAATCCGCAACTCGGCGGCAAAGTCCTGCCGGCCGGCAGCTACATCATCGCCACCGAGCCCTTGAGCCAGGCCCAGGCACAGGCGCTGTTGCCGCAGAACATGGCCGTCTGTGATCAACGGGTGGCACTGGATTACTACCGGCTTTCGGCGGATCGCCGCTTGCTGTTCGGCGGGGCTTGTCACTATTCCGGCCGCGACCCGCAGGACATTGGCGCCTATATGCGTCCGAAAATGCTCAAGGTGTTCCCGCAATTGGCGGATGTGAAAATCGATTATCAATGGGGCGGGATGATTGGCATTGGTGCCAACCGCTTACCGCAGATCGGTCGGCTCAAGGATCAACCCAATGTGTATTACGCCCAGGCCTATTCCGGCCATGGCGTGAATGCCACGCACCTGGCCGGCAAACTGTTGGCCGAGGCCATCAGCGGGCAGCACAGCAGCGGTTTCGACCTGTTCGCCCAGGTCCCGCATATGACCTTCCCGGGAGGCAAGCATTTGCGCTCGCCGCTGTTGGCGTTGGGGATGTTGTGGCATCGGTTGAAAGAGTTGGTTTAAAGAGCTTCACCACGACGACGCTATCGCGCGCAAGCCTTGCTCCCACAGGCCATTTCAATCTGTGGGAGCAAGGCTTGCCCGCGATAGCCGCCTCAGGGCCGGCACCACTTCAAAGCCGCCAGAACGGCCTGAGCCCCTCCTCCAACGCCTGCTCACGACTCAGCCCGACGTCACGCAACTGTTCGGGTGTAAGTTCCAACAAGGCCTTGCGTGTATGCAGACGATGCCAGAACAGGGCCCAGCGGCTCAGGCCGGACGGCGAATTGCGCAATGTCGCGCTGCGCAGCCCCTTCTCCTGCCCTGCCGCCAGTTCCTGACTGTGTAACATCAGCCGCACATCGCTCAAGCCGTTCATTTTGATCGCTCCTGTTTACTTGGGTAGCCAGAGGTTTCATGATGCGCGGACGGCCAAAAGCAATACAGATTCAGCCTATTTCTTTTATGAGCATACAGATGCGGTATTTCTGCCACTGAATTGTCATTTTCCAACCCAACTGTATTGGTCGCAGTTGTCCAACTCATCGGGAGTGCACCATGACCCTCTACGTGAACCTCGCCGAACTGCTCGGCACCCGCATCGAACAGGGCTTCTACCGCCCCGGCGACCGGCTGCCGTCTGTGCGGGCATTGAGCACGGAACATGGGGTCAGCTTGAGTACGGTGCAGCAGGCCTATCGCGTGCTGGAGGACAGTGGGCTGGCGATGCCGAGACCCAAATCCGGTTACTTCGTACCCGTGGGTCGCGAATTGCCGGACCTGCCGGCAGTAGGCCGTCCGGCCCAGCGCCCCGTGGATATTTCCCAGTGGGACCAGGTGCTGGAGTTGATACGCGCCGTACCGCGCCCGGATGTGGTGCAACTGGGACGCGGCATGCCGGACATCAACTCGCCGACCATGAAACCGCTGCTGCGCAGCCTGGCGCAGATCAGCCGTCGGCAAGACATGCCCGGCCTGTATTACGACAACATCTACGGCAACCTCGCGTTGCGTGAACAGATCGCCCGACTGTCGTTGGACTCCGGCTGCCAACTGGGCCCCAACGACCTGATCGTCACCACTGGCTGTCATGAAGCCCTGTCGGTCAGCATTCGCGCCACCTGCGAACAAGGCGATATCGTCGCAGTGGATTCACCCAGCTTTCACGGGGCCATGCAAACCCTCAAGGGCCTGGGCATGAAGGCCTTGGAAATCCCCACCGACCCGCTCACCGGCATCAGCCTGGATGCACTGGAGCTGGCCCTGGAGCAATGGCCCATCAAGGCCATACAGTTGACCCCCAGCTGCAATAACCCGCTGGGCTACATCATGCCCGACGCCAATAAACGCGCGCTGCTGAACCTGGCACAGCGCTTCGACGTGGCGATCATCGAAGATGATGTGTATGGGGAATTGGCCTACACATACCCCCGCCCACGCACCATCAAGTCCTTCGATGAAGACGGTCGCGTCCTGCTCTGCAGTTCGTTTTCCAAGACCCTGGCGCCTGGCCTGCGCATCGGCTGGGTCGCGCCTGGCCGGTATCTGGAGCGGGTGCTGCACATGAAATACATCAGCACCGGCTCTACCGCGCCACAGCCGCAGATCGCCATTGCCGAATTTCTCAAGGGCGGGCATTTCGAACCCCATTTGCGGCGGATGCGCATGCAATACCAGCGCAATCGCGACGTGATGATCGACTGGGTCAGCCGCTATTTTCCAGCGGGCACCCGTGCCAGTCGCCCACGGGGCAGTTTCATGCTGTGGATCGAATTGCCCGACGGCTTCGACACACTGAAGCTCAATCGGGCGCTGCTGGACCAAGGCGTGCAGGTCGCCGTCGGCAGTATTTTTTCGGCATCGGGCAAGTACCGCAACTGCCTGCGAATGAACTACGCTGCCAAGCCAACGGCCCAGATCGAAGAGGCCGTGCGCAAGGTCGGGGCCGCCGCTATCGCGCTGTTGAACGAAACCCAACGCGACGTCGTCTGAACTTTACCCAGGGAAGCAGCACCCAATAGCCGATCAACGAGAACAAGCGGAACGATCCTACGTGAGATCCAGACCGATCCTGCCTGCGCTACTGTTAGTCGCCTCACTGCTGAGCGGCTGCGCCGGTCTTGATATCACCCGCGAGCCGTCCCAGGCCCTGCCGGCCACCGAATCCTCGTTCGGCCGCTCGGTCCAGGCCCAGGCCGCCGCCCATGAAGGGCGTTCGGGCTTTCGGCTGCTGTCGGACAGCACCGAGGCCTTCACCGCCCGGGCCGAGCTGATTCGCCATGCCCAAGGCAGCCTGGATTTGCAGTACTACATCGTCCATGACGGCATCAGCACGCGGATGCTGGTGGATGAACTGCTCAAGGCCGCCGACCGGGGCGTGCGCGTGCGGATCCTGCTGGACGACACCACCAGCGATGGCCAGGATCAGATCATCGCCACCCTCGCCGCCCATCCGCAAATCCAGATCCGCCTGTTCAATCCGCTGCACCTGGGACGCGCCACCGGCGTGACTCGCAGCCTCGGACGCCTGTTCAACCTGTCGTTGCAACACCGCCGGATGCACAACAAGCTGTGGCTGGCGGACAACAGCATGGCCATCGTCGGCGGCCGCAACCTGGGCGATGAGTACTTCGACGCCGAACCCAACCTGAACTTCACCGACATTGACCTGCTCAGTGTCGGACCGGTGGCCGAACAATTGGGCCACAGCTTCGACCAGTACTGGAACAGCGCCCTGAGCAAACCCATCGAACAGTTCCTGTCCCATCGCCCCACCCCCAAGGACCTGGCCAACAGCCGCCTGCGCCTGCAAGAGTCCCTGGAGCAGACCCACAAGGAAAACCACGCGCTCTACCAGCAGTTGACTGCCTACAAGACCCAACCGCGCCTGGACACCTGGCGCGACCAGTTGATCTGGGCCTGGAACCAGGCGCTGTGGGACGCGCCCAGTAAAGTGCTGGCCAAGGACGAACCGGACCCTCAGTTGTTGCTGACCACCCAACTGGCCCCCGAGCTGACGGGCGTCAGCAAAGAACTGATCATGATTTCCGCCTACTTCGTCCCCGGCCAGCCAGGCTTGGTGTACCTGACCAGTCGCGCCGATGCCGGCGTGTCGGTGAGCCTGCTGACCAACTCCCTGGAAGCCACCGACGTGCCCGCCGTGCACGGCGGCTATGCACCGTACCGCAAGGCCCTGCTGCAACATGGCGTGCGCCTGTTCGAACTGCGACGACAACCGGGCGACACCGGCGGCAGCCCGCATCTGTTCTACAGCAAATCCTACGGCGAATCGGACTCCAGCCTGCACAGCAAGGCGATCATCTTCGACCAGCAGAAATCCTTCATTGGCTCGTTCAATTTCGACCCGCGCTCCGTGCTGTGGAACACCGAAGTCGGCGTGCTGGTGGACAGCCCGGAACTCGCCGGCCAAGTGCGTGAGCTGGCCTTGCAAGGCATGGCGCCGGCCCTGAGTTATCAGGCCAGGCTGGAAGATGGAACGCTTGTATGGACCACCGAAGACAACGGCAAGATCCACGACCTGGACCGCGAACCGGGCAGTTGGTGGCGCCGGTTCAATGCCTGGTTCGCCACGACTGTCGGGTTGGAGCGGATGCTTTAGAGGCAGCGCGCTTTTGTGACAAGGGATTTGGGTGTGCTCAGGCCGTTTGGGTTGCCCCGAACGCCCCTTGGCGCAACAGCAGGATCACCAGCCCGAACGCCCCGGCCGCCATGAACAAAGGCAGCGCATGTCCGCTGACCCATTGGCTGCCCGCCCCCGCCACCAGGGGGCCAATCAGGCAACCCAGCCCCCACAGCTGCGCGACATGGGCGTTGGCCCGTACCAGCGCATCGTCGCGGTAACGCTCGCCGATCAGGATCAGCGACAACGTGAACAAACCGCCCGCGCTGGCACCGAACAGCACCCACAGCGGCCAGATCAACAGGGTATCGATCAACAGCGGAACCGCCAGGCTCGATAACATCAACGCCACCGCGCACCCCGTCAACAGGGCACGGCGCGACACGCGATCGGCCAGGGCGCCGATGGGCAACTGCAGCAAGGCATCCCCGACCACCACGGTGCTGACCATCGCCAGCGCAATGTCGGCCGTGAAACCCTGGCGCAGGCAATACACCGGCAACAACGTCAGGATCATCGCCTCGAACGCAGCAAACAACGAGACCGCCCAGGCAATCGCCGGCAAGCCACGGCAAAACGTCCACAAATCGCCGAACGTGACGCTGCCGGCCTCGCTGCTCGGCGCACCGCTACGGCCCAGCAACAGCAAGGGTGCGATCACCAGCAGGCCGACGCCCACCCAGAACCCGTAGTCATGATCGGTCCCCAGAGCGCCCAGCAGCAGCGGGCCGGACAACTGGCTCAGGGCGTAGCTGCTGCCGTACAGCGCCACCAACCGTCCACGCCATTTTTCGATGACCAGTTGGTTGATCCAGCTTTCACCTAGAATGAACACCAAGGTCAGGACCACGCCAATCATCAGGCGCAGCAGCAACCAGACCGGATAGCTGGGCAGCAGCGCCAGCAACCCGATGGACACCGCTCCGCCCCACAGGCACAGGCGCATCAACGCCGCCGTGCCGAACCGCGCCGCCAGCCGGCTTGACACCTTGGCCCCGAGCAACACCCCCACGGCCGGCATGGCCGCCATCACACCAATGGCGAACGAACCATAACCCCAGCCCTCCAGGCGCAGCGACACCAACGGCATGCTCACGCCCAGGGCCAGGCCGACGCTCAGGACAGACGCCAGCACGGCGAAATAGGTTGCCCAACGCATTTCCACGCTCCTGTGGACAGTTATCTTTCAGTCTTGCGCAAAACAAATGTGGGAGCGGGCTTGCTCGCGAAGGCGGTTTCACATTCAACAGCTAAGTTGACTGACACCCCGCCTTCGCGAGCAAGCCCGCTCCCACAAATGACCTGTGTGACATGAAAGCCCCGGACAGGATCCGGGGCCGTCACTGTCAGAGCTTGATCCAGGTCGACTTCAGCTCGGTGTATTTGTCGAACGCATGCAGCGACTTGTCGCGACCGTTGCCCGACTGCTTGAAGCCACCGAACGGTGCGGTCATGTCGCCGCCGTCGTACTGATTGACCCATACGCTGCCGGCACGCAGGGCCTTGGCGGTCAGGTGCGCCTTGGAGATGTCCTTGGTCCATACCGCCGCGGCCAGGCCATACGGCGTGTCGTTGGCAATCTCGATGGCCTGTTCGGCGGTGTCGAAGGCGATGACCGACAACACCGGGCCGAAAATCTCTTCCTGGGCGATTCTCATGGCGTTGCTCACGCCGTCGAAAATCGTCGGTTCGACGTACGTGCCGCCGGTTTCCTCAAGGATGCGCTTGCCACCGGCCACCAGTTTGGCGCCGTCGCTATGGCCCGCCTCGATGTAGGACAGCACAGTGTTCATCTGCTGGGTATCGACCAGGGCGCCGACGTTGGTGGCCGGGTCCAGGGGATTGCCCGGCTTCCAGCCCTTGAGGGCTTCGATCACCAGCGGCAGGAACGTGTCCTTGATGGAGCGCTCCACCAACAGCCGCGAGCCGGCGGTGCAGACTTCGCCCTGGTTGAAGGCGATGGCGCTGGCAGCGGATTCGGCGGCGGCTTGCAGGTCCGGGGCATCGGCGAACACGATGTTCGGGCTCTTGCCACCGGCTTCCAGCCAGATGCGCTTCATGTTGGATTCGCCGGAATAGATCATCAGTTGCTTGGCGATCTTGGTGGAGCCGGTGAACACCAGCGTATCGACGTCCATATGCAGGGCCAGGGCCTTGCCGACGGTGTGGCCGTAGCCTGGCAACACGTTCAGCACGCCTTTCGGAATGCCGGCCTCGATCGCCAGCGCAGCGATACGGATGGCGGTCAGCGGGGATTTTTCCGACGGTTTGAGTACCACCGAGTTACCGGTGGACAGCGCCGGGCCGAGCTTCCAGCAGGCCATCATCAACGGGAAGTTCCAGGGCACGATAGCCCCCACGACACCCACCGGCTCACGGGTCACCAGGCCCAGTTGGTCGTGCGGGGTGGCCGCCACTTCGTCGTAGAGCTTGTCGATGGCTTCACCGCTCCAGCTCAACGCCTGGGCCGCGCCGGGCACGTCGATGTTCAGCGAATCGCTGATCGGCTTGCCCATGTCCAGGGTTTCCAGCAGCGCCAGTTCCTCGGCATGCTGCTTGAGCAAGCCGGCGAAACGGATCATGGTGGTTTTGCGCTTGCTTGGCGCCAGACGCGACCAGACGCCGGAGTTGAAGGTGGCGCGGGCATTTTCGACGGCACGCTGGGCGTCGGCCACGTCGCAGCTGGCGATCTTGCCCAGCAGGCGGCCATCGACCGGGCTGAGGCAATCGAACGTTTCACCGGACACCGCATCGGTGTACTCACCGTTGATGAAGGCGCGGCCTTCGATCTTCAGGTCGCGGGCGCGTTGTTCCCAATCGGTACGAGTCAGGGTGGTCATGCGTGTGTCCTCCTCTTATTGAGTACGAACGCCGCGCAATGCGCAGCGCTCAAAAGAATTCTGCCCGGCCAGCCTGTTTTCGGCGCTGTTTTCGGCATAGGGCACCCGCCACCCTAAACCAGCGGCCGGTCATGTTTCAATATATTTGACACAACGGCGGCAAACGACCTTGCGATGTTCGTTTTAATAAACATAGACTCGAGGCCTTCCAAGCGATCACTGGGGATCACCCGCATGAGCATTCAGGACATCGTCGACTTCAGCCAGGCCAATACCACCGCCGAACGTTATCGCCCGGACCCGGCCAAGGTGTTCAAGGGCGATCCCGAGCAAGCCGTGTTCAACCACTACAGCAGCCCTTGTGGGCAAATGAACGCTGGCGTATGGGAAGGCGCCGTCGGTCAATGGACGGTCAACTACACCGAACATGAATACTGCGAGATCGTCCAGGGCGTTTCCGTGCTGCGGGACAACGATGGCAACGCCAAGACCCTGCGGGCCGGCGACCGCTTCGTGATCCCGGCCGGGTTCAAGGGCACCTGGGAAGTACTGGAACCGTGCCGCAAGATCTATGTGGTGTTTGAGGAGGCCACAGCCAAACCGTAAAAGACAGTGACACTTAATCATTGGTCAATGGCCGCGGTGACGATTAAAACCTGTCGCAGGCACGCACAAATTATCGTCGCGGGGGACGCGCAGGATGCGCGACCAACCCGACCGGTGAGTGCCTCAACTTTTTAAAACTCAGCAAGGAAGCTAAAAATGCCTAGTCAAAACGACACCGTTGTCGTGCCGATGCCCCACGATCAGTGCGATATCGCTATCGCCCAGTACACCATTGGCCAAAAATATACCCGCGAGCTGCGTGAAGAGGTTCGCGCCCTGGCTAACGGGGCCCAGGTTCGCCCCGCAGGCCCAAAGCACCCTATAACCTACGATCTGAGCCCGCGACGCATCAATCTTGTAACTGATGCCGACGGGATTATCGTCGGCATTAAATGCGGTTGATCCACAAACCCCAAACGCAACAAAAAAGGCCCGTATCTCGCGATACGGGCCTTTTTCGTAAGAGGGAAAAATCAATTACTTGATTTTGCCTTCCTTGTAGATCACGTGCTTGCGAACAACCGGATCATATTTCTTGATCTCGATTTTGTCCGGGGTAGTACGCTTGTTCTTGTCGGTAGTGTAGAAGTGACCAGTACCGGCGCTCGAGATCAAACGAATCAATTCACGCATGATTAGCTCCCTTAAACCTTGCCATCGCGACGAAGTTCGGCCAGCACGACACTGATGCCACGCTTGTCGATGATACGCATGCCCTTGGCAGATACGCGCAGACGCACAAAACGTTTCTCTTCTTCAACCCAGAAGCGGTGATGCTGCAGGTTCGGCAGGAAACGACGACGGGTTTTGTTGTTTGCGTGGGAAATGTTATTCCCAGTCACCGGACCCTTACCGGTAACTTGACAGACTCTCGACATGCCTCAGCCCTCTAAAACCACATGCCCAACCCGGCATGGGTTGGCCGCTTAATCTCTCAGTCATTTGGCGCCAGGCGCCGCGTTTCTTTAAGGGTCTTACCGGCTACACCTACAGTGAAGGAACCGGGCCCCTAGAAAAGAGCGCTGCTTTATACCAGAAAGACCACAGAGCAACAACAGTCGATGTGATTTGTCTTCCTGGAAAAACCTCGGCTCACCGCCCCGGACGGCTGGGGCAGAGGCTGGCACGGCCCCTGACCGCTCGTCGCTGCACGCAGGTTTTTTCACGTGCGGCAGGTTCTGGCCACCCATACCGTCGCCGCAGAGTGCCGGAAAATGCAAAAAGGGGATAGTCATTTGCCAGCGAGCCCACTAGGGTAGGCCTTTTCCAGACTGCACTCGCAGATGGGCCTCCGACTTGCACAGGAAACCGACCATGCGCCTCGCTGCCCTACCGTTTTTGCTCGCCCCTCTGCTGATCCCCCCCCAGGCCTTGGCCGCCGCCCTGAGCGTCTGCACCGAAGCCAGCCCGGAGGGGTTCGATGTCGTCCAATACAACTCCCTGACCACCACCAACGCCTCCGCCGATGTGCTGATGAACCGCCTGGTGGATTTCGATACCGCCAGCGGCAAAGTGGCCCCCAGCCTGGCCGAGCGCTGGGAAGTCTCTACCGATGGCCTGACCTACGTGTTCAAGCTGCGGCCACAGGTCAAGTTCCATCACACCGAGTACTTCACGCCGCGCCGCGACCTGACCGCCGAGGACGTGAAGTTCAGCTTCGAGCGCATGCTCGACCCGGCGAACCCGTGGCACAAGGTTGCGCAAAGCGGTTTTCCCCACGCCCAGTCCATGCAATTGCCGGCGCTGATCAAGAAAATCGACGCCCTGGACCCGCTGACCGTGCGTTTCACCCTCGATCACGCCGATTCGACCTTCCTGGCAACGTTGAGCATGGGCTTTGCCTCCATCTATTCGGCCGAATACGCCGATCAACTGATGCAGGCCGGCACGCCAGAAAAACTCAACAACCAGCCGATCGGCACCGGCCCGTTCATCTTCAGCCGATTCCAGAAGGACGCCTCGATCCGCTACAAGGCCAACGACGCCTATTTCGGCGGCAAGCCCAAAGTGGACCCGCTGGTCTTCGCCATCACGCCGGATGCCAATGTGCGCTTGCAGAAACTGCGCCGCAACGAATGCCAGATCGCCTTGTCGCCCAAGCCGCTGGACGTGCAGGCCGCCCGGCAGGAACCGACCCTGAGCGTGGCCCAGACCGACGCCTTCATGACCGCGTTCGTGGCGATCAACAGCCAGCATCCGCCACTGGACAAGCCTGAGGTGCGACAAGCCATCAACTTGGCCTTCGACAAGGCCAGCTACCTCAAGACCGTCTTCGAAGGCACCGCCGAAGCCGCCAACGGCCCCTACCCGCCCAACACCTGGAGCTATGCCAAGAGCCTGCCCGGCTACGCCCACGACCCGGCCAAGGCCCGTGACCTGCTGGCCAAGGCCGGCTTGAAGGAAGGTTTCCAGACCACCATCTGGACCCGCCCCTCCGGCAGCCTGCTCAACCCCAACCCCAGCGTTGGCGCACAGCTGTTGCAATCCGACCTGGCGCAGATCGGCATCCAGGCGGAAATCCGCGTGATCGAATGGGGCGAACTGATCCGCCGCGCCAAGGCCGGCGAACATGACCTGCTGTTCATGGGCTGGGCCGGTGACAACGGCGACCCGGACAACTTCCTCACTCCGCAGTTTTCCTGCGCGGCACTCAAGTCCGGCACCAACTTCGCCCGCTACTGCAACCCGGACCTGGACAAACTGATCAGCGCCGGCAAGACCACCGGCGAACAAGGCGTGCGTGCCAAGCTCTACGAGCAGGCCCAGGCCCAGATCCAGCAGCAGGCCCTGTGGCTGCCCCTGGCGCACCCCACCGCCTTCGCACTCACCCGCAAGGATGTGCAGGGTTATGCGGTGAGCCCGTTTGGGCGGCAGGATTACTCGAAGGTCAGGCTCAAGCCGTAAGCTGCAAGCTGCAAGCTGCAAGCTGCAAGCTGCAAGCTCAAGAGCAGATCACACCCGGCTCTGAACTTGCGGCTTGAAGCTGACAGCTTGCCGCTGCCTCACATCCACCCATACTCCGCCATCGACAGCGGCTCCCCATCGCCAACAATGAAGTGGTCGAGCACCCGCACGTCGATCAGCTCCAGGGCCTCCTGGAGCCGTTCGGTGAGCACCCGGTCGGCCTGGCTGGGCTCGGTGCTGCCGGAGGGATGGTTGTGGCACAGGATCAACGCAGCGGCGTTGTGGGCCAGTGCGCGCTTGACCACCTGCCGGGGATGGACACTGGCGCTGTCGATAGATCCGCGGAACAGCGCCTCGAAGGTCAGTACTTGATGCTTGGAATTGAGAAACAGGCAACCGAACACCTCGTGGGGTTCGTGGCGCAGCATGGACTTCAGGTATTCACGAACCGCCAACGGGCTTTCCAGCATGGTCTTTTCCCGCGCCCGTTCAGCCAGATGCCGCCGACTCATTTCCTGAGCCGCCTGCAGCTGGGCAAACTTCGCTGGCCCGAGCCCCATGTGATTACTGAATGTGATCTGATCCGCTTCAAGCAGCGCGCGCAGGCTGCCAAATTGAATCAACAGTTGTCGCGCCAGATCCACCGCGCTTTTGCCGGACACGCCGGTTCGTAAAAAAATCGCCAGCAGCTCGGCGTCCGAAAGACTCCCCGCCCCCAGCGCCAGTAACCTCTCCCGCGGCCGCTCGGCCACAGGCCAATCGCGAATACTCATGGCATCTCCCTGATTGTGGGCGCCGCTGTTCCGTAGCGGTCGCTGTGATATCGTAGCCCATCTTTTTTGCAGGCGATTTGCACCCTGGCAGCTGCTGCCAAGGGGTTCGCCTTGCACTGACCACTGAAATCGAAAGGCAGGCCTATGCAGCGGCTGTATCGGAAACGCATCGTTCTGGGCGTCGGCGGCGGCATTGCCGCCTACAAGAGCGCCGAGCTGGTTCGCCGACTCATCGACCAGGGCGCGGAAGTACGGGTCGTCATGACCCGTGGCGGCAGCGAGTTCATTACCCCACTGACCATGCAAGCCCTGTCGGGGCACCCGGTCCACCTGGACTTGCTCGACCCGGCGGCCGAAGCCGCCATGGGCCATATCGAACTGGCCAAGTGGGCCGACCTGGTGCTGATCGCCCCGGCCACGGCTGACTTGATCGCCCGCCTGGCCCAGGGTATTGCCGATGATTTGCTGACCACCCTGGTGCTCGCCACCGACGCCGTGGTCGCCGTCGCACCCGCCATGAACCAGGCCATGTGGCGCGACCCGGCCACCCAGGCCAACCTGCAACTGCTGGAAAGCCGCGCCCTGAAAGTCTTTGGCCCAGCCTCTGGCAGCCAGGCCTGCGGCGATGTCGGCATGGGGCGCATGCTCGAAGCCTCGGACCTGGCCCAGTGCGCCGCCGACTGCTTCCAGCGCCAGGCCCTGACCGGCAAGCACGTGCTGATCACCGCCGGGCCGACCCAGGAAAACATCGACCCGGTGCGCTACATCACCAACCACAGCTCCGGGAAAATGGGCTTCGCCCTGGCCGAAGCCGCTGTGGAGGCCGGTGCCCGGGTGACGCTGATCACCGGCCCCGTGCACTTGCCAACCCCGGACCGGGTCACGCGCATCGACGTGGTCAGTGCCCGGGACATGCTCGCGGCCTGTGAAGCGGCCATTCCCTGCGACCTGTTCATCGCCTCGGCGGCGGTAGCGGACTACCGCCCCGAAGTCGTTGCCCCGCAAAAATTGAAGAAAGACCCTACAAGCGGCGACGGCCTGCTACTACAAATGGTGCGCAACCCGGACATCCTGGCCAGCATCGCCACCCGCCCCGACCGTCCGTTCAGTGTCGGCTTCGCCGCCGAGACCGAACACCTGCTCGATTACGCCGCCCGCAAGCTCAAGGACAAGAATCTCGACTTGATCGTCGCCAACGACGTCGCCAATCCGAGCATCGGCTTCAACAGCGAAGAAAACGCCTGCAGCGTGATCGACCGCCAGTTGCACGCCACGCTTTTCGCCCAGACTAGCAAGAGCAAGATTGCCCGCCAGCTGATCACTTTTATCGCCGAACGTCTGAACCAGGTTTAATTTTCATGCACGCCTTACAAGCCAAGATTCTCGATCCACGCATCGGTAGCGAATTCCCACTGCCGCAATACGCCACACCGGGCTCCGCCGGCCTCGACCTGCGGGCGATGCTCAAGCAGGACACGATCCTGGAACCAGGCCAGACCCTGCTGATTCCTACCGGCCTGTCGGTGTACATCGGCGACCCGGGCCTGGCCGCGCTGATCCTGCCGCGCTCGGGCCTGGGCCACAAGCACGGCATCGTGCTGGGCAACCTGGTGGGCCTGATCGATTCCGACTACCAGGGCGAATTGATGGTGTCGTGCTGGAATCGCGGCCAAACGGCCTTCAACATCGCCGTGGGCGAGCGCATCGCGCAGTTGGTGCTGGTGCCGGTGGTCCAGGCTCACTTCGAACTGGTCGAGGAATTCGACGAGAGCCAGCGCGGCGCCGGTGGTTTCGGGCACTCCGGCAGCCATTGACCGTGCGGTTCCGGGCCGGGCGTCCTGCCCGGCCCGTTTGTGAAGCTTCTGTTTCAGGACAAAAAATGCGCAATGGCTTTCTGCTAGGTTTCCCATCCGGAATCAATGTATTAGGCGAGCGAGGCCGGGGTAACGCTGTCTCATGGCAATTTCCCACCACGAACTCTCTGTCAAAAACGCCGTCATACCCTTCAGCTTGAGCCTGCCGACGCCCCGTGTCGGCCTGTCCAGTCACTTTCCTGATAGAGCGCCCCGCCCATGAACACCCCAGCCGCAATCGCCCCGATCTTCCCTGATAGCATCTTCCGCGCCTACGACATCCGTGGCGTGGTACCGGAAACCCTCACCGCCGAAACCGCCTACTGGATCGGTCGCGCCATTGGCTCCCAAAGCCTGGCCCAGGGTGAACCGAACGTGTGCGTCGGCCGCGACGGCCGCTTGTCGGGCCCCGAGCTGGTCGAACAATTGATCAAAGGCGTTGCCGACAGCGGCTGTCACGTCAGTGACGTGGGCCTGGTGCCCACGCCAGCGCTGTACTACGCCGCCAACGTGCTGGCCGGCAAGTCCGGGGTCATGCTCACCGGCAGCCACAACCCGTCGAACTACAACGGCTTCAAGATCGTCATCGCCGGCGACACCCTCGCCAACGAGCAGATCCAGGCCCTGCACACCCGCCTCAAGACCAACGACCTGAGCAGCGGCCAGGGCAGCGTGACCAAGGTCGACATCCTTGAGCGCTACAACGACGAGATCGTCAAGGACGTGAAGCTCGCCCGACGCCTGAAAGTGGTGGTCGACTGCGGCAACGGTGCGGCCGGCGTGATCGCTCCGCAACTGATCGAAGCCCTGAACTGCGAAGTCATCCCGCTGTTCTGCGACGTGGACGGCAACTTCCCCAACCACCACCCGGACCCGGGCAAACTGGAAAACCTGCAAGACCTGATCGCCAAGGTCAAGGAAACCAACGCCGACCTGGGCCTGGCCTTCGACGGCGACGGCGACCGCGTCGGCGTGGTGACCAATACCGGCAGCGTGGTGTTCCCCGATCGCCTGTTGATGCTGTTCGCTCGCGACGTGGTGGCGCGCAATCCGAACGCCGAAATCATCTTCGACGTTAAGTGCACCCGTCGCCTGGTCCCGCTGATCAAGGAATATGGCGGTCGCCCGCTGATGTGGAAAACCGGTCATTCGTTGATCAAGAAGAAAATGAAACAGAGCGGCGCCCTGCTGGCCGGTGAAATGAGTGGCCACATCTTCTTCAAGGAGCGCTGGTTCGGTTTCGACGACGGTATCTACAGCGCCGCGCGCTTGCTGGAGATCCTCAGCAAGGAAAAATCCACGGCCGAAGCACTGTTCGCGACCTTCCCGAACGATATTTCTACGCCGGAAATCAATATCCATGTGACCGAAGAGAGCAAATTCAGCATCATTGATGCACTGCACGACGCCCAGTGGGGCGAAGGCGCCGAACTGACCACCATCGACGGTGTACGGGTCGACTACCCACAAGGCTGGGGCCTGGTCCGCGCTTCCAACACCACCCCGGTGCTGGTGCTGCGTTTCGAGGCCGACAACGAGGCCGAACTGCAGCGCATCAAGGACGTGTTCCACACCCAACTCAAACGTGTTGCACCTGATCTCCAACTACCGTTTTGATTTTTTGAAGCACTACCGGAGCCCTGAATGACCCTCGAACGCGAAGCCGCCGCCAACACCGCCAAGGTCCTGTCCGAAGCGTTGCCTTATATCCGACGCTACGTCGGCAAGACCCTGGTGATCAAATACGGCGGCAACGCGATGGAAAGCGAGGAGCTGAAAACCGGCTTCGCCCGCGACATCGTGCTGATGAAGGCCGTGGGCATCAACCCGGTGGTGGTCCACGGCGGCGGCCCGCAAATCGGCGACCTGCTCAAGCGCCTGTCCATCGAGAGCCACTTCATCGACGGCATGCGCGTGACTGACGCGCAGACCATGGATGTGGTGGAAATGGTCCTCGGCGGCCAGGTCAACAAGGACATCGTCAACCTGATCAACCGCCATGGCGGCAGCGCCATTGGCCTGACGGGCAAGGACGCCGAGCTGATCCGGGCGAAGAAACTCACCGTCACCCGCCAGACGCCGGAGATGACCCAGCCGGAAATCATCGACATCGGTCATGTGGGCGAAGTGGTCGGCATCAACACCGACCTGTTGAACCTGCTGGTCAAGGGCGACTTTATCCCGGTGATCGCGCCTATCGGCGTGGGCGCCAACGGTGAGTCGTACAACATCAACGCCGACCTGGTGGCGGGCAAGGTTGCCGAGGCACTGAAAGCTGAAAAGCTGATGCTGCTGACCAACATCGCCGGCCTGATGGACAAGACCGGCAAGGTCCTGACCGGGTTGTCGACCCAGCAGGTAGATGACCTGATCGCCGATGGCACCATCTACGGCGGCATGCTGCCGAAGATTCGTTGCGCGCTGGAAGCGGTTCAGGGCGGCGTCGGCAGCTCGCTGATCATCGACGGCCGGGTGCCGAATGCGATTCTGCTGGAGATCTTCACCGATACGGGTGTGGGTACGTTGATCAGCAATCGCAAGCGTCCTTAAGCGATACCGGTAAAAAAGACCCCGCTCAACCTGGTTGAGCGGGGTCTTTTTTTGGCACTGATTACTAGTGAAGGCAGACTTATGTGGGAGCGGGCTTGCTCGCGAAAGCGGTGGGTCAGACAAACACAATGTCGGATGTGCCGCCGCATTCGCGAGCAAGCCCGCTCCCACAGGGGTTTAGCGCAAGCCAATCAAACGCCAAACTGCGCCCGATAAGCCTCAACCGCCGGCAAATGCTGCTTGAGCTGCGGGTCGTCGGCCAAAAACTCCAGCACCTGGTTCAGCGACACGATGCTGATCACCGGAATGCCGAAATCGCGCTCCACTTCCTGGATCGCCGACAGCTCACCGTTGCCGCGCTCCTGACGGTTCAGGGCGATCAGCACGCCGGCCGCCTTAGCGCCTTCCTGGGAAGCGATGATCTGCATCACCTCGCGAATGGCGGTGCCGGCAGTGATCACGTCATCGATAATCAACACATCGCCGGTCAGCGGCGCACCGACCAGGCTGCCGCCTTCGCCGTGGGCCTTGGCTTCCTTGCGGTTGAAACACCAAGGCAGGTCGCGGCCATGGTGTTCGGCCAGGGCGACGGCGGTGGTGGCGGCCAGGGGGATGCCTTTGTAAGCCGGGCCGAACAATACGTCGAACGGGATGCCGCTCTCGACGATGGCCGCCGCATAGAAACGACCCAACTGCGCCAGGGCGGTTCCGCTGTTGAACAGGCCTGCATTGAAGAAGTACGGGCTGGTACGCCCGGACTTGAGGGTGAATTCACCGAAGCGCAAAACCCCGCGATCGATGGCAAAGCGAATGAAATCGCGCTGATACGCCTGCATGAAAAAAGCCTCAAATACCGCGGATTTAGCTAAATAGGTACACGGCGTGTATCATACACGCACGTGATTTTTGGGGCCATTTATGCGGATCATCAGTGTGAACGTCAATGGTATTCAGGCTGCAGTGGAGCGTGGTTTGCTCAGTTGGCTGCAAGCACAGAATGCCGACGTCATCTGCCTGCAGGACACCCGCGCCTCCGCCTTTGAACTGGACGATGCAGCCTTCCAACTGGATGGTTACTTCCTTTATGCCTGCGATGCCGAAGTCCCCGCCCAGGGTGGCGTGGCTTTGTACTCGCGGCTGCAACCGAAGGCTGTCATCAACGGTCTCGGTTTCGAGACGGCGGACCGCTACGGGCGCTACCTGCAAGCCGATTTCGACAAGGTCAGCATCGCGACCTTACTGCTCCCTTCGGGGCAGAACGGCGATGAAGATTTGAATCAGAAATTCAAGTTGATGGACGACTTCGCTCGTTACCTGGATAAACAGCGGCGCAAACGTCGCGAGTACATCTATTGTGGCTCGCTGTACGTGGCGCAACAGAAGCTGGATATCAAGAACTGGCGCGACAGCCAACAATCTCCTGGTTTCCTGGCGCCGGAACGGGCCTGGATGGACGAAATCATTGGCAACATGGGCTATGTCGATGCCCTGCGTGAAGTCAGCCGCGAAGGCGACCAGTACAGCTGGTGGCCGGACAACGAGCAGGCCGAGATGCTCAACCTCGGTTGGCGTTTCGACTACCAGTTGCTGACGCCCGGGCTGCGCCGCTTCGTACGCAGCGCCCGCCTGCCGCGCCAGCC
Organism: Pseudomonas sp. NFACC37-1; assembly: GCF_900101575.1. Taxonomy (NCBI): domain Bacteria; kingdom Pseudomonadati; phylum Pseudomonadota; class Gammaproteobacteria; order Pseudomonadales; family Pseudomonadaceae; genus Pseudomonas; species Pseudomonas sp. NFACC37-1. The sequence goes on along the minus strand of NZ_FMUZ01000034.1, from coordinate 31,675 downwards.
ACGGTTCTCGCAGCATGCGCCGCTGATCGTGGATTACGACTGGACGCTGACCATCTAAGCGTATCGGCGACAGCCTTCAGGCCGACCGCCCCGAAAAATGCCCGTATTGCAAGATACGGGCATTTTTCATGGAGCGCGCTAGTGCCTCGATCATCAAGCCACGGCAAAAAACGGCAGGGCCAGGTACAACTTGATGACGATGACGTTAATGATGTCGATGAAGAACGCCCCTACCATCGGCACCACCAGAAACGCTATCTGCGAAGGTCCGTAGCGCTGCGTCACGGCTTGCATGTTGGCGATGGCCGTTGGCGTGGCGCCCAGTCCAAAACCGCAATGCCCTGCCGCCAATACTGCGGCATCGTAGTGACTGCCCATGAGCCTGAACGTCACGAAAATCGCAAACAGGGCCATGACCAATGTCTGGGCCGCCAGAATGATGAAGATCGGCAAGGCCAGTGATGCCAGGTCCCACAACTTGAGTGACATCAAGGCAATCGCCAGGAACAGTGACAAGCTGACATTGCCGAGCACGGACACTTCTCGCTCGAATACTTGATACAGGCCAAGTGCCGAAAGCCCGTTGCGTAGGATCACGCCCACGAAAAGGACACAAACGAACGTCGGCAACTCGAATGCGGTGTCGTGGAGCTGTCCATTCAGGAGCGTGCCGGCCAACAGGCTGACCGCGATCAGGGCGAGCGTCTCGATAAACGAAAATGGCGTAATCGAGCGCTCTTTGTTTGGCTGTTCGAAGCCCTTGGGTACGCGGGGCTTTTCTGGCTCAAGGCCGCCGGGCGACTGGACACGCTTGATGAGCAGGCGCGCAACCGGCCCACCGATCAAGCCACCCAACACCAAGCCAAACGTCGCAGAAGCCATCGCAAGCTCGGAGGCGGACGCCAGACCGAACTTCTCGCTGAACACCGTTCCCCACGCCGCACCAGTGCCGTGACCGCCCGCCAAGGTAATCGAGCCGGTCAGCAATCCCATCAACGGATCGAGCCCCAGTGCTTTTGCGAGTCCGATGCCCATGGCATTCTGGACCACCAACAGGCCGGTGACCGCCAACAGGAAAATCCCCACCACGCGGCCACCTTTCTTCAGGCTGGCGAAATCCGCACTCAAGCCAATCGTGGCAAAAAACGCCAGCATCAAGGGTGTTTGCAATGAAGTATCAAAACGCACTTCAACTTCAAGCCCCCGTAACGCCAGGAGCAGCAGGGCAACTACCAACCCTCCCGCCACGGGCTCGGGAATATTGTAGGCGCGTAGAAAACCGACACGTTTAACAAGGCCGCGCCCCAGCAAAAGCACTAAAGAGGCGGCGACAAGGGTTCCGTAGAAGTCGAGCTGAAACATAAGTGTTTATTCTTTGAATATATCTATTCAGGGCGAACTTTTTACCTGGGCACGCCGCTTGAACAGGTTGATTGCCTCAACACTGATTGGCTTTGAATTCAAGGACCTTCAATGGTCTGAATATATCGAAATATTTCTAAAGGAATATAACTTGGGGCAACTCTATCAATCGACGCGTGTTATTGCCAAGGACATAGACCACCTTGAAACTTCGTGAGTTGTGACTAAAAATTTAAGAGCGCTACATGGATCCGCACGATAACGCGCCAGGCAATTGGATGCCCTACAGGGATAGAGACATTTTATTTAAAAAAGAATGCCCCGATAAATCGGGGCATTCTTATGAATCACAGCATTGATCGTTATTTGACCAATCGCCAGGTGAACGGATACCGATACGGCTGCCCTTCATTGGCCTTCACGCCACCTATGATGGTCAGCACCAGCGCACCGATGGCCACCAGGCCGAACAGGAAGAAGCCAATCACCACGATCATCAGCAGCAGGCAGATCGCCGAAGCAATCGCCACGGTGATCTGGAAGTTCAGCGCTTCCTTGCCCTGGGCATCGATGAACGGGTCGGATTCACGCTTGAGCTGCCAGAGCACCAACGGTCCGATCAGCGTGCCAAACGGAATCCAGATCCCCAACAAGGCGGACAGGTGACAAAACATTGCCCATTGACGCGCCTCTTTGCTCGGCTGGGGCAGCAGGATTTGTTCATCACTCATGACGCTCTCCTTGTTGTCTTGAAGCAGGAATCGATCAGTCAGCCAACGCGGCTTTTTGCAATTCGAAGATCTCGTTCATGCCTTTCTTCGCCAACTCCAGCATAGCGTTCAAATCTTCCGGCTGGAACGGCGCGCCTTCAGCGGTACCCTGGACTTCGATGAAGCCGCCGGCGCTGGTCATGACCACGTTCAGGTCGGTCTCGGCGGCGGAGTCTTCCAGGTAATCCAGGTCCAGCACCGGCTCGCCTTGGTACATGCCCACGGACACAGCGGCGATCATTTGCTTGAGCGGGTCGCCGCCCTTGAGGCCACCGCGCTTCTTGATCACTTTCAAGGCATCGACCAGCGCAACCATGGCCCCGGTGATGGAGGCCGTACGGGTGCCGCCATCGGCCTGGATCACGTCGCAATCGACATACAGCGTCACGTCGCCCAGCTTGGACATGTCCAGCGCAGCGCGCAGCGAACGGCCGATCAGCCGTTGGATTTCCAGGGTACGACCACCCTGCTTGCCACGGCTGGCCTCACGCTGGTTCCGCTCACCGGTGGCGCGCGGCAGCATGCCGTATTCGGCGGTCAGCCAGCCCTGGCCCTGGCCCTTGAGGAACCGTGGCACGCCGTTTTCGACGCTGACGGTGCAGATGACCTTGGTATCACCGAATTCGACCAGTACAGATCCCTCGGCGTGTTTGGTGTAGTTGCGGGTAATGCGGATCGAGCGAAGCTGATCGGCAGCGCGACCACTTGGACGTTTCATAGGGAACACCTGTACAGAGGACGGAAAACTGCCTGGCATTATAGAGCCGTGAACCGTCAGAGGGCAGTTAAAACGTCGCACAGCGCTAAAAAGCGGGCGCGAGTGGGTGCCCTCAAAGCCCCGGCCGACGGGCTGCGGCGCTTTGTTACCGGAGCTGTTTGGGCGCTTGCGTCCCACTGCGCTACAATCCTGCGCCTTTGCTGCCCTCGGGCTTTTATCTACAGATCCCAGGCCCACGACCACCGTCGTGCCGGCCTGCATTGCGAGGAACCTCCATGGTGCACAGCATGACCGCCTTCGCCCGCGTCGAAAAAGCCGGGGCCCAAGGCACGCTGAGCTGGGAACTGCGCTCGGTCAACAGCCGTTACCTGGAGCCGCACCTGCGCCTGCCCGAGTCCTTCCGCGACCTGGAAGGCGGTGTGCGCGAAGCGCTGCGCCAAGGCCTGTCCCGGGGCAAGCTGGAATGCACCCTGCGTTTCACCGAAGAAAGCACCGGCAAAGCCCTGCAAGTGGACCGCGAGCGCGCCGCGCAACTGGTGGCCGCCGCCGAAACCGTCGCCAGCCTGATCAAGAACCCCGCCGCCCTGAACCCGCTGGAAGTCCTGGCCTGGCCCGGCGTGCTGGTGGGTGACGCGAGCGACCCGCAAGCGCTGAACGCCGAAGCGTTGGCGCTGTTCAACCAAGGCTTGCACGAACTCAAGGCCGGTCGCGAGCGTGAAGGCGCGGAGCTGGCCCGGCTGATCAACGAGCGCCTGAGCTCCATCGAAGAAGACGTCACCACGCTGCGCGAGCTGGTCCCGCAGATGCTCGCCACCCAGCGCCAGAAAGTCCTCGACCGCTTCACCGACATGAAGGCCGAGCTGGACCCGCAACGGCTGGAACAGGAAATGGTCATGCTCGCGCAAAAGAGCGACGTGGCCGAAGAACTGGATCGCCTGAGCACTCATATCATCGAAGTTCGCCGGGTGCTCAAGTCCGGCGGCGCGGCCGGTCGCCGCCTCGACTTCCTGATGCAGGAGCTCAACCGCGAAGCCAATACACTGGGCTCCAAGGCCTTCGACCCGCGCAGCACCCAGGCGGCGGTCAACCTCAAGGTGTTGATCGAGCAAATGCGCGAACAAGTGCAGAACATTGAGTAAGGCTAACAACATGACCCACAGCACCGGCACCCTCTACATCATTTCCGCGCCCTCGGGCGCCGGCAAGACCAGCCTGGTCAAGGCCCTGATCGACGCCGAGCCGCAGATCCGCGTCTCGGTCTCGCACACCACCCGTGCCATGCGCCCGGGCGAAGCGAACGGCGTGAACTATCACTTCGTCGACCGCGAAGAATTCGTGAAGATGGCCGAACACGGCGACTTCCTGGAGCGCGCCGAAGTCTTCGGCAACCTCTACGGCACCTCGCAAAGCTATCTGCAGCAGACCCTCGACGAAGGCCATGACCTGATCCTGGAAATCGACTGGCAAGGCGCCGAGCAGGTACGCAAGCTGATGCCCCAGGCCCGTTCGATCTTCATCCTGCCGCCGAGCCAGCAGGCGTTGCGCCAGCGCCTGACCAATCGCGGCCAGGACAGCGACGAGATCATCGAAGGCCGGATGCGTGAAGCGGTCAGCGAAATGAGCCACTACGTCGACTACGATTACCTGATCATCAACGACGATTTCGCCCACGCGCTGGATGATCTCAAGGCGATTTTCCGCGCCAGCCAGCTGCAGCAGAAACGCCAGCAGCAACGTTTCGGTAAATTATTGGCCGAACTGCTGGGCTGAACAGCCCTTCCCAAAACCGCTGCGACGGCTTTACATTGGTACTCGCAGCGCGCCGAGGGGTTTGGTTAAAAAATCAGCGCTTCCCTAAACGCTGGTGTTTTTTTAAACTGTCGAGTCCGCTCGCCCAACCGGGCAGCGCGCATATTGCATTCGCTCCGAGGAATACCATGGCCCGCGTAACCGTTGAAGACTGCCTAGAACACGTGGAAAACCGCTTTGAGCTGGTCATGCTCTCTACCAAGCGTGCCCGTCAACTGGCCACCGGCGGCAAAGAGCCATTGGTCCAGTGGGAAAACGACAAGCCTACCGTGGTAGCGCTGCGTGAAATCGCCGAGGGCCTGATGAGCTACGAGTTCATCGCCAACGCTGAAATCGTCGAAGACGAACCGCTGTTCGCAGCGTTCGAGGACGAGTCCAACGAGGCGGTCTAAGCCTATGCCTGGTCGACGTAGCACGGCGCGGGGTCACAGCAAACGGCAGGAGTCATCATCATGCCGAGCATAGACGCCCTCGCCGATCGCTTATCGGCCTACCTCGGCACGGACCAGGTCAACCTGGTCCGCCGAGCCTATTTCTACGCCGAACAAGCCCACGACGGCCAACGCCGCCGCAGCGGCGAGGCGTACGTCACGCACCCGCTTGCCGTGGCGAATATTCTTGCCGACATGCACATGGACCATCAGAGCCTGATGGCGGCGATGCTGCATGACGTGATCGAAGACACTGGCATTGCCAAGGAAGCGCTGCAAGCGCAGTTCGGCGAAACCGTGGCCGAACTGGTCGACGGGGTCAGCAAGCTGACCCAGATGAACTTCGAGACCAAGGCCGAGGCCCAGGCCGAGAACTTCCAGAAAATGGCCATGGCCATGGCGCGCGACATCCGCGTGATCCTGGTCAAGCTCGCCGACCGCCTGCACAACATGCGCACCCTGGAAGTGCTGTCCGGCGAAAAACGCCGGCGCATCGCCAAGGAAACCCTGGAAATCTACGCCCCCATCGCCAATCGCCTGGGCATGCACGCGATCCGCATCGAGTTCGAAGACCTCGGCTTCAAGGCCATGCACCCGATGCGTTCGGCGCGGATCAACCAGGCCGTCAAGCGCGCCCGGGGCAACCGCAAGGAAATCGTCAACAAGATCGAAGAGTCCCTGAGCCACTGCCTGGCCATCGACGGCATCGAAGGCGAAGTCAGCGGCCGGCAGAAACACCTCTACGGCATCTACAAGAAAATGCGCGGCAAGCGTCGGGCCTTCAACGAGATCATGGACGTCTACGCGTTCCGGATCATCGTCGACAAGGTCGACACCTGCTACCGCGTGCTGGGTGCTGTACATAATCTGTACAAACCGTTACCGGGGCGCTTCAAGGATTACATCGCGATCCCCAAGGCCAACGGCTACCAGTCGCTGCACACCACGTTGTTCGGCATGCACGGCGTCCCGATCGAAATCCAGATCCGCACCCGTGAAATGGAAGAGATGGCCAACAACGGCATCGCCGCCCACTGGCTCTACAAATCCAGCGGTGACGAACAACCCAAGAGCACCCACGCCCGGGCCCGGCAGTGGGTCAAGGGTGTGCTGGAAATGCAGCAGCGCGCCGGCAACTCCCTGGAATTCATCGAGAGCGTGAAGATCGACCTGTTCCCGGACGAGGTCTATGTCTTCACCCCCAAAGGCCGGATCATGGAGCTGCCCAAAGGCTCCACGGCCGTGGATTTTGCCTATGCGGTGCACACCGATGTCGGCAACAGCTGCATCGCGTGCCGCATCAACCGTCGCCTGGCACCGTTGTCCGAGCCGCTGCAAAGCGGCTCCACGGTGGAAATCGTCAGCGCCCCCGGCGCACGGCCCAACCCGGCATGGCTCAACTTCGTGGTCACCGGCAAGGCCCGTACGCACATCCGGCATGCGTTGAAACTGCAACGCCGCTCCGAATCCATCAGCCTCGGCGAACGCCTGCTGAACAAGGTCCTGAACGGTTTCGACAGCTCCCTGGACAAGATCCCGGGCGAGCGCGTGCAGGTGATGCTCCACGAATACCGCCTCGAATTGATCGAAGACCTGCTCGAAGACATCGGCCTGGGCAATCGCATGGCCTATGTCGTCGCCCGTCGCCTGCTCGGCGAAGGCGAACAACTGCCAAGCCCCGAAGGCCCGCTGGCGATTCGCGGCACCGAAGGCCTGGTGCTCAGCTATGCCAAGTGTTGCACGCCGATCCCGGGCGACCCGATTGTCGGCCACCTGTCCGCCGGCAAGGGGATGGTGGTGCACCTGGACAACTGCCGTAACATCAGCGAAATCCGCCACAACCCGGAAAAATGCATCCAGCTCTCCTGGGCCAAGGATGTCACCGGAGAATTCAACGTCGAGCTGCGGGTCGAGCTGGAGCACCAGCGCGGCCTGATCGCGCTGCTGGCCAGCAGCGTCAACGCCGCCGACGGCAATATCGAAAAAATCAGCATGGATGAGCGCGATGGCCGCATCAGCGTCGTCCAATTGGTGGTCAGCGTGCACGACCGTGTGCACCTGGCCCGCGTGATCAAGAAACTGCGCGCCCTGACCGGCGTTATCCGCATCACCCGCATGCGCGCATAGCGCCTCAATAGCCCTATTCCTTACAAGGAGTCATCAATGACCAAGACCGTTATCACCAGCGACAAGGCCCCAGCCGCCATCGGCACCTATTCCCAGGCGATCAAGGCCGGCAACACCGTGTACATGTCGGGCCAGATCCCGCTGGACCCGAAGACCATGGAGCTGGTGGAAGGCTTCGAAGCCCAGACCGTGCAGGTGTTCGAAAACCTCAAGGCCGTGGCCGAGGCCGCCGGTGGTTCCTTCAAGGACATCGTCAAGCTCAACATCTTCCTCACCGACCTGAGTCACTTCGCCAAGGTCAACGAGATCATGGGCAAGTACTTCGACCAGCCTTACCCTGCCCGCGCCGCCATTGGCGTGGCTGCCCTGCCAAAGGGCTCGCAGGTTGAGATGGATGCCATCCTGGTCATCGAGTAATAAGGTCGGCGCAGCCTCCCCCGCTGCGCCGTTTTCGTCTTGAAAGGATTCCACCATGCGCAAAGCGCTTGCTTTCTCGCTGCTCGCCCTTTTTCTGGGCGGTTGCGCCAGCGACCCTGCCGACCGTGACATCAGCGGCACCTGGATCAACCAGGCGGCCATCGACGCTGCCGCCAAGGGCGGCCCGCTGCGCGGAGCGCTGCAAGGCTATGGCCCGAACCTGGAATGGGACGTCAACACCCGGGCCGGCCAGGCGCGCTATACCAACGGCTTTGAAAACGTCGAAGGCAAGTTGCTGGGCGAAGAAGACGGCACCTGGAAAGTCGACTTCTACGGCAGCTCCGCCAGCGAGCTCAAGCGCGACGGCGATCAGTTGAGCCAGGCCGCCACCGAGAACGAGCCGCAGCAGGTGTTCGACCGTGCGAAAGTTCAGGTACCGGAGGGCGCACCCATCGGCGCCAGTTTCGAACGCGCGCTGTATGCCGCCTACCTGGGCGGTACCTGGAACATCGCCAACGGCCCCGGCCAGGGCGCCACCGTGCAGTTCCAACCCGACGGCCAGGTCAGCGGCCTGCCGGGCGCCGACCGTTACGCCCTGTGCCTGGCCGGCGATTGCGCCTCCATGAGCGGCGGCAACGACAACATCTGGCTGCAACAGAACGGCCAGGGCAACACCTGGATCTTTGCCCGCAATGGCAAGACGCTGGAAATTTTCCAGACCGTGAATGCAGCGCTGGCCGATGAAATGCCGTCGTTCACGCCGGGCAACCGGCAGTGGGTGTTGGAAAAGCAGTAAGTCGGATCTGAGCCCTTCAGACCGAAATCCTCTGCTCGCGATAGCGCGGTGAAGCAGCGCCGCCATCGCGAGCAAGCCTGGCCCTTGAGCCCTCCCTGTGTGCATGACTTTCACGACCCGCTTCAGGTTGTAGGCGAGCACGTTCAAGCTCATCTCGGTACTCACCCCTGCAAGCTTTAGTGTCAGGAAGTACGTCGCACCCATCCATTGTTTGAGCGTCCCGAAGGAATGCTTCAAATGCGTGAGCGAAAGGCTTTCAGCGTGGGACGGTTCTGACCGCCGTCGCCTTTCTGAGGATGCATGGCGAGGGATTGGCGAGGCAGCAATTTGCCATCTACGCTCCGACTGGGCATGCAGCACCGCCTCCCCTTCGCATTCTTAGGGAAGAGATCATGAAGAACTTGACTTGGTCATCCGTGTTGATTGTGAGTGTCTGTTTACTGACGGGGTGTGCGCCTTATCAGAAGTCTCGAGTTCTTGAGGCCGACGAGCGTTTACTGACCTACTCCACTCGCGTGGATAGGGCTGGCAAGAACACCGAAGTGTTGTGCCCCGAGCCCAGCCCGGATGCGCTCAAGACGTTGGCTGGTTCGTTATCCCTGGAAAAAGAGGACGTGGCTGCACTGGCGGCAGCGTTTCAGGAATCGGGGGCAAGTATCGGCCTGCGAACCCATTCTATTCAGCTGCTGAGGGATCAGCTCTACAGCATTTGCCAAGCCTACGGTAACTCCGGCATTACACCGAGCGCGTACCGGATGATGCTCACCAGGAACCAGCGCAACACAGTCGCTTTAATGGCGATCGAACAGCTCACGGGAGTGGTTCGTGGTCCAAGTGTGACGCTGAGCGGCTCGGCGACAGCGGACAGAGCGGGCACCGTACTTGAGCTGACCACCCAGTTGAGCGCGGCGAGTGCAAAGTACAAGGGCATGGATCCGGTGACTGATGAAGCCAAGCAGTTGAAAGCGTCGATTGACGCCATTGAGGCTGCGCTGAAGGAGGCGAGAAAGTCGCTGGTTACGGCTTCTGGATCAAGCGCCTCCACCTTGGCAAGCACGAGCGAAATCAATAAGGACGTCATGGCAGTGGTTGCAGCCAGTGTCGAGAAAATTGCTGGCTCGGTGATCGGTGTAGATGATCAGTTTTATCTGTGCCTTGACCTGTATGAAAGTATTGGCGAGAACAATGTCCCGGCCATACTGAGAGACAGGTGCTCGGCTGTTTTCGCAAGAGACCTGAACTATGACGTGAAAAGCTTAGGACAGCCAGGTCAACGACTAGGCCAACCCACTCGACCCGGTGGTGGGGGGGTTGTTGATACGACGCCACCGCCTACGCTCGGAGGGAACTCCCGAGTTGCCCGTACCGTAACGTTGCCATCGGGAGCACAACTGCTTCTATATGATGATCAAAGTATGGCTGTGATGAAAAAACTCGAACCTGGTAAATCGCTCGGGGAGGAAATGGCAGTCGACGCCAAAGGCTTGCAAAAGGCGATTGAGGAACTGCGCCGAGGCGAGATGTAGCTTTCGCGGGAAATGAACCGGGGTCGAACATCGCAGTATGGTGTCCTCGGCACCCCTCGTTAGAACCTTTACGCAGGAGGCATGGCTTTGCGAGTCCACACGTATGTGATCGCTACGGACGCCGGCTCCGCCCCGAACTACGATCCGCCGGCGGTAACGCTTGCCGTTTGCAAACCGCGCATCCGCAAGAAGGCGAAAGTGGGCGACATCGTGCTCGCATTTGCAGGTTCGGCAGTGAATCCCACTTCAAGCCACAGCGTCGTGTGGGCAGGCATCGTCTCTGAGGTCCTGACCATTGCCGAGTACTGGAACGACGCCCGTTTTTCCTCGAAGAAACCTGACCGCTCCAAGGTATCGGACAACTTCTATAAACCTACCGAAGAGGGTGGTTTCATCTGGCAGCACAATTGCGTTCACAATTGCGAAGCTCTGGAACACGACACCGGCGGTCTGAACGTCCTCGTGTTCAATCAGGCTTGGCGCTTCGGCGGCTTCGGTCCACCTCTGCCGGAGGAATTTGGCCTGCGCATGGTTGGCCGACGCGGGGAAAGGGTTGCCGATTTGAACGACGTCGAGTGGCAACGCCTCGAAACCTGGCTCAATGCCCAATCGCAGGTTACCGTCGAGCCAACCCATTGCCGCAAGTCTTGCAGTACTAACGGGCCATGTTCACCTCCGGTATCGCCTCGGCCAACTTCGCCAGCAAAACGGCGATGCTAAAAATCGGCAGCGTCTCCAAGATAGACCTCGATCGCTCGCTCCAGCGCGGCCGTGGTTCGATCATTCAGCTCGATGCGCAGCGCCACCGCCCGTTCCACGCCAACCTGCAAGGCCGGGCCGAAGCGGCTGGTGTCCAATCCCAGACGGATGAGCATCTTCTCGACACCGACGGTGGTAACTGTCACGAACTGCTTCACCCCACACCCGAGGGCGAAATTCACAATGGCGTGGATCGCCTGGACAGTGCCTTGGGAGAAGCCGAAGCGGTTGTCATGGGGCATCTCGATGGCAAACCGGCTCAACTCCCAGATCGAATCGCAGCACGGCGCCGGTTGTCCGTGCAGCAGTTCGGGAAATGTATGCGCCAACATATTCGGCCCGGTGGTAGGAAGGATCCGCCAGCAACCGCAGACGTATGCCTGCTCCGCGCTTCGATTGATGATCATGTAATAAGGATCGAGTGCATCGTACCCATCGATTTCCATGTCATTGATCAGTGGTATATCCCACATCTTCTTTTGCTTGAAGATACGCGCCCGAAGTTTGTGCATGTTATTCAGTGCTTGAGGATTGATCTTGTGGCGACGGCCAATAGAGATAAACATGACGGGTATATACCGGCGGATTGAAATATGTCGCACAGCGTATATTCGCAATGAATAAATGAGACCCTCCCCGATCCGGGAGGTAGTTGGGGCCTGACGGATTTGCTAGTTTTTGCCTTTTGAAGGACTCAGCCCGATGAAGTTACTCAAGACCTCGACCGTGCGCGAGGTTGCGCGCCAAGCCATCAGCCTGCGCCTGGATCAAAAGCAGAGCCAGACCGAGTTCTGGTCAAGGTTCGGCATCAGCCAGGCCTGCGCCAGTCGTATCGAATGCACCAGCCAGGTCCCCGCCCCGGTTTACATTCTGTTGCGCCTGTACTTGAGCGGGCGCCTGCAGGAGAGCGACCTCGCCCAGCGTCCGCAGTGACGCTCAAGGCGTGATCGATTTCTGCTGGATAGCCTTGAGCACTGCCATCTGGCGCGAGCTGACCTGAAACTTGCGGCGAATGTTCTTGAAATGGAAGTCGATTGCCGAGGTTGTACAAGAGAGGATCATCGCGATCTCCCAAGTCGTCTTGCCCGCCGCGCTCCATTGCAGCACCTCTTTCTCCCGTTGCGTCACATGCACCGGCGCATGGTGTTCAGCCTGGGCCTTGAGGACCCGCTCGATGAGGTAGTCACGCAGCATTGTCGCCAGGGGCAAGGTTTCGATCATGGCGCGGGTGGCTCGGGCACCGTGTTCGGAGTGCTTGAGACAGAGCATACCCGCCTCACCCCGTGGACCATGCAGGGGCAGCGCCAGTCCGCGTTGGAGCCCATACACGGCAGCCTCTTCAAAGAACGCCGATTCCGTGGGCCGACGGTAATTTTCACGGTTCCAGAGCAACGGCTGGTTCAGGTTCAGGCAATGCTGGACGATCGGGTCAACCGCCACATAACCCTGGGCGTCGTAACGTTTGCGCCAGGCGCCGGGATAGTCACTGTGGATCAGCACCTGCTGGTTCATGGCAGCGGGGCCGGGCTTGAGGCCCAACAGGAAGTTCGCGTAGCCCAGCTTGCGGGTCAGCGTCTTCAACCCTGCCAGCCAATCCTCGAAGCACTCCGTTTCGCTGAGTTGTATCAGCTCATCCATTGCCAGCACAGCCATTCCCTTCCTTGTGACACCGCTCGACGGTGCTCTCATCCTGAGACAGCACGTGAGGGAAACCGCCCCCCTCGCAAAAGTGGGGCGATAAGATAGAGATATGGCGCTTTGAAATCAATGTGCGAGCGAGGCCCTCTGGCAAAGGCTCACGCGCGAGACGGGACAGGCGTTTTTCTGCCCAGGCGGATCAGCTCGTTGGAAAAACACAAGCCGATGATGATCAGTGCCGCGCCCGCGTACAGACTTTCGCGAGGCACCTCATTGAGCACCACAAACGCCAGCAGGGCGGCGAACAGCGGTTCGGTCAGCTCCAAGGCCTGCACCTGGGAGGGCTTGAGGTATTCGATGGCCTTGGTGGTGCAGAAAAAGCCGAGGATGGTCGGCAGCGCAGCCAGCGCCAGCAGCGCGGCAATCGCCAGGGACGACAGCTCACCGATCACGAAACCGTCGGCCGCGGCCGGCATCAACAAGTACAGGCTGCCGAAGAACAGCAGTTGACGGGTGAAGTGCAACCCACCGGACACGCCCATCCGCTTCATGGCGACCGAAAACGCCCCGTAGCCGCAGCCCGCCATGGAAGCCAGCGCAGCGCCTTGGAGCGTGAAGCCCTGCCGCAGGTCGGCGCCGAAGATCACCGCGATCCCGGCGATAGCCAGGGCCGCGCCCACGGTGGCGTTGGCGGTGATGGCGTCCTTGAGGAATATGCGGCCGAGCACGATGGAGGAGATGGATGCGCTGGCCATCAACATCACGACCACGCCCGCCGCGGCGTAATGCCGATAGGCAGATGTTTCGAAGTGGAACAGCACGAAGATACCGAGGAACGCACAGATCGCCGCCTGGGTCCATTTGGCTGTCGTCGCCGGACGCTTGAGAAACAGCAGCAAAGCCGAGAGCAGCAGACAACCCAGGACCGTCTTTATGACGGCGACACTGCTGGCAGTAAAGCCATTGCTCATGAGCACTTTACTGAGCACGCCGATCGTGGCGTTAAGTGCGGCGGCGGAGAGTGCAAAGATAACGCCTTTGCTGAAACTAGCTTGCATTGATGACGGTCCCTGTCGCTGGTAGGTCGTTCGATAAAATGTCGGCCCACATCGACGGCGCGAAATTGGAGGATATGAAGATCCCGCCAAACCCCGCATTCGTTGTGGCGTATGCCGCGTCGCAGAGCAGGATCCGATGAGCCTTCTTGAGGTTCCAGTACGGAATGGCAGGAAAGAGATGGTGGATCAGGTGAAAGTTCTCTCCATGCATGGCCGTGAAGAAATGCTCGAGCGGATGGCTGAAGCGGTTTCGGGTGGCCTGCAGATCGCTCTTGGCTTGGGCGATCATCGGGTAATGCTCGGCGAGCTCGATGAACCAAGTCAAGGCCTGGAAGGTACTGAGGTAGGGCAAGAGCCAGTAGAGGACATAGCCCTTGGCGCCGAACAGCATCGTCAGGCTCACGCCGAGCACGCCCTGGCAGGCGAGCACCGCAAACAGCTCACACTTGCTGGGGCTGCGGATCAGTCGGTTGACCAGCAGATACTTCAAGCTCTGCGGTGCGCCCAGGAATAGCAGCGGCCTGATGAGATGCGCAAGCGCGAACCTGGCCGTCGAACGCGCCTCGAACACCCCGGACTGCTGATAGTACCGATAGTCGGGATCGCGCTCCGGGTCACCCAACTTGTGGTGGTGATCCAGGGTGTGGGAGCGCTTGTAGCTGGCCCAGCCCTGGAAAATCAGGTAACCCGAGCACCAGGTGCCGAGGAATTTTTCCAGCCGTTTACTGCGACACAGCGCACCATGCGCCGCTTCGTGCAGCAGCGTGGCCAATGCCCGTTGTCGTGAACCGATCAGCAGGATGGACAACGGCAGCAGCCAGGGACTGGACTGGCCCAGATAGATCGCCAGGCTGATCCAGAACAGGTTCTGCAGCAACGCGAGGGGGCCATGGTAATTGTCGTAGCGGTACAACTGCTTGATCTGGTCCTTGATCTCTTTCGAGAACCGGTGTCTGGGTAACATCGATGATCCTGTTTCATTCGCCTTGGAGACTCGGGCCCTGCGGATAGGGCGTCCGCCAGCCTTCGAGCGGCCGCAGAAGCTAGTGAGTTGCCACGACGCTAACAACCTCCCTGTTCCGGGAGGTACCAGGCCGTACGCGCGCCCTATCTACTAGGCAGTGCCGGGCGCTATCGGGCCCGACAGCACCACTTCGCACCAAGGACGCCACGGGAAGTTAGCGATGCCAGGTCTTGAAAACGATTACCTCACTTACGATTTCGACATTACTTTCGAAAACAGCGTCGCGCTGGTGGCCTTCACCGACTCGCACCGGCACAACCTGTGGTCGATGCCACGGATGGCCCAGCTGACCCGACTGCTGAGACAGTTGAACGAGGATGACGCGGTGGGTGCAGTGCTGCTGCACAGCGGCGAGGGCCGATCGTTCGGTGCCGGCGGCAGCTTCCACGAAACCTCGACATTCACCGGTGGCAACGAGGTCGATGTCTGGATCGATCACGTCACCGACCTGTACATCGCAGCCCTGCAGTTGAACCGTCCGCTGATCGCAGCCATCGATGGCTACGCCATCGGCATCGGCCTGCAGATAGCCCTGACCGCCGACTACCGGATCGGCAGCGATCGCTGCGTGCTGAAGATGCCCGAGTTCGAACTGGGCATCGCCTGCACCTTCGGCGGCTTCATGCTGGAGAAGATCGTCGGTCGAAGCCTGATGCAGAACATGCTGATGTCCTGTGCCGAGTGGCCAGCACCGCGCGCCATGGCCGACGGGTTGCTGCATGCAGTGGCCGATGCCGGACAACTGCGCGCCAGCGCCCTGGAACAGGCCCACCGCGCCGCCGCGTTCACCGATGCCGCGTTCCGCAATACCAAGACCTACCTCAACCGAGACTTCATCGCCGGGCTGGAACAGACCCGCATCGCCGGCAAACAGGCGCATCGCGCGGCCTTCGCCGCTGGCGAGGCACAGGGCCGGATGAAGACGATCCTCAACCGCTCCAGTGTGCAACCGAGCCTGGAGGCGACCCCATGACCGTACAACCCTGGTTGCTGCTTTCCAGCCGTCCCCTCGACCGCTTCGAATCCGCCCACGTGCCGCTGGCCGCCTCGGCTTTCCATGGCTATGCCTCGGCCTGGCCGGTCCCCGCGCCCGACGACCGTCACGATGCGTCTGGCCGTCCTTGCACGCGCCTGCACATAGGGGGAGACAACCTGATCGAGGTGCAAGGCGACCAGCTGACCGTGACGACCAGCAGCCGCAACACCTGCGCGCTGTACTGGAGCGCCGACCATCAAGGCAACTTCGTTCTGTCAACCGACCTGCTGATCGCTGCCAGCGCCTGGATGAGCCTGACCGATTGCCAGTTGGGCGTGCGCGAACAGGCGGGCGTGCACCTGGACGATCGCTCGAGCATCCATGGCATCGGCCGGTTGTTGCACAGCAGCCGCCTTGAGGTTGTGTTGCAGGGCAACCAGGTGCGCGTCAGGCGTGACGCAATGCAAGACACCCTGGCCCTGCAAAGCGACCGCTACGGCGACGCCCTGTTCGCCGGACAGACGCAGATCAGGGCGTTGCAGGAAAGTATCGCCGGCCATCTGCAGCGGCCCGGCAAGGTCGCCGCACTGGTTTCCGGTGGTGTCGACTCCGGGCTGGTCGCCGCCCTGCTCGCCGCGCAGTGCCCGGACTTCGAAGCCTTCAGCATCGGTACCCCCTGGGGCAACGAGTTCGATGACGCCCAGCAACTGGCCGACGCACTCGGACGCCCACTGAACCGTGTCGAACTCGACCCGCAATCGATCCTGCACGCGCTGCCCCAGACCATCCGCGCCTTTGGCCATCCGCAGCCCCAGGCCGTAGAGATCGGCGTGGCAATCACCGCGTTCTGTCGGCAGCTGGAAGAAGGCCGGACGATTTTCACCGGTTATGGCTCGGATCTGATCAACTCCGGCATGGCCACGGGTGACGGCCTGGCTGAAGATATCCGCAACAGCATCGCGGTCGAGGTCGACAAGACCCGTTACTCCAGCGAACTCACAGGCATCGCGGCCCAAGCCTGCGGCAGCGAACTGGTTCATCCCTACTGGGACCTGCCCGTGCTGCGTAGCGCGCTGGACACGTGTCCGTCGGTCAAGACCACCCGCGGCCGCGAAAAGGGCCACCTGCGCCTTGCCGCCGAACAATGGCTGCCTGCCGAGGTCGCCTGGCGCAAGAAGACCGCCATCCACCACGGCAATGGGTTGGGCACGGCGCTGTCGCAGTTGATCGACGTCACCACCCACCAGTCCGCCAGCGCGCCGGCGCTGTACCGCCAGATACTGGCGACCCAGCTGGACCAGGCCGTACGAGCGCCATTGGCGCCGCTGTGTGCCGAAGACGTACTCGACCGCGCCCTGCACTCACTCGCTCACCGCTGCTGAAGGAACCGCCCATGAACTCATCCGTTTCTTTGCGCGACCTGCGCGGCCAGACCCTGACCGCCTCTGGCCTGGGCGTCCATCTGCCGGACGAAACACCGCTGGCGGCCGTTCGCCAGGCGGTGCTCGACCATGGCGTGACCCTGCTGCGCAACGTCCACTTCGACGAAGACAGCTTTCGGCAGTTCGTCGAAAGCCTGGGGGACAAGGTGTCCTACGACGAGGGCAGCGCCAACGTTGGCTACGGCTTCGCCGACATCCTCAAGCTCGACGGCACCCACGATAAGGAAAAGGTCATTACCGGCCGTGGCAGCCTGCCGCTGCATACGGACGGCATCCTGCTCGGCACCCAGGTCGACCTCATCATCCTGTATGCCGCCGACGTTGCGAACATCGACGAAGATGGCGCAACCGTCGTGTGCGACCAGCTCGCGGCCTGGAAGGACATGCCCGAATCGTTGCGCCAACCGCTGCTGGACGGCCGGCTCGAATACCTGGCCTTTGAGCGAGGCTACTTCGCCACGGTGCCCGAGGGCTGGTATCCGATATCCACGTTCCGCGACTACGGCCGTGTCCGCTCGCTCAACCTCGCGTTGCCTTTCGACAGCCAGGTCAAGGCCAGTTGGGATGTCCGCGTGCCCGGGCTGAGCGAGGACGCATCGGCTGCCTGGTTCGCGGAACTGGAACGGCACCTGACAGCCGACCCGTACCTGTACTGCCATCGCTGGCACAAGGGTGACCTGTTGATCATCGATAACCAGCGCACCCTGCACGGCCGGCGCGGGCTGTTGCCCAATACCTGCCGCAAGCTGCTACGCGGCCAGGTGACGTTCGAGGCCATCGCCTCGGCACCCGGCGCGGCGCTGGAGAGCGCCTGAGCGTGTGCACGATCATTGCCGCGCTCGGCCTTTCACCCCAGTGGCCGGTGTTGCTGGCCACGGTGCGGGACGAGTCGGTCGCACGCCCATGGCAAGCCCCGGCCGCGCATTGGCCCGAGCAGCATCCACAGGTGATCGGCGGCCTGGACCTGCAATCCGGCGGCACCTGGCTGGCGCTTGACGTTCACCAGCACCGCGCGAGTTTTCTGGTCAACCGCCCAGAGCACGTCGCCGGTAAAACCCGCAGCCGTGGCGAGCTGCCGCTCATCGCATTGCAAGCACCCGCGCACCGCTGGGACGCCGACAGCCTGAGCCAGTACAACGGCTTCATCCTGGGACTGGCCGATGCCAACGGCCTGGTGCTCCATCAATGGGACACCCGGATCCTGCGCTCGGTGCATCTGGGCAAGGGTATCCACGGCCTGTGCTACCGCGGCATCGGCGCGGATCACCCACGCCTGGCACGGCACCTGCCCCGTTTCGCCGCCAGCCCGCTGCCTCGGCCCCTCGCGACGGCGTCCCCAGCGCAAGCCTGGGGTCGCTGGCTGCACCTATTGGCCGATGGCGGCCAGTACAGCAGCGCCGACGATGCGCTGATGTGGCGGCGCGACGTTGAAGGCGGTCCCTGGGCCTCTCAATCGGCCGCTTGCCTGGCGCTGGGCAAACAACAGTCGCGACTGGACTTCAGCGCCTCGCCACTGGACCCGACCAGTTGGCGCAACTTGCCGTCCCCTTTATCCCATTAGAACGAGAATGCTGCCTTGAACATCCACCCCCTCGCGCCGGATCAATACCCCCAGTTGCTGGCTTTTATCGGCCAGTCGAACGATGCCGACGCCCAGTTGTTCCTCGCCGGCGCACTGAGCAATCGCGCCGAGGGACTGCAAGTCTATGTGCGTCAGGAGGGCGGCCACCTGCTCGGTGCCGTCGCCCTGTTGCCCAGCCTGCCGCCGTTCGCCGTGCCGGTCATCCTCGTTGCCGGCGAGCCGGACGCAGCGTTGCTGGCACACGTTGCCGCAGGGCATGTCAGCCCGCAGATGGCGATCGGTCCCAAGGCCGTCCTGGAGCGCTTGCTGGAACACTGGCCGCCCGCCTGGCTGCCGCTGATCGGGCGGCGCGACGAAGTGCTGCTCAAGCAGTTCGCCCCTTTCCCGGTCGAATCGACGCCGGCACTCAGCACCCGCCTGGCCGGGCCTGAGGACGAAGCCACCCTGGTTGGCTACCGGATCCAGATGGAGAAAGACTCCGGCGTAAAGCTCGTGTCCAGTAGCGAACAGGCCACGCATACCGTCCGCCAGCTCACCCAGCGCCAGGCGCTGCATGTGATCGAGGTGGACGGCCAGCTCGGCGGCTGCACGGCCCTGACCAGCCAGGACGAACAGCACGAGCAACTGGGCTTCATCTTCGTCGAGGCCCGTCACCGGCTGCGTGGCGTTTCGGACAGGCTGCTGAGTGACGTCTGTGCCAGCATCCACCGCCGCCAGCGCAAGCCGCTGACGTTTACCTGCAGCGGCGGCCCGTTGCGTCATCGCCTGGGTGAGATCGGCTTTCGCACAGTGGGCGAACATTTGAAGCTGTATTTCGGCTGATCACCAAGGAAACCAACGAATGTTCCAGCGCCAGTTCCTCAGCATGGTTGCGCATCATCGAGACCATCCGGCAGTCATCGACAGCCACGGCACGTCCAGCACCTACGGCGACCTGCTGCAAGCCATCGACCTGTTGCGCGCCCGCTTGCAGGCTGCGGGCCTGCGAGAAGGCGATGTGGTGGCGACCCAACTTGGCAACAGCACCGGCTATGTGGCGCTCTTGTTCGCCATGGCCAGCCTGGGCCTGGTCCATTGCCCGATCAATCTGGCCAGCAGTGCCGAGCACCGGGCGATGCGCCTGGCCCAGGTCGGTGCCACCGTTCTGGTCAATGAACGGGGCATCGTACCCGACGGCATCGATGTACCCGGCTTCGCCCTGCACACCTCGATCCCCGTCAACCAGGAAGCTCCCGCCTGGCAGGAGCGAACCGGGCTGATGCGCATGCAGGAAACCTCCGGCAGCACGGGTACGCCGAAACTCGCCCTATGGCGCCAGGACCGCCTGTTTCGGGAGATCCTGCACTGGGTCGAGTGCGCCGGCCTCGATGACAGCGCGCGCTACCTGAACATCCACACCCTCGATGGCGGCCATGCCGTCGACCTCCATGTGTTTCCTGCCTTGCTGACGGGCGCCACGCTTTACCTGGGCGAAGCGTCCCGAATCGAGGACACCCTGCGCACCCTCGACGAGAAGCGCATCAGCGTGATGAGCGCGTTGCCCTCGCAATACCTGGCGCTGGCGCAAGCCGCGCAACGGCTCGGCACCCGGTTGCCGGCGCTGACCCGGCCGTTCTGCGGCGGCGCCTACCTGGACGATCAGGTGGTGCTGGAAGCCGAGCGCGGTCTGGGCATACACATCAAGCGAATCTATGGTTCCACCGAGTTCGGCATGATCCTGGCCAATTTCGCCCCCGGCCCACAGGTCAACTGCGGCATGCGTGCGGTGGGGGATGTCGAGGTGACACTGGCGGTACTCGACCCCGCGCAGCCGGAGGTCGGCGAAATCGTCGCTCGCTCCGCGCATCGGGGCTCCGGTTACTTCCCCCTCCCGGCCAACCCGGTCGAGGACGACACCTATCCCACCGGGGATGTCGCCCGCAGACTGGACGATGGCAGCCTGATGCCCTTGGGACGAACGAACGACGCCCTGCTGACCGCACAGGGGACACAGTTCACGCCCGCCCTGGAAGGACGTCTTGCACAGTCGCTGGTACTCGAACGGGTGGTCGTGCTGGTCGACGAACAGGATCGCCGTCGCGCCCACGTGGTGCTGCAAGCCAGTCCCGTCATCGCTGCTCAAAAGCGCTCGACGCTTGTCATGCTGCTGGAGCGACTGGGCGTTGCCGCTGGCATCGCGGCGATCGAAAGGATACCGTTGACGCCGACCGGCAAGCCGGACCGCATGCGCTTGCGCATGCTGCTCGGCACAAGGCACACAGGCATGGAATCAATCATTCATCTGAAGGACCTGACATGAGCGCCACGCACATTCAGCCAAAAGGCTTTCGTAGCATCATCGCCAACCTGGGCATCAAGGACAGCCGCGACGATTTCATGGCCGTCATCTCCGACGTGCCGGCCAGCATCAGTGCCGTGTTCACTCAATCGCGCTTCGCCGGCCCGAGTGTGACGCTGTCCCGCGAGGTCGCCCAGCGTGATACCGCACAAGGCGTGGTGGTGATCGCGCGCAACGCCAACGTCGCCACAGGCCCCGAAGGCTTGGCCAATGCCCAGGAAGTTCGCGCGGGGCTGGCCCGGGCTGTGGACGTCGACCCGCAGGCGCTGGTGATCGCCTCGACCGGCGTGATCGGTCGCCAGTATCCGATGGAGAAGATCCGCACCTTCCTGGGCAACGTACCGCCCCTGCAACCCGCCGACTTCCAACGCTGCGCGGCGGCGATCATGACCACCGACACCCACACCAAGTACGCAGCACGCCAGGTCGGCAACGCAAGCCTGGTGGGCATCGCCAAGGGCGTGGGAATGATCGAGCCGAACATGGCGACCCTGCTGACGTTCTTCTTTACCGATGCCCGCATCGCCCCCGATGTGCTGGATGCGCTGTTTCGTCGGGTGATCGACAAGACCTTCAATGCCTTGAGCATCGATACCGATACCTCCACCAGCGACTCCGCGGCGATCCTCGCCAACGGACTGGCGGGCGAAGTGGACATGGTCGAATTCGAGCAAGCGCTTTATGACATCGCCCTTGGGCTGGTGCGCATGATCGCCTCGGACGGCGAAGGCGCGAGCAAGGCGCTGGAGGTGCACGTCACGGGGGCGCGTGATGATGCGCAGGCCAAGCGTGTGGCCAAGGCCATCGTCAACTCGCCGCTGGTCAAGACCGCTGTCCATGGCGCAGACCCGAACTGGGGGCGCGTAGCCATGGCAATCGGCAAGTGCGAGGCAGAGCAGGACATCGACCCGGACAAGGTACGCATCGTTTTCGGTGAGACCGAGGCGTATCCGCACCAGTTGGACGAGGCCGGGCTACTGGCGGTCAAGGGTTACCTGCAGGGCAAGGAAGTGCTGATCTCGGTAGACCTGAACATCGCCCAAGGACAGTTCACCGTCTATGGGTGCGATCTTTCGGAGGGTTACATCCGCATCAACGCCGACTACACGACCTGAGTGCAGGCGTGGGCTGGAGTTCGAGGGTGGATCCATGGTGCCCGTGCATTCGATGGGCACCACGGCGCCTGCGCGGGCCACAGCAATAGCGGCTCACGGCCAACGAGCGAGCCTAGGCCCCAAAGGCATCGTTGATGCCGTGTCAGCAGCGCCCTTCCAGAATCGCCGCATACCCCTCGCGAAAACTCGGATAACGCGGCGACCAGCCCAGGGCCTTGGCCCGGGCGTTGCTGCAGCGCTTGCTACCGGCGCGGCGGACGCTGGCGTTTTCGGCCCATTGGGTGACACCCATGTAGTTGCGCAGCCAGCCCACCACGTCGGCCAGCGCGGCGGGAGTGTCGTCGACGCCGATGTAGCAGTCTTCCAGGGGCTTGCCCTGGCGATCGGCTTCCAGCAGAAAGGCCAGCAGGCCCGCCGCGTCGTCGGCATGGATGCGGTTGGCGTACAGGGGCGGATCTTCCACCACGCTGTAGCCCTGGCGCACCTGGTTCAGCAGCCATTCGCGGCCCGGGCCATAGATGCCGGTCAGGCGCACGCGGCTGGCGGGGATACCACTGTCCAAGGCCACTTGCTCGGCTTCGAGCATCAGCCGGCCGGAATACCCCCCGGCCACGGTGGGCGAGGTTTCATCCACCCATTCCCCCGCTTGCTGCCCATACACACTGCTGCTGGACACAAACAGCAGACGCTTGGGCCGCTGCCCGTGCTGCTCCAGCCAGCCCAACACATGCTGCAAGCCTTCGACATACGCCGTGCGATAGCCCGCTTCGTCATGGTCGGTGGCCGCGGCGCTGTACACCAGGTAATCCAGCGAACCGGTGGGCCAATCGGCCGGGCATTGCTCGCTGAACAGATCCCCCGCCACCCCGATGACGCCGGCCGGCAGGCTCGAAACCGTACGCCGCAGGCCATGGACCTGCCAATGTTCGGCCAATAACTGGCGGGCCAGGCGGCCGCCGATATCACCGCAGCCGGCGATCAAAACAGAAGGCGCGGACATCAAGAACTCCTCTGGCAAAGCCGCAGACTAGCCTCCGAGGGGGACGAGCGGCTAGCCATGGGACAAAAAAAGTAACTGTATTACTTTTGTTAACAAGAATTACTTGCAATAATGCCCGCCACTTTTGTTCTCGGCCCACGAGGCCTGGAAGAACATCAACCTTCTTTTTTTCTCAGGTCCGGCCAGCATGAAACGCTCTCTATCCCCCGCTTCGCCAACCAACCGACCTCGTGCCTGGGGCACGGTAGCCGCCTTGCTGTTCAGCCTGCTGCTGGCACCTGTCGCCGCGCTCGCGGATGCGCAGACGCCCGCCACGACGCCGGCCGCCGCACCTGCAGCGGCCCAGGCGCCTGCTGACCCGGCCGCTCCCGTTGCGACGCCGGTCGCCACCGATCCAGCCCAAGCCGTCGAGGCCCAGGCACCTGAAATGCTCGAAGCCGACAATACCCTGGGCATGGCCCACGACCTGTCGCCATGGGGCATGTACAAGAACGCCGACATTATCGTGAAAATCGTGATGATCGGCCTGGCCATCGCCTCGATCATCACCTGGACCATCTGGATTGCCAAAGGCTTCGAACTGCTGGGTGCCAAGCGTCGCTTGCGCGGTGAAATCGCCGCCCTGAAAAAAGCCGCCACCCTCAAGGAAGCCAGCACCACCGCCGCGAAGGAAGGCACCCTCGCCAACCTGCTGGTGCACGACGCGCTCGAAGAGATGCGGCTGTCGGCCAACAGCCGCGAGAAAGAAGGCATCAAGGAACGCGTGAGTTTCCGCCTGGAGCGCCTGGTTGCCGCCTGCGGTCGCAACATGAGCAGCGGCACCGGCGTGCTCGCCACCATCGGTTCCACCGCCCCCTTCGTCGGCCTGTTCGGCACCGTGTGGGGCATCATGAACAGCTTCATCGGCATCGCCAAGACCCAGACCACCAACCTCGCCGTCGTCGCCCCAGGCATCGCCGAAGCCCTGCTGGCAACGGCCCTGGGCCTGGTCGCGGCCATTCCAGCCGTGGTGATCTACAACGTCTTCGCCCGCTCCATTGCCGGCTACAAGGCCCAGGTCTCCGACGCTTCGGCGCAAGTCCTGCTGCTGGTCAGCCGTGACCTCGATCACCTGCCGTCCGAGCGCAGCTCGCAACCGCACATGGTGAAAGTGGGGTAATCGGCCATGGGCCTGCATTTGAAAGAAGGCGCAGACGACGATCTGGCCGAGAACCACGAAATCAACGTCACGCCGTTCATCGACGTGATGCTGGTGCTGTTGATCATCTTCATGGTGGCCGCCCCGCTGGCCACCGTGGACATCAAGGTCGACCTGCCGGCGTCGACGGCAAAGCCTTCGCCGCGGCCGGAAAAACCGGTGTTCCTCAGCGTCAAGGCCGACCAACGCCTGTTCCTGGGTGAAGACGAGGTCAAGGCCGACACCCTCGGCGCGACCCTCGACGCCAAGACCCAGGGCAAGAAAGACACGACGATCTTCTTCCAGGCCGATAAAGGCGTGGACTACGGCGACCTGATGAGCGTGATGGACGCGCTGCGAAGCGCCGGCTACCTGAAGGTCGGCCTGGTCGGACTCGAGACGGCGCCCAAGAAATGATCACGACGCGCCAAAAGCTGACGCGTTACAGCGGTAGCCTGGTGGTGGTATTGGGCGTGCATGCGCTCGCCATCGCCCTGGCACTGAACTGGACCTCGCGCGCGCCCATCGAATTGCCGCCCCAGGCGATGATGGTCGAACTGGCGCCAGTGCCTGCCCCGCCACCGCCGGCACCGCCAAAAATCGTCACACCGCCGCAACCGCCCGAGCCGGTCGAAGAGCTGCCGCTGCCCAAGCTTGCCGAAGCGCCGAAGCCGGAAATCGCCGTGCCCAAGCCGGTCAAGCCCAAGCCCAAGCCTCAACCGCCCAAACCCAAGCCCGTGGTCGAGAAAAAGCCGGAGCCGCCGAAGGAACAGCCGTCGGAGCAGAAACCGAGCGACACTCAGCCGACCCAGGCACCGACCGAGAAGTCCGCGCAACCGGCGCCCGGCCCGTCACCGGCGCAAATGGCCGCCAAGGCCAATTGGCAGGGCACGCTGCTGGCGCACTTGGGCAAGTACAAGAAGTACCCGCCCAGGGCTCAGCAAATGAACAAGGAAGGCACCAACCGCTTGCGTTTCGTGGTGGATGCCGACGGCAACGTGCTGTCATTCGAATTGGTGGGCAGTTCCGGCACGGAGTTGCTGGACCGGGCCACACTGGAAATGATCCGCCGCGCCCAACCGCTGCCCAAGCCACCGGCGGAGTTGCTGACCAACGGCACCATCGAACTGACGGCACCGTTTGTGTACTCCATCGACAAGCGCCGGCGCTGATCGCAAATTTGCAAGCCCCTGTAACAGGGGCTTCTTATTTTTGTGGTGATTTATCCGGGTAGGGGATTTATCTGTGGCGAGGGGATTTATCCCCGCTGGGGCGCGTAGCGCCCCTAAAAATAGATGACCTCATCTTCCTGACTTCCCGACGACAGTACTGTTTTTGAGGGCTGCTGCGCAGCCCAGCGGGGATAAATCCCCTCACCACAGATAAATCCCCTCGCCACACAGACATTCGACAGTGTCACACCGCGCCCCCAGTCTGATAACGTGCGTCTATCGATTGCAGCCGGTATGCTTGGCTCGCAACTTCACGGACGCTCGCCATGACCCTCACAGAATTACGCTACATCGTGACCCTCGCCCAAGAGCAGCATTTCGGCCATGCGGCCGAGCGTTGCCACGTCAGCCAGCCGACGCTGTCGGTGGGCGTGAAAAAACTTGAAGACGAACTCGGTGTGCTGATTTTCGAGCGCAGCAAAAGCGCCGTGCGCCTGACCCCGGTGGGTGAAGGCATCGTCGCCCAGGCACAGAAAGTCCTGGAGCAGGCCCAAGGCATTCGCGAACTGGCCCAGGCCGGCAAGAACCAACTGACCGCCCCGCTGAAAGTCGGCGCGATCTACACCGTCGGCCCATACCTGTTCCCCCACCTGATTCCACAACTGCACCGGGTCGCCCCGCAGATGCCGTTGTACATCGAAGAAAACTTCACCCACGTGCTGCGCGACAAGCTGCGCAACGGCGAGCTGGACGCGATCATCATCGCCCTGCCGTTCAACGAAGCCGACGTCCTGACCCTGCCGCTCTACGACGAGCCTTTCTACGTCCTGATGCCGGCAGAGCACCCCTGGACCCAGAAAAAAACCATCGACGCGGCCCTGCTCAACGACAAGAGCCTGCTGCTGCTCGGCGAAGGCCATTGCTTCCGCGACCAGGTGCTCGAAGCGTGCCCGACCCTGACCAAGGGCAGCGAAGGGGCCAAGCACACCACGGTGGAATCCAGCTCCCTGGAAACCATTCGCCACATGGTCGCATCCGGCCTGGGCATCTCGATCCTGCCGCTGTCGGCAGTGGACAGCCATCATTACTCCCCCGGCGTGATCGAAGTCCGCCCGCTGACACCGCCCGTGCCGTTCCGTACCGTCGCCATCGCCTGGCGCGCCAGTTTCCCGCGGCCCAAGGCCATCGAAATCCTCGCCGACTCGATCCGCCTGTGCTCCGTGGCCAAGCCGCCCGCTGGCAAGTAAGCCGCGGTCATGACTGAGCTGTCGAAAGTGCCGGTCACGACACTCAAGGGTGTCGGTGAAGCCATGGCCGAGAAATTGGCCAAGGTCGGCCTGGAAAACCTCCAGGACCTGCTGTTTCACCTGCCGTTGCGTTACCAGGACCGCACCCGCGTGGTGCCCATCGGCCATCTGCGTCCGGGGCAGGATGCGGTGATCGAAGGCACCGTCAGCGGCGCCGACGTGGTCATGGGCCGCCGCCGCAGCCTGGTGGTGCGCCTGCAGGATGGCACCGGCGGGCTCAGCCTGCGCTTCTATCACTTCAGCAACGCGCAAAAGGAAGGCCTCAAGCGGGGCACCCGCGTGCGCTGCTACGGTGAGGCGCGGCCCGGGGCGTCGGGGCTGGAGATCTACCACCCGGAATACCGCAGCATCACCGGCGACGAACCGCCGCCCGTGGATGAAACCCTGACTCCGGTCTATCCGCTCACCGAAGGCCTGACCCAGCAACGCCTGCGCCAGCTCTGCCAGCAAACCCTGACGTTGCTCGGTCCCAGCAGCCTGCCCGACTGGCTGCCCACGGAACTGGCCCGGGATTACCACTTGGCGCCGCTGGCCGACGCGATCCGCTACTTGCATCATCCACCCGCCGACGCCGACGTGGACGAACTCGCCCTCGGCCATCACTGGGCCCAACATCGCCTGGCGTTCGAAGAGCTGCTGACCCATCAACTGTCCCAGCAACGCCTGCGCGAAAGCCTGCGCTCCCTGCGCGCGCCGGCCATGCCCAAGGCCAGGGACCTGCCGGCCCGCTACCTGGCCAACCTCGGCTTCACCCCCACAGGCGCCCAGCAACGAGTCGGCAACGAAATCGCCTACGACCTGAGCCAGCCCGAGCCAATGCTGCGGCTGATCCAGGGCGATGTCGGCGCCGGCAAGACCGTGGTCGCCGCCCTCGCCGCGCTGCAGGCCTTGGAGGCGGGTTATCAGGTGGCGCTGATGGCGCCCACCGAGATTCTCGCCGAACAACACTTCATCACCTTCCAGCGCTGGCTCGAACCGCTGGGCATCGAAGTCGCCTGGCTGGCCGGCAAGCTCAAGGGCAAGAACCGCGCCGCCGCCCTGGCGCAGATCGCCGAGGGCGCACCGATGGTGGTCGGCACCCATGCGCTGTTCCAGGACGAAGTGCAGTTCAAGAACCTGGCCCTGGTGATCATCGACGAACAGCATCGCTTCGGCGTGCAACAGCGCCTGGCCCTGCGGCAGAAAGGCGTCGGTGGGCGGATGTGCCCTCATCAACTGATCATGACCGCCACGCCGATCCCGCGGACCCTGGCGATGAGCGCCTACGCCGACCTCGACACCTCGATCCTCGACGAACTGCCTCCCGGCCGCACGCCGGTCAATACCGTGTTGGTCACCGATACCCGACGAGTGGAAGTGATCGAGCGCGTGCGCAGCGCCTGTGCCGAGGGCCGGCAGGCCTATTGGGTGTGTACGCTGATCGAAGAGTCGGAAGAACTGACCTGCCAGGCGGCCGAAACCACCTTCGAGGACCTCACCGCCGCCCTCGGCGAGTTGAAGGTCGGGTTGATCCACGGCCGCATGAAGCCCGCCGAGAAAGCCGCGGTGATGGCTGAATTCAAGGCCGGCGCCCTGCAACTGCTGGTCGCCACCACCGTGATCGAGGTGGGCGTCGACGTGCCCAATGCCAGCCTGATGATCATCGAAAACCCCGAGCGCCTGGGCCTGGCGCAATTGCACCAGCTGCGCGGCCGGGTGGGCCGGGGCAGCGCCGCCAGCCATTGCGTCTTGCTCTATCACCCGCCGCTGTCGCAGATCGGCCGCCAGCGGCTGGGGATCATGCGCGAAACCAACGACGGTTTCGTCATCGCCGAAAAAGACCTCGAGTTGCGCGGCCCCGGTGAAATGCTCGGCACACGCCAGACAGGTCTGCTTCAATTCAAGGTAGCCGACCTGATGCGCGACGCCGATCTGCTCCCCGCCGTACGCGACGCCGCCCAGGCCCTGCTGGAACGCTGGCCCGACCACGTCAGCCCGCTGCTGGATCGCTGGCTGCGTCATGGGCAGCAATACGGCCAAGTGTGAGCACGCGCTCAGTTTTCCAGACCCGCGTGCAGGACAAGCTGGTTATACTGACCAACTTGTAGGAAAACGGATACAGACCATGACAGAAGCTGCCCTCGTCCCCGAAGCCCCGCACGCTCCGTCTGTTATTCGGCTGTTGCTCGAGAAATTGGGCATCGGCTATGACGAAGTACTCGAACGACCCGGCCTGAACCCTGCCCGCAAAGTGCAGGCGGTGTTGCTGCACGACGCCGTTGGCGCGCTCATGGTGCTGTTTCCGCAAAGCCAGCTGCTGGACCTCAACCGCCTGGCCGAACTCACCGGGCGCAAGCTCACGGCAGTGCCGACCGAACGCCTGGAGCGCATGCTCGGCAAACACAGCCTGAGCCTGCTGCCCGGCCTGCCGGCGCTGACCAGCTCACCGTGCCTGTATGAAGAAAGCCTGCTGCGCGAACCGAAGCTGCTGATCAACTCCGGCGAGCCGGGGCTGCTGCTGGAAGTGACCAGCGAAGCGTTCAAGACCATGCTCACCAAGGCCAGCGCCGCGACGTTCGGCGAAGCCGTGAGCAACATCACCCCCAACCTGGACCGCCCCCACGACGACCGCGCGGAAATCACCCAGGCTGTGCAGGCGTTCACCGCCCGGCGTATCCAGCAACGGCTGGAAGAAACCATCGAGATTCCGCCCCTGGCCGAAACCGCCCAGAAAATCATCAAGCTGCGGGTCGACCCCGACGCCACCATCGACGACATCACCGGCGTGGTGGAAACCGACCCGGCCCTGGCCGCGCAAGTGGTGAGCTGGGCCGCCTCGCCCTACTACGCGTCGCCGGGCAAGATTCGTTCAGTGGAAGACGCCATCGTGCGGGTACTGGGCTTCGACCTGGTGATCAACCTGGCACTGGGCCTGGCCCTGGGCAAGACCCTGAGCTTGCCCAAAGACCACCCGCAACACACCACGCCGTACTGGCACCAGTCGATCTACACCGCCGCCGTCATCGAAGGCCTGACCCGCGCCATGCCGCGCGCCCAGCGTCCCGAGGGTGGCCTGACCTACCTGTCCGGCCTGCTGCACAACTTCGGTTACCTGCTGCTGGCCCACGTGTTCCCACCGCACTTCTCGCTGATCTGCCGACACCTGGAGGTCAACCCGCACCTGTGCCACAGCTACGTGGAACAGCACCTGCTGGGAATCAGTCGCGAACAGATCGGCTCATGGCTGATGCGCTACTGGGACATGCCCGACGAACTGGCCACCGCCCTGCGCTTCCAGCACGACCCGCACTACGACGGCGAATACGCCGCCTACCCGAACCTGGTGTGCCTGGCCGTGCGCCTGCTGCGCTCGCGAGGGATCGGCTCCGGTCCGGACGAGGAGATTCCCGATGCTCTGCTCGAGCGCATAGGGCTGTCTCGGGACAAGGTCAATGACGTGGTCAGTAAAGTGCTTGAAGCCGAAGCGCTACTGCGCGAACTGGCTTCGCAGTTCAGCCATGGCTGAATAGATTCACCTGCCTTGTGCAAGTGAGTGAAGCTCTTGTGGCGAGGGGATTTATCCCCGCTGGGCTGCGAAGCGGCCCTAAAACCAACCTCCCCAGTCATGCAGGCTAAACACAGTCAACCTTTTTGGGCCTGCTGCGCAGTCCAGCGGGGATAAATCCCCTCGCCACAAGTATCCGCAGCGCCTCAGATCTTCGCTTTCGCCTTCCTCGGCTTCAAGTACTTGGTCAGCCCCTGAAACCAGATCACCAGCGCCGGGTTGCCCTTGATCTGGATCGACTTGTCCTGAATCCCCATCATGAATGCCAGTTGCTTGTTCCTGGCCTGCATCGTGGCGAAGCCATAGGCGGCGTCCTTGAAGGCGATGGCGAAGGCCGGGGTCGGATAAACGCCGGACTGGCTGGTGATGCGCTGGTTTTTCACGGTGAAATGCCGGGCGACCTTGCCGTCCAGGGTCTGCAGCTGGAACACCAGCTCCTTGTCGCCCAACTGCTGCTGGAACGCCGGATTGGTCCGGCTGGCCTTGCCCATCAACAACCCCAGCATCCACAGCAGAAAACGAAATTTCATGGGCACAGCCTCGTGAGAAAAGATCAATGCTGGCAGTTTAGCGATTCTTCGGCATAACGCCATCATCGGATCGCTTTGTCGGAAGATAAGCTGGTTTTCGCGAAAGATGACTACCAAGTCACAAAACTAAAAATCAAAAGATCGCAGCCTTCGGCAGCTCCTACATCGGTTTCTGTAGGAGCCGCCGAAGGCTGCGATTTTTTGATCCCTTTCCCCTGCCCAACCCTCGGACATTTCCTTCAACACGCCGGGCTGTTCGTGAACTAGGCAGGGCTCTGGGGCACCGCTAACCTTTGTTCGTCATCGCAAAAAACGGTGACACGGACGTGCAAGTCCGGTACATATCGGCGCGCAACTGCTACGCCAAACGGCTCATGCTCGTATTGGTGTGTTTATGGCGGCTGCGTGCGGGAGACTCTCGAGGTCTGCCGGGGTCCGATATGCCCGGTCTTGCACACCCGCGCGTAGCTGCCACCTCTTTCGGTGCAACGAAAGGTGTCAGCCTTCATTCAATTACATATCGGGTAATGCATTTATGTTCAAGGTCACTCCAAATCCGCCACAAAACGGCCACAAATCCCGCGTCGAAGCGCAAGAAGAAAAAAAGCTCGAAGACGCCGCCACCCGCGCCCTCGATTACTACCTCAACCCCAAGCCCTCTGACCCACCTGAAATCGATAAAAGCCAGCTCTTCATCGTTGCTCCTCACATCGACACCGAAACCCTGCTCGCCAACGCCTCCGAAGACCTGCTGTCCATCAGCACCATCGCCGCCGACCTGGCTGACGACGTGGATGACTCACGCCGCTGCATCGCCCTGGCAATCAGCCGCATGGCCGATGGGGTGCAGTTGTTAGTCGAGCGGGCGTTGGATCATCTGGAAACCAAGGAGATGGCGGCGCCTGATGCCAAGGGGTAACGCGTGCATTGATGCAGGCTGAGCCGACGCCATCGCGAGCAAGCTCGCTCCCACAATTGGATCGGGTACAACCGCAGGAGATAGGCCGGCTACTAGGCCGCCTTCGCGGGCAAGCCCGCTCCCACAATTGGATCGGGT
>NZ_FMUZ01000024.1:0-94739 GCF_900101575.1 Pseudomonas sp. NFACC37-1 | reverse complement strand
CCCGACGCCTTGCCACTCCCAGTAAAAGCTCGCCCCGCCGGCCAGTTGCCGCTGGAGGATGACGTGCTGGTCGTCGTAGTCGTAGCGTTCGCTTTCACCGGCGGCATTGGTCGCTTCGATCAGTCGGAAACGTCCGTCGTAGCGGTAGGACACCAGCGTCTGTTCGGTCCGCCAGGCCTCGTCGAGGGTGAGGGCCGGGTGGAAGCTCTGGTAGTCGACGGCGACCAGGTGGCGCTGTTCGTAACGCAGGCGCAGGGAACGCCCGGCGCCGTTGTCCAGGCGGCTGATGTCGCCGTGGATGTTGCGCTGGACGGTCAGGCGGTTGTCGTAGCGGTCGCTGAGGGCGATCAGGTGACCGTCGCGAAAGTGCAGGAACGGGGCGTTTTCCCCGGGCTGGGCGATGATCAGTTCGTCCGGCTCGGCCCCCAGGTAGATGGCCGCCCGGGCCAGGCTGTTGTGGATCGCCGGACGCTGGGTGGTGGGCAATGGAAAGATCGTGCGGCGGTTTTCCTGGTCGACCCAGGTGACCTGCTCGCCCTTGAGCTCCAGGCGATGGGCCAGGGCATGGCTCCAGCCGCGCCCGAGGCCGACGTCCAGTTCGACGGCGCTGGTGCGGTACAAACGGGTGAAGACGAACGGCAAGCGCCCGTCGAGGGTGCCGTCGTCCAGGGTCAGCAGTTCTTCGCCGGTGACCATCGACACCGGGCAGCCGCTGGTCTGGGTCTGGGCCGCGGTGTCGGCGCTGTCGCCGTTGGGGTTTTTCGATTGGGCCGGGGCGTCGTCGTGGGGTTCGTATTTGCTCAGGCGGGTAGAAGACTGGGACTTTTCCCGCGCCACGGCGGCCGGATTGCTCACAGACAATGGCGCAGAGTGTTCAGGGGTGATGTGCAAAGGTCCGACAGGCGTCGGCTTCAAGGGCGCGCGCTGGGCGCTGACCACCAACGGCTTCAGCACATCGGCATGCCGGTCGAGCCGGTCGGTGGAGCGTTGGGCCAGCCTGAGGCTTGATGCGGTTAACCATTCGCGAGCCCGCTCCGAGCGGAGCTGGCCAAGTACCTTGCAGCTCATTCGCACGCCCATGCCCAGGGCGCCGGTCAATCGCATCAACAGGAAGTTGATCAGCACCGAAGCGCGCATTTCGCCCACGACTTCGGCCATGTACTGAGGCGGCAACATTCGCAGCCAACTGGTGAATGCGGCCACGTGAACGAAGAGCAACGGCTCGTCGCTCAACACCATCAGTCCTTTGGCGATGGCCGCGGATGACGTTTTCAGTAACTGCTCAAGTTCAACCTGGGTCAGATACTCCAGGAGCTTTTCGCTATTGGCCTGCAGATTGGCCAGCAGCTCGAAAACCTGTTTAACGTCATCCCATAGCTGATGCAGGGCGTTTTCAAAACCGCGCCAATCGGCCTGCTGCAACAGGTCATAACGTTCGCGAAATCCGGCGTCGGAAAACTCCGCCCACAGGGGTTGAAACTCGTCCCACTCGGCCTTCAGCCAGCCCTCAAGTTCGTCCATCACCCCTTGGTAGGACGCATACAGCGCCTTGACGTGATCGGCCGTCACATGGGGAAAAAAAGTGATGCGGTAGCGCCCGCCACGCCAACATTCGGGGATTTCCAGGATGCCGCTGGGGCCAATGACGTGATGCACTGGCTCGCCAAAGGTTTCCTTCCCGGGCTCGCCTCCGGTGACGGGCTCCAGCATCACCGGGGTATCGCCAATCGGCACAAAACGCGCCGCCTGGAACATGTGCACCAGCGTCAGCGGCCCACTCGCCGGGCACGCGACCACCGTGGTACTGATGGGTTGATCGAGATTCTTCGGCGCCGCCAGGGACACCTCGTTGCCGACCTTGAATACCTGTTCAAGGTCCAGCGCCCACCCGGCCCAAAAGCTTTCAGCCCAGGCGTCGTAGTCGTTCAGGCAGTTTCGAAAGTCCTGGAAAACCGCCTCGACATCCGGCTGCTCGGGGTCCATGGCCGCCATCACCAAAGAACCGATGGTGTTGTTCAGGGCCAGGAGCTTGTCGGGGGCAAACATGCAGGAATCTCGCGGTGCGGGGACGAACGCGAGACTCTGCCGGGGATGACAGGGGAATTAAGTCAGTGGAAGGGGACAAGGGATGTAGGGCGATTCGCTAAATTTAAACGCTTGGCGTGGAAGCCTCGCCGATAGCTATAAACACCGCACCATCAGCCATTGCGCTTTCCCCCAAGCCTCAAAGCGCTCCAGCACGTCCCAACCCAGCTTGGTGTAATAGTCACGCTGACTGTGGGTGTGCAAGAACAAGGTGGTGTGGCCCGCCGCTCGCGCATCGCTACAGATGCCGTCGATCAACTGCGCCGCAAGCCCTCTGCGCCGGGCGTCTGGGCTGACGAATACACACGCCAGCCATGGACCCAGGTCTGGCCGGTCAGGCAGGTCGTGGCTGGCAAGTGAGGCACCACCGAGCAACTGGCCGTGCTCCGTGGCGATCAGGCATTTCCAGCGGCCATCTTGCTGCCCCGCGGCGAACTCCTGCTGCCAACTGGCGAGGGACTGCTGGGCAAATTCATAACTGAACTCCCGATGGAGCCACTCGGCCATCTGGTCGCATTTATCCATGTGGTTGGCGAGCCAATCGATTCGCAGCATTTAAAACACTCCTTGTTTATTTGCCCCGGCGGGAGGGTTTGAGTCGGTTTTACCGCCATTGTGGATGCCGGTGCCAGCCGGCTGAAGATCTTTTTGTTTGACGCACCGCCATCGCGAGCAAGCTCGCTCCCACAGGGGACTTGTGGTGGGGTCGGGAATGCGCGGACTGCTGTTCTCACAGGCGCTGGTTAACTTAAGGCTGTATGAATCATTGTGGCGAGGGAGCTTGCTCCCGCTCGGCTGCGCCGTAGGAGCTGCCGAGTGAAACGAGGCTGCGATCTTTCCAAAACCAATTGAGTATCAAGCGAAAGATCAGATCAAAAGATCGCAGCCTTCGGCAGCTCCTACCGCAGCCCAGCGGGAGCAAGCTCCCTCGCCATGGGTCTGTGTTTTTTCAATTTTCCGGAGTGTCTTGCGCAGATAAATGCGCGAATAGATGCCTACCCGCGCGCATTCTCGAGAAATACCCGCCAGCAACCCTTCAACCTATCGTAATCTCGCATCTGTATAAGCCCCAGCCCCGCAACCGGCCGAGATCTTCCCCCGATGCCCTCCATCTACCAACTCAAGCCTGCCTTTCAAAACCTGCTGCGCCCCATGGTTCAACGCCTCTACAACAACGGGGTCACCGCTAACCAGGTCACCCTGCTCGCGGGTATCGTCTCGGTGTTGGTGGGGGCGGTGATTGCCTGGTTCGCCAGCCATCCGTGGATTTTCGTCCTGGTTCCGGTCTGGATGTTCCTGCGCATGGCGTTGAATGCGGTGGATGGCATGCTGGCGCGGGAGTTTGGTCAACAATCCCATCTGGGCGCCTACCTCAATGAGCTATGCGATATCATCGCCGACGTTGCCCTGATCCTGCCTTTTGCCTTGTTTGCCGATACCAGTCTTCTGCTCGTGTTGTTGGTCACGCTGTTGGCGCTGTTCAGCGAATACGCCGGCGTGCTGGGGGCGATGGTGGGGGCTTCGCGGCGGTATGACGGGCCGATGGGCAAGAGTGACCGGGCCTTTGTGTTCGGCGTGTTGGCGACCGGTATTGCCCTGGGTTGGCTCGGGACGCTGTGGATAAATGGTGTGATGGCGGTGGTTGCCGCCCTGCTGGTTTATACCTTGGTCAATCGGGTGCGTCATGGCCTGGACCAGGTGAAGGAAAACGCTCCCTCAGCATAAAGGAACTTGCAATGCGCGAAGCCCAACACCGGACATTCACCACCCACGATGGCGTGGAACTGTTCTACCAACACTGGCCGGCTGTCGACGCGGCAGCGGGTGAACCCCGCCAGGCTGTGTTGTTGTTTCATCGTGGTCATGAACACTCCGGGCGCATCGCGCACCTGGTGGACGAACTGGACCTGCCCGGGTTCGACTTCTTTGCCTGGGACGCCCGTGGCCATGGCCAGTCGCCGGGCGAACGGGGCGACAGCCCGAGCTTCGCCACCAGTGCGCGGGACGTGCAGACGTTCTGCGATCACATCGGATCGGCGCATCAGATCGACGAAGCGAACATCGCCGTGGTCGCACAAAGCGTCGGCGCGGTGATCGTGTCCACCTGGGTCCACGACTACGCGCCGCGCATTCGCTCGCTGGTGCTGGCGTCGCCGGCGTTCAAGGTCAAGCTCTACGTGCCGTTTGCCCGTCCGGGCCTGGCGCTGATGCGCAAGTTCCGCGGCAATTTCTTCGTCAACAGCTACGTCAAGGCGAAATTCCTCAGCCATGACCCGGAGCGGGTGGCGTCCTACGACAGCGATCCGTTGATCACCAAGGCCATTTCGGTGAACGTGCTGCTGGGCCTGTACGAAGCCGCCGACCGCGTGGTGGCCGATGCCCAGGCGATCCAGGTGCCGACGCAGTTGTTGATCTCCGGTTCGGACTTCGTGGTACACCGCAAACCCCAGGAGCAATTCTTCGAGCGCCTGGGCAGCCTGCACAAGGAAAAGCACATCCTGCCGGGTTTCTTCCACGACACCCTCGGCGAGAAGAACCGCGCGCCCGCCGTTGCCAGTGCGCGCCGCTTCATCCTGCAAAACTTCGCCCGACCGCTAGACCGCCCTTCTCTGCTGGACGCCGATCGCCTGGGCGCGACCTGTGCCGAAGCCGAAACCCTGGCCACGCCGCTGCCCCACAACTCGCTGCGCGACCTCTACTGGCGCATGACCCGTGCCAGCATGCGCTTTGGCAGCAAGTTGTCGGCCGGGGTGAAGCTGGGTTTCGACACCGGGTTCGACTCCGGCAGTACCCTGGATTACGTCTACCGCAACCGCCCCACCGGTACCTCGGCGCTGGGCAAGATGATCGACCAGAACTACCTGAACTCCATCGGCTGGCGCGGCATTCGCCAGCGCAAGCTGAACGTCGAGGAGCTGCTGCGCCTGGCGATGGCCGAGTTGCGCGCCCAGGACCGCGAGGTGCGCATCGTCGACATCGCCGCCGGCCATGGCCGTTACATTCTCGAAGCCCTGCAAGGCGTCAGCCCGTTGCCCGAGTCGATCCTGCTGCGCGACTACAGCGACATCAACGTGCGCGATGGCAGTGCGCTGATCGTTGAAAAAGGCTTGGGCGATATCGCTCGATTCGTCAAAGGTGATGCCTTCGACCGCCAGGACCTGGCGGCGCTGGAACCCAAGCCGACCCTCGCCGTGGTGTCGGGCCTGTACGAGCTGTTTGCCGACAACCAACTGGTCGGTGGTTCCCTCGCGGGCCTGGCCGAAGCCGTGGAGCCTGGCGGTTTCCTGGTCTACACCGGCCAGCCGTGGCACCCGCAGCTGGAACTGATCGCCCGCGCCCTCACCAGCCACCGCGCCGGCCAGGCCTGGGTGATGCGTCGACGTACCCAGGCGGAAATGGACCAATTGGTTGAGGCGGCGGGCTTCCGCAAGATCACCCTGCGGGTCGATGAATGGGGCATTTTCAGCGTTTCCCTGGCGCAGCGAGTGCAGTAATGAGCGCCGTCATCGCTCCGGCCCGCGAACCCGCACTGCTGAAACCGGCGGTGCTGTGGCTGCTATTGCTGGCGCCGCTGTTCTTCACCACCTACGGCTTCGCCACCTGGGTCACCTCCCAGCGTGACGACGTCGGCACGCTGGTGTTCGCCTGGGAAACCCACATGCCGTTCATGGCCTGGACCATCGTGCCTTACTGGTCGATCGATCTGTTGTACGGCCTGTCCTTGCTATTGCCCACCAGCCGCGACGAACTCAAGCGCCATGCCTTGCGCCTGCTGACGGCGCAGGTGATTGCGGTCAGTTGCTTTTTGCTCTGGCCGTTGCGCTTCACTTTCCCCCGCCCGGAAATGGACGGGGTGTTTGGTTGGTTGTTCGAAGTGCTGGCGGGTTTCGACAAGCCGTTCAACCAGGCGCCGTCGCTGCACATTGCGTTGCTGGTCATCCTTTGGGTCTGCTATCAGCGGCATTTGCAGGGGGTCTGGCGTTGGGTGATGCACGGTTGGTTCGCGTTGATCGGCGTGTCGGTGCTGACCACGTATCAACATCACTTCATTGACCTGCCCACGGGCGCGTTGGCCGGTTGGCTGTGCGTGTGGTTGTGGCCGCTGGATCGACCCAGTCCGCTGCTGAGTGCGCGTCTGGCGGCGGATCCTGCTCGCCGACGCCTGGCCTTGCGTTATGGCCTGGGCGCGGCGGCGCTGTTTGTTCCGGCGTTTGCCTTGGGCGGCGCGTGGCTCTGGCTGATCTGGCCGGCGGTCGCGGTGCTCATGGTGGCGCTGAATTACCTGGTGTTCGGTGCCGACGGTTTCCAGAAGCGTGCCGATGGTCGCTTGAGTCCGGCAGCGCGTTGGTTGCTGGCGCCTTATCTGGCGGCGGCGTGGATCAATTCTCGCGGCTGGACGCGCCAGCATCCGCAGCCCGACCAAGTGGCGGATAACGTCTGGCTGGGGCGAATCCCCACGCCGATGGAATTGAAGGACAGTGCGTTTACCGGCGTGCTCGACCTCTGCGCGGAACTGTCCATGGATAGCACGGGCGTCGCCTATCGCTCATTGCCGGTGCTCGACCTCACGGCACCGACCACCGAACAATGCCTGAACGCGGCAGAAGCCATCGAAAGCCTGCGCCAGCACGGGCCGGTGCTGGTCTGCTGCGCCTTGGGTTATTCGCGCAGCGCCACGGCGGTGGTGGCCTGGTTGCTGCACAGCGGCCGGGCGGCGAACGTCGATGCGGCGATCGTGCAAATCCAGCGCGCCCGTCCGCGTATCGTTTTGCAGGCGGCGCACCGTCGGGCGCTGGAGCAATTATCCATAGCACGGGGGCACGTCCATGATCAGTGACATGGAGCTCCACACCGTGGCGAGCCTGTTGCGCCGGGGTCATTCGCTGGATCAGCTGTCCACCGGGCTGACGCTGCTTGGGGCGCTGCTGGGCTTGGGGCAGTGGCTGGTGGGCGTCATCGATCCGTGGTTGCTGCTGTTGAGTGTGGCGCTACTGGTGCTCGGCGTGCTGGAAAAATACTGGGCACTGCGCGTGGCATTCGATGCCGATCTGTTCCAGCGCATGGCTGACAGCACCCAGTCCCTGGCCGAGCGCACCTATACCTTGGATCAAGCCCTCACCTCCCTGGGCCTGCAACCGGCCGCACGTGCAGGGCGTCTCTGGACTGAACGCCGGCACGGCGCGTTGTTGCTGCTGCGTCGGCAGTCACGATTATTGGCCGTACAAGTCGTCCTGGTGCTGGGCTTCATCCTGGCCAGCCCCTGGTTAGCTTCAAGTATCTAAATCGTTTTGTGGCGAGGGGATTTATCCCCGTTGGGCTGCGCAGCAGCCCCCAACCAGGCACCTCGGTGTGCCAAGAAGATTGAGTTA
Source organism: Pseudomonas sp. NFACC37-1 (assembly GCF_900101575.1). Taxonomy (NCBI): domain Bacteria; kingdom Pseudomonadati; phylum Pseudomonadota; class Gammaproteobacteria; order Pseudomonadales; family Pseudomonadaceae; genus Pseudomonas; species Pseudomonas sp. NFACC37-1. The sequence continues at coordinate 87,285 of NZ_FMUZ01000024.1, read as the reverse complement.
ACTGCTTTAGGGCTGCTGCGCAGCCCAGCGGGGATAAATCCCCTCGCCACAAAGGGTGTGTTCCCTCGCCACAGTTATGCTTACGTTTCTCAGGACAAGGAATCCTCATGTTCGAACCCGTGGTCGCCAACCTCATCACCTCCGCCGCCCGCATGGTCACGGGCGCTCGCAGCCTGTGGCTCGGCTGCGCGCCGACGCCGGTGCAACGGATCTACTTCGCCAACCACAGCAGCCACGGCGACTTCGTGTTGCTCTGGGCCTCGCTGCCGCCGGCGCTGCGCAAGCTCACCCGCCCGGTAGCCGGAGCCGACTATTGGCAAACCAGCCCGGTGCGTCGCTACATCATCAACCGGGTGTTCAACGGCGTGCTGGTGGACCGCGAGCGCAAGGATCCTTCCTACAGCCCATTGCAGCCAATGCTCGATGCGCTGGAAAACGGCGACTCGCTGATCATCTTCCCCGAGGGTACGCGCAATCCGGAGGAAGGCCTGTTGCCCTTCAAGAGCGGGATCTATCACTTGATGAAAAATCACCCCGAGGTCGAGGTGATCCCGGTGTGGATCGCCAACCTCAACCGCGTCATGCCCAAGGGTCGTGTGCTGCCGCTGCCGCTGTTATGCACCACCAGTTTCGGCGCGCCGCTGTGCATCGAAGAAGGCGAAAGCAAAGAGCAATTCCTTGAACGCAGCCGCGCCGCGCTGCTGGCACTGGCCCCGGAGCACGTCTGACATGGATCGATATACCCTGATGTTGTTTGGCGGGATTGGCGCCATCCTGGTGCTGGCTTCGTTGATCGGTTTCATTCTCAGGCTGAAAACCCGCGGCGCGCCGAACTCGGTGATCGATAACCTCAACGCCCGGATCAATGCCTGGTGGATCATGGTGTTGGTGATCGGCGTGGCGTTCTGGCTCGGCAACGCGGCGGTCATCCTGCTGTTCTACGCCGTGTCGTTCTACGCCCTGCGGGAATTCCTGACCCTGACACCGACCCGACGCAGTGACTACCCGGCCCTGGTGGCGGCGTTCTACCTGGCGCTGCCGCTGCAATACCTGTTGATCTACTACGACTGGTACGGGCTGTTTTCGATCTTCATCCCGGTGTATGTGTTCCTGCTGCTGCCGATCCTGGCGTCCCTGGGCGGCGATAGCACACACTTCCTCGAGCGCGCCTCGAAGGTTCAGTGGGGCTTGATGATCGCAGTGTTCTGCATCTCCTTCGTGCCCGCCCTGCTGACCTTGGACATCGCCGGTTTCGAAGGCCGCAACCTGTTGCTGATCGCCTACCTGGTGATCGTGGTGCAGTTGTCGGATGTGCTGCAGTACGTGTGCGGCAAGCTGTTCGGTAAACACAAGATCGCGCCGAACCTGTCGCCCTCGAAAACCGTCGAGGGCTTTGTCGGCGGCATTTTCCTGGCCTCGCTGATCGGTGGCGCGTTGTGGTGGATCACGCCGTTCAATCCGTGGCAGTCGTTCCTCATCGCCTTGCTGATCAACCTGCTGGGGTTTGCCGGCGGCATCGTCATGTCGGCGATCAAACGCGACCGTGGCGTCAAGGACTGGGGCCACATGATCGAAGGCCATGGCGGCATGCTCGATCGGTTGGATTCGGTGTGCTTTGCGGCACCGATCTTCTTCCACCTGGTGCGGTACTGGTGGACCTGAGGAAAGTCTTAGGCGAGCTCCCACAGGGGGCGTTGCTTGCTCCTTCACTGGCCCACTGCCAAGCGCTCTTGTGGCGAGGGGATTTATCCCCGATGGGCTGCGAAGCAGCCCTAAAAAGCCATACCTCGGTACTGCAGACAGATTGAGTTGAGTTCTCGTGGGGCTGCTTCGCAGCCCAGCGGGGATAAATCCCCTCGCCACAGATAAACCCCTCGCCACAAGAGCGGATGGCAATCGGTCAGTCGAGGATCAGGTGCGGCAGGAACCGGCTCGAATCCTTGGTGATCAGGCTGTTGTCTTCCCGCACGCCAATGCCAGCCGCCTGGTCGCCAATGACCCAGGAGCCGATCAGGGTGTAGCTGTCGTCAAACTTCGGCAGCGGCGCGAATTCCTGGAGGATGAACGGCGCGTCGGTGTACGGGCCGTCCTCTTTTACGATCAAGCCGTCAGCCGTCTGCAGCTCGATGTTGGCACCTTCCCGGGAAAAGAACGGCTTGCGCACCCAGCCCTTGGGCACGGCTTTGCTGGTATCGGTATCCAGGTGAGCCGCCAGCAGGTTCGGGTGGCCTTTGTTGAACTCCCACAGCAACGGCAGGATGCCTTTGTTGGAGATGATCGACTTCCAGGCCGGCTCGAAAAACTGCGTATCGCATTGGGCAATCGCCGCACCAAAGGGCTCATGGAATATGAACTCCCAGGCATGCAGCTTGAACAGGTGTGGAATCCAGCGCTCTTCCAGGTCGACGAAACGCCCGTCACTGTTGAGGCCGATGTCTTCGATATCGATGTGCCGCGACTCGATGCCGACTTTTTCCGCGATCAGACGCAGGTAGTCCGTGGTGCCTTTGTCTTCGATTGAGTCTTTCATCGAGGCGAAATAAAACGGCTGGGTGAGCTGCAACTGGGCGAAGGCCTGGTGCAGCTTGGTGTCGATGCTGTTGAACTGGTCGGCATGGGCCGGCAGCGTGCCGCGCTCGATGCATTGCTCCAACCAGCCCCACTGGAACGCCGCCGCTTCGTAGAGGCTGGTCGGCGTGTCGTAGTTGAGCTCCAACAGCTTGGCCGGGCCGCTGCCGTTGTAGGAGAAATCCATGCGCCCATACAGGTGCGGGTGGCCTTCAAGCCATGAAGTGCGCACCAGGTCGAAGAACGGCGCAGGAATGCTCAGGCGCTCCAGCAATTCTTCGCTCTGGACCACGCGGGCCACCAGGTCCATGCACATGTCATGGATCTCGGTGGTCGGGTCTTCCAGGTCGTCCTCGATCTGCTTGAGGGTGAACTGGTAGTACGCGCTTTCGTCCCAATAGGGTTCGTCGTCGATGGTGTGGAACAGAAAGCCGAGCTGCTCGGCGGTCTGCTTCCAGTCAGGACGCTCTGCGCAATGGATCTTCTTCATGGCGCTGGTTCCTCAACCGCCGGAGCTGCTCGATCCGCCCCAACCGCTGCGGGCGCTGGACTTGCTGCCGAAGCCGCCGCGAGACGTGGACGAAGCGACCGACATCGCCTTGCTGGTCTTGATGGAGTCGGTGTAGCTGCCATACCGCGCCTGATTGGACTTGGTAAAGGTCGAGCCGCTGGAAACCCGCTGGCTCAGCGTCGAGGACCCGAAGTTGCCGCGGTCATCGCGGTAGCGGTAGACCGGCTCGGAGTAATAACTGCTGCGGTTGCCGCTCAACATGTTGCCGATCAACAGGCCGGTCAACAGGTTGCCAAAGCCTGATCCACCGACGTTCGCTTCCGAAGCCGGCAACTGGGCCCGGGCGGCATCGACCTCGGACTGCGTGACTTCGCCATCGGCGTTCAGCTCGAAACCACCCAGCTTGGGCAGGAACTTGCCGGCCGAGTCCTGCTGGCACCAATCGGGCACGAAGTCGGCATCGCAATCGGCCTTGCTATCGTATACCGGCGCGATGCGACGATGCTCACCCATGGCGGTCATGTAGGCGGTGGAGCAAATGTCCACCGGCAGCTTTTCATCGACACATTCCTGGACGGACTGGAAGTTGTACTTCTTCTGCAACTTGTAGGTTTTTTCCGCAGGCCCGCAACCGGATATCGCCAGGGCGACCGACGCGGCCAGCGAAAGCTGGACATACTTGCTTCGTTTCATCGGGTTCTCCGTGGCGCAATCAGTTCGTGGACGGCGTCATGCACGCGGCGTTCAACAGGCCGACGCTGATGGCCACGGCGGCGATGTAGATACCGGCGGCGATTTCACCCTGCTTGATGCGCGCCGAAGCGCCCTTGAGCACCAGGCTGGTCACCAGGAACGCCAGCAACTGGACGACAGCGGCGATCACCGTCCAGACGACGAAATCCAGCATGCTGATCGAGTAGGCAATCACGTTGCTGGCCGGGATGGCGAAACCAATGAGGGCACCGCTCAGGGCGATCGCCGCCGCCACGTTGCCCGAGCGGATCAGTTCGAACTCTTTGTGCGGCGTGACATGGATGTAGATGAACTGGAACAGCGCGAACAGCACGGCGGCGCCGAGGATGTACAGGGCGAAGCCGAACACGGCGGCCTTGTTCAGGGAAATGGAGAGCGCTTCAAGCATGGACTTCTTCCTTATTCAAAGAGTGTTCAGGTCAGTGGTGTACAGCGAAATACCCAGCGAAGTGCTCAGGCTGACGGTGCCTTCGGCGTCCTCTTCGACGGAGAACAACAGGAACTCCCGGCGATCGGTCAGGCCGGTGTCGCGGGCGTACAGCATCGAACGGTGCTCGACGCTGTAGGACTCATCCGGATTGCTCACGCGCTCGCTCAACGTCACCAATTCTGTCTGGCCCGCCTCGGTGCCCCATTCGCGGCTGTACTCGACGCCGTCGTGGGTGTAGGTCGGCAGGCCGATCAGGCTTTCAGGGCCGGCCAGGCGACGCAACTCCGCTTCGCTGTTGATCGTGACGTAGCTGAGGTAGTTGAACAGGATCACCGACTCGACCTGCCCGGCGATGTCACCGCTGGTGTGCACTTGCAGCCAGTAGTCTTCGTCGTTCATGTAGCAGCGCGACAGCCAGTTCGACTGCCCGAGGTCGACGATGCCCAGGCTCCAGACCTGCTGGGAACCCGGGATGACCACGGTGCTGTTGCCGTCGAGCAGCAACTTGAGCGTGGCATCGAACATGACCTGCTTGCCGGAGGCCAGGCCCAACGGCCCGGTGACGGGGGCGCCATGGCTGGCTGTCGTCTTCGCGTTCGGAGCCTCGAGCCCCATCAACTGTTTAAACCACCCCATGGGAAATTTCCTTGAGTCGCGTGGAGGCGATGTAGAAGAGTTCTCCGCCCACAACGCGCGTGGTGCCGGGCGGGTTGATCGCTGGGTGGCGGGCGCCCTGGGCGCGGTAGCCGATCAGCGTAGCGTTATGCTGCTCTTTCATCCGGGTGTAGAGCTCGCCGAACGTCGCTTCAAACGCCTCGGGCAGTTTCATCAGGTACTGGGTGGCGCCTTCCCCCACACAGAGCAACTCATTGATGACCACTGACGAGCCCGGATCCTGGGAGGCCCGCACCAGCATTTCAATGGCCATGCTGGAGGTGCATTCCAGGCTTGGGGCATAGGCGCTGGCGAGGGCGGCGATTTCGCTGTCATTGAAGTGGGCGACTACATGCCCGGCAGGCCCCAGTTGATTGACCGCCAGCACGGTGGCCAGGGTCAGGTCGTCGGAATGGGTGCGCACCAGCACGCGTTCTGCACCCGGCACGCCAGCGCGCTGCAGCAGTGCGACGGAGGACAGGCTGTCGCCCTTGATGAATGACGCCTTGCCGGGCATAGGGTTTTCTTCGAGATCGCAATCGCAGATGACGATCAGGTTGTCATTGGAGGTTTCGTCCTGCAGCAGCAGGTCGATGACCCGTTCGCTGGAGGCGCCCTCCCAGCCGATGAGAACCGTGTGGCCGACCTTGCCGGTGAAATCGCCTTTGCCCTTCATGCCTTTTCTCCAAACATCGATGACGCTGCTGGTGGTTTTGCCGATGACCGTCGTCAACAGGGCAATGCCCCCGAGCATGATCCAGGTCGCCACGAAAATTCGCCCGGCGGATGTCTGTGGCAACAGATCGCCATAGCCGACGGTGAGCGTGGTGGTGAGATAGAAGTAGATAAACGTGGCGGCGGTGATGAGGTGTTGCTCGCCCAGCAGCACCAGGCCGATCCAGGCCGTGGACAGGTGCACGCCCAACGCAATGGCCAGGCCGGCCCAGCCGAACCGATGGAAGAAGGACGATGCGTAGGTGCGCAACAAAAGGAAAATCGACATTTCGTCCCTGACTCCGTGGGGCTTCGTTCCTGGCGGGATCATCGCTCTGGCATGTGAATGCCGAACTTAGTGACCGGACAGCATTAAACCTGTTGCCGGGCTTGGATAAAAGTACTTCGGTGACAATAAACCCGGTGATTTCCAGGAAAGCAGAACTCAAGCACAAAACCCTGATGCCGAGCACAAACCTGTGGCGAGGGGATTTATCGAAACGTCGCACCGCCCCGCTGGGCTGCGTAGCAGCCCCAAAGCAGCGAACACCACCAAACTGACACACCGAAGTGTCAGGTCCTAGGGCTACTGCGCAGCCCAGCGGGGATAAATCCCCTCGCCACAAGGTATGTGCCTGGCTTGCCTTGGCTGGTCTTCACCCAGGCAAGGCCCAGCCCGTTACTCAGCCGATTTTTTCTTCAGGCGTTCCAGGATCGCATTGGCGCTGCCTTCGTTCGGCGTGATGCCGGCATCGCGCAGCTTGCGTTCCAGGTCGGAGCCGGTCGAAGCTTCGGCCAGTTCGTCCTGGGCCTGCAGTTCAGCGGCACGTTGCTGTTGCTTGGCCTGCAGGCGGTTGAGCGTACCGACGGCGGTTTCCAGCTTGCCATTGGCGCCACCGCTGGCGATGGAGGCACTGACCTGGGCCTTCTGCACGCTTTCGCGGGCCTTGGCCATGTCCACTTGCTGGCGCAGGCTCTTGATGCGGCTTTCGGCCTTGGTGATGTCCTTGCGCATATTGTCCGCGTAGCCGCCGAATTCGGTCGCGTGCTTTTGCTCGGCGTCCAGTTCGTTGGTCAGGGTCGAAATGGCTTCGGCCACTTCCAGCGCCAGGTCTTCGCGGTTGGCCTGGATCGCGGCCAGGGCCTTGGCTTCCAGGTCCTTGATCTTGGCGTTGTATTCGCCGACGCGATCAGTCGCCAGCTTGTGCTTGGCCATGATGGTGACCAGCTCACGCTTGGCATTGGCCAGCGCGCTGTCGGCATCGCGGATTTCCTGGTCGAGGATGCGCAGGGCCTGTTGGTCGACGATCGATTCACCGACTTCGCTGGCACCGCCACGCAGTGCGGTGAACAATTTGCTCCAGATGGACTGAGTCATTGGATAGTTCCTGTTCGGTGAATTAAATGAAGAAGCGTTCGAAGGCTTCGCTGGCGCGCTGGACGTTGTCGACGAGGGTTTTGACTTCGGTGACGACGTTGGTCAGGCTGGAGTCGGAGCTCAGCGCGCCGAACATGTTGTAGACGACTTGCCCGTTGGGCATGGTCTCGATGCCGATGGACGACAGCGGGAACATTTCCCGGCTGCGCAACACGGCGTCGTTGAAGGCCGCCACGTCGCTGATCGACTCGACATCCACCAGGACGGTATCGACGATGATCTGGTCGCCCACGACTGCGATGTAGATCGGCAAGCCACCGAAATCATTCATTTCCAGCTTGATGCTGGACTCGGAGCCTTGGACGAGGGAGAGGGTGATGTCGTTCGCGACCACTTCGTCCAGGGCCTGAAGGGCGCTGTAGAGGCGATCGATGTTCCAGTTATTACCTGCGCTCATGTAATCCTCCGACATGAATGAGCCAGCCAGAATCGGTTGGCGTAGCTGTTTCTCCATTTGCTTGAGCAGGCTTCGGTTTTCGGGAAGCACCCAAGTCTCGTGTTTCACATACCCGGCGGCACTCAGGCCCGCGCGCATCTGCTTCATGTAGAAGCTCGACGGTTTTTTCGCGGAGGGCTTGGCGCGCTCTCCCGTGCGGCTCGCTGAATCGGTCACAGACCCGTCAGGCGGATCTGATGGAGCGCTGGTTGGCATGGTACTGACCCCACTGTGAAAAACTCACGCGTGAGAAACACTACAGGTAGTTTCAAAAGCCCACAATAGCTCACGCGTGAGATTTTTATTTGTCACAAATGGCTGATGAACCTTGTGGGAGCGAGCTTGCTCGCGATAGCGGTGTATCAGTTTGCAGAGAGGCTGGATTTACCGACGCCATCGCGAGCAAGCTCGGCTCCCACAGTTTTTTGAGCGTTCACAGATCGGGCATCCACCATCGATCCTCAGCTCCCACAGGGGGATCTCCACAGGCTGCAGCATCAGTTGTCGCTGCTGATGGCGGCTTACGGATAGCTGAAGCTCTTGACCAACGTCAGCTCGCCCACCGCCCGCATCGGCACGACGAAGGTTTCCATCTTCTCGTTCGGCGTGCCTTCCTCCGTGATCACGGTGACTTGTGCGGTGGTCAGGGCTTGTTGCGCTTGCTCTTCGCCGTCCTCTTCACTGCGATAACCCCCGCCGTAGTAGTTCACATACACCAGGTACTGGCCTTTGATCGGCGCGGGCATGGCGAAGATTTCCGGGCCGTAGCCGGTGGTGACGTCAACATCGAGCGCGGCGCCGTTGGGGACGACGCGGTCCCCGTACCAGATGTGGGCGCCGTCGGGGGTGACCAGGTGCAAGTCCAGGTCGGTGCCGTCGCTGTCCCAGGTCAGCAGGACCCGCAGCTTGGCCGGGGTGGCGCCGCCGCTGGTGTTGAGGAACTGCGTACGGTGGCGCTGCTGGCCATCGGCGCTGCGTACTTCCACGCTGTTGCTGCCGTTGGGGAACGAGAACGGCCGGTCGAAGCGCCCCTCCTCATCCAGCTTCAGCGGCAGGCTGACGCCGTTGACGATCAACTGGCCCGGCGCATTGCTGTCCTTGGGCGCGCCTTTGATCTGCCCGGTAATGCGGGCGGTGTTGGCCTGGCCTGGGGGCGTGTTGACCGACGAGGCCGGGTAGTTGACCGTCTGGCTGAAGCTTTCGCCTTCACCGCCCGGCGCCCCGCTGCGCCAGCCGCCAATGGGGCTGTCGAGCTTGATGGCGTCAGCGGCCATGGCCGGTGGCAACGCGGTCAGGGCGCAGAGCAACAGCAAGACCTGTGGATAACGGAGTGTCATGGTCTATTCCAGCAAGAGGTGACGGGCGAGCCCTTCGATATAGGTTTCGTCCTGGCCGTTGGGGTGAGCTTCGAAGGCCAGGTGCAGATATTCATGGGTCAGGTCGAGACGGTCTTGCAGCGACAGCACGCCGCGCACATAGATGCGCTGGCGCTCGCGGTCGACATAAGGCCGGCCAAAGGCAACGCGGCAGACGGCGAAAGTGCTGATTTCGTTGTAGCCCACTTCACCTTCCAGCCGCTCACGCCAGCCCCGGCGCTGCTTGAGCAGCCAGTCCTGGGCCGCGGGCAGCGCCTCGCAGGACGCCACCGGATTGTCCCAGCGGCTGAGGCTGGCACGCGGATAGGCGTGCAGCAGGATGGCGTCGTAGCGTTGGCCGGCGTTGGCTTGTTCTACGGCTTGCGCCCAGGACAGTTTGTCCGGGCCGGGCTGGTCGGAGTGGTAGGTGACGTCGGTACCGGCCAGGACCAGGTCGCTGGTCCAGGCGGCAATGGCACGGGTTTCAGGCGCCGCCGGACGTGGCGCGACGCGCTGGCGATGGCTGCTGTCGTCGATGCTCAAGCAATCACCGTTGCGTTGGGCGTTCTGCAGCAGATAGGTGCGGATCGCCACGGCCAGTGCCTTGGCGGCTTCGGCGGGCTCGGCCTTGGCTTCGCGCTGCAGGACCCGGGCGACGTATTCCTCCCGGTCCAGGCGCGCCACCAACTTGCCGGGCATCAGGAACAGCTCGCCATCACTGTGGATGTCCAATTGGTTGCCGTTGGTGAATTCGACGCGGTAGTCACCGCGCAATTGACCCGGCGCGGCAGGCCGGTCACCGGCCATCACCCGCTGCCAGGGATAGCGGGCGAACAGGCCGACTTCCACGCAACGCCCGGTTTCCGCCGACCAGCGCGACGGCAATGCCGCCGCCAAACCTTCGCCGTAGACCTTCAGGACCTGCTGGCTGGTGCCACGGCCCCCGGCCCACACCGGGGTGCCGTCGGCCAGCCAACCGGCGAAACCACCTTGTCGGGAGGAAGGCCCCTGGTCACCCAGCCAGCTCCAGGTCTTGACCCGCAGGCGACTGCCCAACTCGCCGACCAGCCGCCCGTCCGCCGCGCCGAGCACCACATCCAGCAGCACCCGACGAGCCTGGTCCTGGGCCGGCAGCATGGCCAGGGCCTTGAGCAGTTCCGCGACCGGCACCTGCGTCTGGGGCTGCAAGGCCGACAGGTCCGACAACCAGGCCGGCGCCTGGCGGGCCTGCCAGTAATCGCGCCAGTTCGAAGCCGACAGCCCGAGCCGCTGCGGCTCGAAGTACAAGCCACAGGACTTCACCAGCGCCTGATCGCGACCGATGCTCTGTCCGGCATTGCAGCAATAGACCTCTTCCTTCGACTCGCCGCGGCACTCATAGACCGGCTCGCGAGCGTCGGTGTCCACCAACCAGGCGTAGACAAACAGTTTCCACAGACTGCCCAGTGGCGCCTGCAAGGAAGCGGGCAGCGGCTGGCGATCCAGCACCTGGGCCTGGCTCACTCGCAGCAATTGACCGTCGAAGGCCAGGCGCAACGGCTCGTCCTGCGCCGTTGCCAGCGCAGGGATCAAGCACAACAACCACCCAGCCCACCGCCTGCGCATGTCAGTTGACCGTGACCTGACCAAGCGCCGGTTTCTGTTCACGAGCCTGATTCTGCGGCGCGTAGACCTGGGTGAAGCGCACTGGTGGCAAGGTGAACTGGCCTTTCTGGGAGAAGCGCACCAAGTGCCGCAGGCGCAGCTCGCCACTGAGGGCGTCCACCGGTACCGCGTACGCCATCTGGCCGGGCTCGAAGCGGGCCTTTTCCAGGGACGTCGGTTCGCTGTCGGCCTTGCCCATCAACTGGATGCCCCACGTGGTGCGCTCCACATCGGCGCCCGGCGGCAGCGGCACTTCGAGCATGCCGTAGCGCAGCGGCGTCGAGGCCTTGCTGTTGATGATCACTTCATCCAGGTAGAGGCTGTCGCTGGACAACGGTTTGTTGCCCACGGCTTCGAGCTTGAAGGTGAAGGCCTCGTCCCCTGGCACCAGGCGCGACAGGCGCCGGGTGATGGACACCGCCATTGGCGCTACTGGTGGTTGCTGGCTCTGGAAGCTCAGTGCCGCTTGCAATGGGCGCTCCTGGGCACCGGTCAGGGTCAGCGTCGTTGGAAGCTGCGCGCCCTGCCACTGCCAGTAGGTTTCACCGGTCGCGCCCTGCCTGGCGGCCCAGCCTTCGCCCGGTGCCAAGGCCACGGCCGGCGCTGCCTGTTCGATGCTGCGCTGCAACCAGGTCAGGGCCAGGGCCCGTTCCAGGGTGGACTGCTGTGGCAACACGCGCTCCAGCAGCGCGGTGGCGCGGGCCTGATCGAAGCTCTGCAACGACAGCACCAGGGCCTCGACGAACGGCTGGGAGCTGAGTTCCAGTTGCTGTTGAGCCGCATCGGCTTGACGGCTGAAGGCCGCCGGCAACGGCACCTTGGCCTGTTTCGCCAGGGACGCGGTCAGGACACGGGCACTGGCCAAGCCAAGGGCCGAATCCGGCGCGTACATGACCAGGCTGTCTTCGCCGCTGTCCAGCACGCTCTCGCTACTGTCTTCACTGGCCTTCGCCAGATCATCCATCAGGCCGCTGAGCAAGGTGTTCACCGGCAGTTGCATCTGCTTGGCGAACGACAGGATCAACGCCCGTTGCAGCAGCGGCGTATCACCGGCCTGCTTGGCGTAGACCTCCAGCACCCGCTGCCAGTGTTCCGGCGGCAGGCTCAGGGCCAGGGCCTGGCTGGCGTGCCAGTCGGCGTAATAGGCATAGGCGGTGAGGAAGGCATCCGGCTCACCGTCCTGGCCCCACCAGGTGAAGCTCGCCGACGGTCCGGCCATCTGCACCAGGCGCAAGCGGCTGTTTTGCATGATCAACCGCAAGCGGTCGCGGATCTGCGGGTTCGACGCCAGGGTCGGATAGGCGATGCTCAACGGCAGCAGACGGCTGGCGGTCTGCTCGACGCCTCCGTACGGGTAGCTCAGCAGGTCGTCCAGGGCCGAACGGAACAACGCTTGCGGGCTGTCATCCAGGCGCAGGCGAACATCGCTGGCGTCGGCCGGCAGGCTCAGCGGGGTGTCGGCGCCTGCCACGTCAACGCGCTGGCTCTGGGTGACTTGCCAGCCGTTACCAATGGCGTTCAAGTGCATGGCCAGGGCGTCCTGGGTTTCGCCGTTCAACTGCAACTGCACGCTCAAGTCGCCACTGCTCAGTTCCATGGCCGGCAGCGCCACGTAGTTGATGCCGTTTTTCAGCTCCGCCGCCACACGCTGTTCAGCACCGGCGTAACGAATCAGCAGTTCGGCCTTCAGTGGTTTTTCCGCTTGGCTGAACGCGAACAGGCCCAGTTGCGGCTTGTCGCCCGTGCGGAAACGGGTCGGGCCGCTCCACTTCAGGTACAGCGGTTTTTCCGAGGCGATGAACTGCTTCTTCTGCCCCACCTGGCCATCGTCAGCGATCGCCTTGGCCGTGATGCGCCAGCGGGTCAGGGAGTCCGGCATCTTGAAGGTGAAGCGCGCCTTGCCGTTGGCGTCGGTGACTAGCTCCGGTTGCCACGCGGCGGTGTCGACGTCTTCACGCCGCGGCCGCTCCAGCACCTTGACCCCACGTTCGCTGCGGTTGGCCTTGCCCGGCGCGCCGGGGCTGCCAGGCAGCGCCACGTCGTAGCTGATGAACGACAGGCTGGCACTGGTGCGCACGTTATTACGGCGCGGGTGATAGAAGAACTGGTCGATGGTCGGCGCGACTTCCGGTTGCAGGGCATAGACCATTTCGTCCACCACGCTGACCGTCAGGTGCGCCGGGATCGCCTTGCCGGCGAACTGGGTGCTCAGGTCCACGGTCACCGTGTCGCCGGGGCGGTAAGTCGCCTTGTCGGTGACGACGGCAACGTCGATCTGCGGCGTGACCACCTTGATGCCGGCGTTCTGGAAGCTGTACTGGCCGCCCTTGGTGTAGAGCACCGAGAAGGTCAGGTTCGGCGCGAAGGCGTCCTTCACCGGAATGCGCGCGCGGTATTGGGTGTCGCTGAGTTTTTCCATCTTCAGCCAGTCGCCGCCCTTGGACAGCAGCGCCGTGGCCTCGACCTTGTCCCGCTCCAGCGACAGCAACGCATCGCTGACCGGTTCCGGGAAGGTGATCAGCGCCAGCGCTTCGTCACCGGTCTTGTATTCAGGTTTGTCGAAGACGATCTCGACCGTGCCTGGCACGGCCTTGATACCTTCACCGGTCACCGCATGGGCGGCGGCGCCGATGACCCGGCCATGGTCGTCCTTGAGCGTCAGGTTGTAGGTGCCCGGGCGCTCGAAGGTCAGGCTGAAGCCCTTGTCCTTGGCCGCCAGCTTGCCTTCGCCGGTGCTCTGGTCTTCCAGGCGCACCCAAGCGTAGCTGCCGGGTGTCACGGCTTTGGCTTGCTCGTTGCCGCCTTCGTTGGCGTAGCTGAACGCCACTTTCTGGCCGACGGCGCTGAAGCGCTGGGGTGCGCTCAGGCGGAAATTCGCCGCGCCACGGTCGATGAGGATTTCCTTGGTGGTCTTGACCCGATACGCCGCGCCATCGCTGGCGAACACGGTGAGGGTGTAGCGGCTCGGCTTGTCGGCGGCGGGCAGGTCGAGGGTCGCGTTGCCCTTGGCGTCGGTGGTCACTTCGCTGCTGGTCAGTTCCACCGGGAATTGCCCCAGGTATTGCAGCTCGTTATCCACCATCGACAGTTGCTGGGCGCGCAGGCTCAGGCTCACCTTGGCATTCACCACGGGCTTGCCGTCCGGGTACAGCAACACGAGGTTGCCCTTGACCGGCTCGCCGGTCCGGTAATCCTGCTTGGCCAGGTTCAGGGCGATCTCGAAGTGCGGCTTGATGTATTCGGCCACGCGAAAGGCACTGCTGTAGAGCTGGTCCTTGTAGCTGAAGCGCAGTTCATAACCGCCGGCCACGGCGTTTTCCGGCAGTTGGAAACGGCCTTGGGTGCCGGCCTTGGAGTCCAGCTTCAGGGCCAGGGTTTGCAGCGCGGTGCCGGTGGCGTCCAGCACGCTGACATTCACGTCGGCGGCGGTCGGCTGTACCGAATCACGGGCGTTCTTGAACTCACGGCCAACGATTTTCAGCGACACCCAGTCCCCCGGGCGGTACAGCGGCCGGTCGGTGAAGGCATAGAGCTTGGTGTCGTAGATTTCGCTGTCGTAATAGAAATTTTCCGAGACGAATACCCCGCCCTCCTCGTCTTCGCCAATGACGAACGAACGTTCCGGGCTGACGTGCTTGAGGCGCAGTAAACCGTCTTCATCGGTGGCACCGCTGCTCATCACGCCCAGGCCGTCGGTCCATAGCACATTGACCTTGGGCACCGAACGCCCTTCATGCTTGCGCGCGGCCCAGACCAGCAATTCGTCGCCGGCAATCTTGCTCACGGCCACGGTGTTGGAAACGAAGACCATGGTGGTCGCGCGGTATTTGCCGATCAGCGCTTCCACCAGGTACAGGCCCGGCTTCAACTGGCCCAGCGGCACATAGACGTTGCCCGGCGCGACGCTGACGAACTCACTGGACGAACCGGCCAGGTTGACCCCGGCTGGCGGCTGGATCGGCTTGGCCTGCCACAGTGGATAACGGAACTGGCTGACCACTGGCAAGCCCGGGATCAAGGCGAACTGTGTCGGCGCTTCATACGGCGTCGGCGCGACCAGGGCGTCGCCAATCTTCAATTCCGGCACTTCTTCGGTGACTTGCTGGCGGGACTCGTAGGAGAACGCCCGCTGCATCACCCGACGGGACTTGCGGTACCAGTTGTCCCACAGGTACGCGAGGGTGTTCGACAGGCCTTCGCCCTTGAACTGGCCGTCGCTGACCACGCGGTGCAGGTTCTTCTGGCGCTTGAGGAAGTCCAGCGGCTTGTCGATGCGATAGACGCGGATGTCGGCGCCGCCGTAGGGCTCCATGCGGAACCGACGGTAGTCGCGGCCCGGCGCTTCGAGGCGAACCATGGCCTGTTCGTCGCTGGCAAAGCTGCTGTCGGCCAGCAGGAAGAAACTTTCACCGGCCACCGGCGTGTAGCCGCTGGGCTCCACCGTGTCTTCGGCATTCACGACAGGTGCCAGCAACAGGGCGAACAGCAGGGGCAATTTTGAACACAAGCGCAGCATGCGGGCACCGGTCATTGGGAGAGAAAGTTGAGTCGATAGACGCCGATGAAGTTGGGGTTGGCTGCGTCGGGTATCCATCGGGTGTCCTTCCAGTTCATGAGTTGTTGCAGGCTTGCGGAGCGCATGCCGTTGTCGGTAGGGGTTGTGGTGCCGGTGTGATAGGCGATGTAGCGGCCCATCCAGATCATCAGGTGCTGGTCGTCGCCCTGGTCGAAGAACATCAGGTCGCCGGGGCGGGCCTGGGCGACATCGCGGCCCACCAGGCGACTGTTGAACTGGATCAGCTTGATGGCGTTGACGTAGGGCCCGACCTTGCCGCCGCCCTGCTGCCATTGCTGGGCGAGGCGCCGTTGCGCATCGCTGAGCGGCAGTTCCGGCGGCAGGTAGCGATTGGACAGGCCATTGCTGCGCAGCCATTTTTCATCGTGGACCTTGAGCGCTTCGTTGGCGGCGAAACGCACCAGCCCGGCGCAGTCCTGCTGGTACCAGCGCGGGCTCGGGCCTCTGGTCAATTGTTCCTGGGCAATGCGCACGAACCAGGCGCGAAAGACCTGGGATTGCTGCACATCCAGCGCCGGCGCCTCGACGGCAAGCGCCGGCCCGCCGAGCAGCAACGCCAGCAGCAACGTCAACGCGGGGTTGCGGATCAGTGCCGTCACAGCGCTTTCCATTCCAGCGGCAGCCACTGCCAGTGGCCATCCGGCTCGCTGCCTGCAGGCAAGGTCAGCGCGTACTTGCCATAGCCACCGAGGGTGCGCAGTTTCGGGATCAGGTAGGTTTGCGCGGCGTTGTAGAACACCGGCTCCATGTCCTGGGGCAAGCTGTCGAGGGTTTCACGCTGCATCAGTTGCGCCATGGAATCCGGGCCGAAGTAGACCGGCATCAGCAGGTCCTTGGGCACGACGTCGGCCATGGGCGGGAAGCGTTTGTCGAGGGTGCCGAGGGCCTTGTCCACGAGTTTGTCATCGAGGGAGAACAGCAAGGTCGAACCGTGGCGTGCCAGGCTGACCCGCAGGAATGCCTTGCCGGTAATCGCCTCGGGCTGCTCCGCTTCCTTGGCCAGGTAAGGGCCGAAATTGGAGCTGACCTGACGCAGCCACTGGTGTGTCGAGCCTTGTTGTTTCTCGACGACCGGGAAGGCATGTTCGGCGACATTGTTTTCGTAGGCGCCGACCATCGAACCGAACAGGTTGCCCAGGTCGGCATCGAGCTTGCCATCGTCTTCATTCAGGCTCGCCACCAACAGCGGCGTGTACAGGCGCGAATCGGCGTACCAGCACAGGCCTGCGGCGCCGGCCACATGATCGACCATGGCCTGGGCGGCTTTTTCGTCGGCGCCGAGTTTGACCAGCAACGGTTTCTGTTGCTCGGCGGCCAGGGGCAAGGCCACGCAGGCGCTGGCGCCCATGGGCATGGCTTGCCAGATCGGCTTGAAGTCGAAGTCCGGCTGGTTTTCCAGCTCGTCCATGGCCAGGAAGCTGTGCCAGCCCTTGTCGTCCATGTCGAAACGCAAACCGGCAAAGTTCGGGATGAAACGCTGGTAGCCCATGGCGAGCACGCTGGCGTTGACCGAGATGCGTTGCTTGACCTCCGGCGCCTTGGGCGGCAGGCCGAAGGCTTCGGGGAACAGTTTGTCGCCGTTGAGCAAGGCAGCCAGGGCAGTCGTCGAAACGCTGCCCGGTTCAACCGCGGAGCCGCTGGCCGGGTCGTACAGCTTGATCGGGTTGGACAGCACCACCAGCTTGTCGCCATGGGAGGCGAAGAGCAGGGATTTGCTGGCGTTGTAGCTGAGCTGGTAGAGCGCAACGTCGTCACCGCCGACCTTCAGGTCGCTGAGCTTGCTCAGTTGCGTGTCATCCAGTGCGACTTTCGCCAACGGCTCCAACACCTTCGCCAGGCCGCCGCGATCCATCACCAGCAGGAAATCCTTGAGGCGACCGTCCGCACCGCGCCACAACGCGACATCGGCCGGCTGGTCGAAAAGCTCTTCGATCAGGCTGTCCTGCAGCTTGAGGTCGTGCTCGTAGATGATCCGGCGCAGGCTGCCGATCAGCCCGAGGCGGTCGGCGTGGGCCTCGTAATAGAAGACGAAGTCCTCGGTGAGCGTGGCCTTGAGGAACGGCACCGCCAACAGGTCCTTGGGCAACTGGCTCAGGGAATGCGCCTCGAGCAAGCCGTCGGGGCGGCTCAGGCCGAGTTTTTCCAACGCCAACTCCATGGGCGGCGCCTTGGGCTTGGTCATGAACCAGCCCAACCCGGCGGCCACACCCGCTACCAGGCACAGCCCGATCAGTATCGCCGGCCAGCGGCGCACAGGTTTGGCGACAGGGGTCGGCGTGGTCGGGGAAGCAGTGTTGTCGCTCATATTCACAAGGGCCTGTTCATCCGTGGAGCTTAGTAATTGAAAGTCTTGACCAGCAACAGATCGCCAATGGCGCGCAGGGGTACGACAAAGGTCTCGCGTTTTTCATCGACGGTGTTTTCGTTGAGCACCAGGTTGATCTGCGAGGTGATCACCTCGTTCTGGTTGCTGGCCTCATCAAAGTTGTAGCCGCCGTTGCCGTAGTTGCCCCAATAGTTCACGTAGACCAGGTAGGTGCCGTGCATCGGCGCGGTCATGGTGAACATTTCAGGGCCGGGGCCATCGACGCCATCCGGGTCGAGGCCGCCGCCGTTGGTCAGCGCCGGTCGACCGAAGAACGCATGCTGGCCGTCGGGCGTCACGATGTGCAGGTCCAGTTCGGCCTTGGGATCGTCCCAGCCCAGCACCACACGGATCTGCGCCGGGGTGCGCAGGTTGTTGGCTTCATAGAATTGCACGCGCTTGAGGGAGCGGCCTTCGGAGCTGCGCACCTCGACGCTGTTGGAACCGGCGCCGAACGCATACGGCCGGGCGAAACGCCCCTCGTCGTCGGTATAGAGATTCAGTGGATTGCCGTTGACCGCCAGGCTATGGGGCTGGCGAGCCGTGCCCATGTCCTTGATCCGGCCCTCGATCATCGTGCGGTTGCGCTGCACGCCTCGGTCGATGGGCGGGGTGGGATAGGCGACCTGGGGGTTTTCCGTGCGATCGAGCAGGCCACTGTAGCGCCAGCCCCCGACCGGCTCCGACAGCTCGGCCGAAGGCTCGGCCCACGCCAACGGCGCACCGAGCAACACGATCAATAAAGAAAGAAAACGCACGTATGCCTCCTGCCATGCACAACGCAACCCGGCGCCCTTCCTCGGCGCTGCTTGTCATTATTCGGGTTTCGTCTGGAGGCCCCGCTACAAGGGGCCGTAGATGGCGCGAAGAGTAGCTATTCGGCGGATTTTCCACAATCGGGGAACGCGCGATTCTGTGTGGGAAATCACGTACTGAGAGGTGCGTGAGCCGAATAGGGGTTTTATTCGGCTCACCAAATGAGCCGAATAGCGCTATTATTCGGCTCATTCATCTTTGGACAGGCGCATGGCCCCCCATTGGATCTGGCAACAGCCCGACTGGCCCGGCTTCCGCTGGCAAGCTGAAGCATTGGCACCGCTGCTTCGCGAATGTGTGCAGACCCAAGGCCAGTTGCTCGGCATGACGGGCGCGGTCACAGCTTCGCTCAGTGCCCAGAGCGAACTGGATGCCTTGCTGCAAAACATCGTGACCTCCTCGGCTATCGAAGGAGAGCAATTGAATGTCGGCTCGGTGCGCTCGTCCCTGGCTCGCCGCCTCGGCCTGGAACAAGGCGACGACACGCCGGTCAGCCAACGCAGCGAAGGCTTGGCGAACCTCTTGCTGGACGCGACCCGGCATTTCAACCAGCCCCTGACTGTCGAACGCTTGCTGGAATGGCATGAGTGGTTGTTCCCTGATCAAACCAGCGACTTTGCCCACCGACAGATCCGCATAGGTACGCTGCGCGGTGACGAACCGATGCAAGTAGTCTCAGGCAGGTTGGACCGCCCCACCGTTCACTTCGAGGCGCCTCCTCGCCAGGGTCTTGAGCAGCAATTGCAAACGTTCATCGACTGGTTCGAGACCAGTCGTCATCAGGCCGACCTCGATCCGTTGTTGCGGGCTGGCATCGCTCATTTCTGGTTCGTCACCCTGCATCCATTCGACGATGGCAATGGCCGCCTGACCCGCACCCTGACCGACCTGGCACTGGCCCAAGGCGAGGCCCAGGCAATCCGTTTCTACGCCATGTCCGTGAGCATCCTCGAAGACCGCGCCGGTTATTACCGGATCCTGGAGAACAGCCAGAAGGCCACACTGGATATCACCGCCTGGCTGACCTGGTTTCTGCAGACGTTGCTGCGCAGCCTCCAGCAGGCGATGAAGCAGATCGACAGCGTGTTTTGCAAAGCGAGATTCTGGCAAGTTCATCGCAATAGCGCGCTTACGCCTGAGCAGATCAAGGTACTCAACCGAATGCTCGATGGCGGTGAAAAAGGCTTCGAGGGCGGAATCAGCGCAGCCCAATACCAAGCGGTGGCGAAGGTTTCCAAGGCGACGGCGACCCGCCATCTCGCCGAACTGCTGGAGAAAGGCTGCCTGGAACGAATGCCCGGCGGTGGACGCAGTACCCGGTATCGAGTCAGTTATCCAGACACATAAGATCACCTGTGGCGAGGGGATTTATCCCCGTTGGGTTGCGAAGCAGCCCCAATAAAGCTTGAAGAAAGTTCGCCTGAAGCATCGAGGCAGATGAGCGAGGGGGTCGCTTCGCAACCCAGCGGGGATAAATCCCCTCGCCACAGGTCCATCATGCCCCGTCCAAGCGGTTCTGCCTTCCTAGCCGATATAAGGCCAGCCCGCCTGCCCTGATTTGCCCCAAAACCCCATGTCTGCTAGTGTCGCGCCGGTTTAACAGTCAACCGGAATAGCCGCCATGGCCCGCAAAAAAGCTGCACTGGATTTCGAACAATCTCTGGCCGACCTGCAAACGCTGGTGGAACGGCTGGAGAACGGCGAATTGTCGCTGGAAGACTCGCTGACCGCCTTCGAGCAGGGTATCGGCTTGACTCGCGACTGCCAGGCGGCGCTGGCCCAGGCCGAGCAGAAGGTGCAATTGCTGCTCGAGCGCGACGGTGAGCTGACCGAAGAGCCTTTCGACGCGGAACAACCTGAATGATCGGTGCCTATCAGGCCAGCAGCCAGGCCCGGGTCAATGCTGCACTGGATACGTTGTTCAGCGCCCCGAGCCCGGAACTGGCGCGCCTGTACGAAGCCATGCGCTACAGCGTGATGAACGGCGGCAAGCGTGTGCGGCCGCTGTTGGCCTATGCCGCGTGCGAAGCCTTGGGCGGCCAGGCCGAACAGGCCAATGGCGCGGCCTGCGCGGTGGAGCTGATCCACGCGTATTCGCTGGTGCACGACGACTTGCCGGCCATGGACGATGATGACCTGCGCCGCGGCCAGCCGACCACCCACAAGCAATTCGACGAAGCCTGCGCGATCCTGGCCGGCGACGGCTTGCAGAGCCTGGCGTTCAGCGCCCTGCTGGACCCGGCCCTGAGCGACTGCCCGGCGCAGATTCGCCTGGACATGGTCAGCGCCTTGGCGCTGGCGGCGGGCCCCGCAGGAATGGTCGGCGGCCAGGCCATCGACTTGGGTTCGGTGGGCCTGAAGCTGGACCAGAGCGCCCTGGAATACATGCACCGGCACAAGACCGGCGCGCTGATCGAGGCCAGCGTCCAGCTCGGTGCCCTGGCCAGCGGTCGGGCCACCCCCGAGCAGTTGCAAGCCTTGCAGACCTACGCCCGGGCCATTGGCCTGGCGTTCCAGGTGCAGGACGACATCCTCGACGTGGAAAGCGATACCCAGACCCTCGGCAAACGCCAGGGCGCCGATATCGCCCGGGACAAGCCGACCTACCCGGCCCTGCTCGGCCTCGACGCGGCCAAGGTCTACGCCCTGGAGTTGCGCGACCAGGCCTTGGCCGCGCTGCGACCCTTTGACGCGGCGGCCGAGCCGTTGCGCGACTTGGCGCGCTATATCGTCGAACGACGCAGCTGATACAGGGTCAACCCATTCATAAGTGCGTATCGGCCAAGTTCCGGCCTACGCGTGGGCAGCTTGCGATGCATAAGGTAAACTGCCGCCTCTTTCTATACCTATAACGATTCGCCTGATGCCCACGACGTTTCAAGAGATTCCCCGCAAGCGCCCGACCACGCCCCTGCTGGACCGCGCCAACACGCCGGACGGCCTGCGTCGCCTGGGTGAAGCCGAGCTGGAAACCCTGGCCGATGAGTTGCGCCTGGAACTGCTCTATACAGTCGGCCAGACCGGTGGGCACTTCGGTGCCGGCCTGGGCGTCATCGAGCTGACGATCGCGCTGCATTACGTGTTCGACACCCCGGACGACCGGCTGGTGTGGGACGTCGGGCACCAGGCCTACCCGCACAAGATCCTGACCGGCCGTCGCGAGCGCATGGGCACGCTGCGCCAGAAGGACGGTATCGCCGCCTTCCCGCGCCGTTCCGAGAGCGAATACGACACCTTTGGCGTCGGCCATTCCAGCACGTCCATCAGCGCCGCCCTGGGCATGGCGATTGCCGCCCGCCTGCAAAACAGCGAGCGCAAGGCCATTGCCGTGATCGGCGACGGCGCACTGACCGCGGGCATGGCCTTCGAGGCGCTGAATCATGCGCCGGAAGTCAACGCCAACATGCTGGTGATCCTCAACGACAACGACATGTCGATCTCGCGCAATGTCGGCGGGTTGTCCAACTACCTGGCGAAGATCCTCTCCAGCCGCACCTACGCCAGCATGCGCGAAGGCAGCAAGAAGGTGTTGTCACGCCTGCCCGGTGCCTGGGAAATCGCCCGCCGTACCGAAGAGTACGCCAAGGGCATGCTGGTGCCCGGCACGCTGTTCGAAGAACTGGGCTGGAACTACATCGGCCCCATCGACGGCCACGACCTGCCGACCCTGATCGCCACCCTGCGCAACATGCGCGACCTCAAGGGGCCGCAGTTCCTGCACGTGGTCACCAAGAAAGGCAAAGGCTTCGCCCCGGCGGAGGTCGACCCGATCGGCTACCACGCCATCACCAAGCTCGAACCCCTGGACGCCCCGGCCGCCGCGCCGAAAAAAGCCAGTGGACCGAAGTACTCCAGCGTTTTCGGCCAATGGCTGTGCGACATGGCCGCCGCCGATCCACGCCTGGTGGGCATTACCCCGGCGATGAAGGAAGGCTCGGACCTGGTGGCGTTCAGCGAACGCTACCCGCAACGCTATTTCGACGTGGCGATTGCCGAGCAGCACGCCGTGACCCTCGCCGCCGGCATGGCCTGCGAAGGCGCCAAGCCGGTGGTGGCGATCTATTCGACCTTCCTGCAACGGGCCTACGACCAGTTGATTCATGACGTGGCGGTGCAGAACCTCGACGTGCTGTTCGCCATCGACCGTGCCGGCCTGGTGGGCGAAGACGGCCCGACCCACGCCGGCAGCTTCGACCTGTCGTTCCTGCGCTGCATCCCTGGCATGCTGGTGATGACCCCGAGCGACGAAAACGAACTGCGCAAGATGCTCACCACCGGCCACCTGTTCGATGGTCCGGCGGCGGTGCGCTACCCTCGTGGCACCGGCCCGAACGCGACCCTCTCGACCGACCTCGAGCCCATCGAGATCGGCAAGGGCGTGATCCGCCGCCAGGGCAAGCAAACCGCCCTGCTGGTGTTCGGCGTGCAACTGGCCGAGGCCTTGAAAGTCGCCCACACCTTGGACGCTACCGTGGTGGACATGCGTTTCGTCAAACCCCTGGATGAAGCCCTGGTGCGCGAAATGGCCGGCAGCCATGACCTGCTGGTGACCATCGAGGAAAACGCCATCATGGGCGGTGCCGGCGCGGCGGTCAGCGAGTTCCTGGCCCGGGAGAACATCCTCAAGTCGGTGCTGCACCTGGGCCTGCCGGACAGCTACGTCGAACACGCCAAGCCAGCGCAGATGCTCGCCGAATGCGGGCTGGACGAGGCGGGGATCGAAGCGGCGGTGCGTCAGCGGTTGCAGCTGTTGGGCCTGTAACTTTCAAACAATACAGAACCCTGTGGGAGCGGGCTTGCTCGCGAAAGCGGTGTGTCAGTCGAATTCGATATTGACTGATGCACCGCTTTCGCGAGCAAGCCCGCTCCCACATTGGCTTGCGTGAAGCACACATGATCGGAACCCCCATGAAACTCCGCCTCGCCCTAACCCTGTCCCTACTGCCAACCCCAGACCTGCTGGCCGACACCTTCGAACGCGACCAGGCCTTGAAGCTGCCCGACATCGTGATCAGCGCCAACCGCCAGGTCGAGGCCCGCAACGACAGCAGTGCCGCCAACACCGTGTTCACCCGCGACGACATCGAGCGCTTGCAACCGGCCAGTGTCACGGACTTGCTCAGCCGCGTGCCGGGGGTGCAAGTGGCGCCGCTGGGTGGGCGCGGCAGCCTGCCGGGGATTTACATCCGCGGGACCAAATCGGCCCAGAGCCTGGTGCTGGTGGACGGCCAGCGCATCGGCAACGCCACCTCCGGTGACAGCAACCTGCAACGCCTGAACATCAACCAGATCGAGCGCGTGGAAGTGCTGCGCGGTTCGCGTTCGGTGATCTACGGCGCCGACGCGGTGGGCGGGGTGATCCAGATTTTCACCCGTCGCGGCAACACTCAAGGCCTGCAACCGCGCCTGCATATGGGGGTCGGCAGCCACCAGACCTGGGAGCGCAGCCTGGGCCTGTCCGGCGGCGACGAGCAAACCCGTTTCAACCTCGGTGCCAGTCTCGACGACAGTGACGGTAGCAACCGGACCCACGAGTCCTACGCCAGCGACCGCGACGACGATGCCAACCGCAACCAGTCCTTCAGCCTGAGCCTGAGCCATGCGGCCAGCGATGATCTGGAAGTTGGCCTGAACCTGCTGGATAACCGCGGCAAAAGCGAATACGACAACCCGTTCGGCCGCTTCGACCCGAGCACGTTCGAGTCCCTGCCCCAACAACCCTACAGCGAGTTCGCGGTGAGCAGCTTCAGCACCTATGTGGACGGGCGCATCAACGACGCCTGGAAATCCCGCCTGGAACTGGGCCACAGCGAGAACCGCGAAAAGACCTTCGACAAGCTCAGCGATGTCCGCGAAGTCTTCAACACCTACCGCGATTCGGTGACCTGGCAGAACAATGTGACGCTGGACGAGCGCAACAGCCTGATCGTCGGCGGCGACTGGTATCAGGACCGGGTCAACAGCAGCACGCCGTTCGACGAAGACAGCCGCTGGAACCGCGCAGCGTTCATCCAGCACCGCTTCCAGGCCGAAACGTTCTCGACTGAACTGGGCCTGCGTCGCGACCAGAACCAACAGTTTGGCGGCCAGAACAGTTGGAGCGGCACCTTCACCCTGCCGGTCGATCCGGCCAACGACCTGTTGCTGACCTACAGCGAGAGCTTCCGCGCACCAACCTTCAACGACCTCTACTACCCAGACTTCAGCAACCCCGGCCTGAAGCCCGAGACGGCCAAGAGCTACGAGCTGCAATGGCGCAGCCAACTGAGCGACAGCGCCCGCCTGGAAACCTCGCTGTACCGCACCGACCTGGAAGACGCGATCATTTTTGGTCGCGACTCACGCCCGCAGAACGTCGCCTCGGCGCGGATCAACGGCTTTGAAATGGCCTATCTGCAGGATGTATTCGGCTGGCAGGGCAATCTGGCCCTGGCCATCATCGACCCGCGCGACCGCGACAGCGGTCACACCCTGGCTCGCCGCGCTCGACGGACCTTGAGCCTGGACCTGGACCGGCAATTCGACCGCCTCGGCCTGGGCGCCACCTGGCAAGCGGTGAGCGGCAGCTATGACGATGAAGACAACCGCAACGCCCTGGGCGGCTATGCCCTGCTCGGGTTGCGCGGCAGTTGGGCGCTGACCCGGGAGGTGAAGCTGGAGATGAAGGTGGATAACCTGCTGGACAAGGGTTACAGCCGGGCGCTGTATAGCCACGATGGGGGGCAGTATGGGTATCGGGAGGAAGGTCGGGCGTGGTTGTTTGGGGCGACGTGGACACCGTCACTCTGATCCAGAGCTTGTGGTGCTTGGACTGGCCTCTTCGCGGGCTTGCTCGCGAAGGCCGCGCCGCGGTCTATCGGTCTGGCGCAATCAACTCACATAACCGCGCCGTCGCCTCGATCATCTGCCCACTGGGCCGTTCCAGGCCTTTGTCATTGACCAACAACAACCGCCCCTGCGCCACCGGCCAGGTTTTCCAGGCATCGAGCTGCGTCTGTTCCGTGGCCAGGATGACTTGCGGATTACGTTGCAGCACCGCTTCCACACTCACCTGCGGCGCCGGCACGCTCAGCTCGGCAAAAACGTTGTGGGCACCGCATACGCTCAGCGCATCACTGATGATCTGCCCGCCACCAACGGTGTACAGCGGCCGGTCCCAGACCTGGTAGAACACCGGCAACGGCGGGTCCCGTCGATAGCGCTGGCGTAGCGCCTCGAGACGCACGCGCAACTGCGCCGCCCGCTGCACACCCCGCTCCGGGCGGCCGATCTGCTGGGCGATGACTTCGATTTGCGTGATGAGTTGGTCGAGGCTGCGGGGCTCGGCGACATGGATGGGGATGCCCAGGCCCTTGAGCTGCTCGCGCTGGGCCGGGCCGACACTGCCAGGCCAGAGCAGGAGCAGATCGGGCTTGAGGCTGAGCAAGCGCTCCATGTCCAGTTGCCCGTAACGGCCTACCGAGGGCACGCCCTTGAGCGCCGGCGGGCGATCCCCGCCATCCAGCACGCCCACCAACAGGTCGGCGGAGCCCAGTTCAACGACAATTTCCGACAGCGATGGCGCCAGGCTGACGACCCGCGAGGCGGCCATCGTCGAGGCGCTGACGGCCAGCAGCAACACCGCCAGCCAGCGGCTCATCAGCCGAGTTGACGCGGGATGCGGTACAGGTAGAACAACACGGCGGTCGACAAGGCCAGCAGCATCAACGGCACCGCTTCCAGGCCCACGAACACCGCCAGGGCGCCGATCCAGGCCGGTAGCCCGGCCACCAGGAAGGCGGCGCGGCGACGGGCCGCCAGGTCGATCCAGGCCTGGGGCTCTTCGGGTGTGTCGAGGGCTTTCTGGGTGGCGACCAGGGCTTGCTTGTACGGCCCGAAGAATCGCAGGCTGACAAACATCGACGCCAGGCCGGCAATGAACAACGGCATCGCCAGCACCGGCAGAATCCCTTCGCCCTGGCCGAACACCGCATTGATCACAAACAGTGGCAGCAAGGCCAGGGCCAGGTATTTCCACCAATTGACCGACAGCCGCCGCCGAACCTGACCGCGCGTCACGCCCGGTCAACCTCGCCTTGGTGCTCGTTGCCCATCATGTGGTCGAGCTTGCTGGCCTTGGTTGCCAGGTAGAGCTTGTTGTGGGGATTGTGACCGGTGTGCAGCGGCACACGCTCGGCCACCACGATGCCCATGTCGGTCAATGCCTTGACCTTGCGCGGGTTGTTGGTCATCAAGCGCAGCGACTTCACGCCCAGATGCTCCAGCATCGGCAGGCAGATGCTGTAGTCGCGCATGTCGGCGGCAAAGCCCAGGCGCTCGTTGGCTTCCACGGTATCGGCGCCGCCATCTTGCAGTTCATAGGCGCGGATCTTGTTCAACAGGCCAATGCCACGGCCTTCCTGGCGCAGGTACAGCAGCACGCCACGGCCTTCGCGGGCGATGGCCTGCAGCGCGGCCTCGAGTTGCGAACCGCAATCGCAGCGCTGGCTGAACAGGGCGTCGCCGGTCAGGCATTCGGAATGCAGGCGACCCAGCACCGCAGAACCGTCGGCGAAATCACCCAGGCTGAGCACGACATGCTCGCGGCCGGTGGCTTCATCGAGAAAACCATGCATGGTGAATTGCGCAAAGGGCGTTGGCAGCTTGGAAGCGGCAACAAAAACGACAGGCACCGGTGTGCTCCTGATCTAGTACTGGAGTTTCGCAGAGGCGGGCATTGTAACAGCACGTCCCGACCGACGCTTAGGCTGAATTGTCGCCCATAACCATCGAAAAGTTTGATTACGGCTTCGGTGGCTTGCCATTCTCGTCGAAAGGATAAGGTTGCTTCCAATGTTCGAAAATCGGCTTGAGCTGGCCGGTTTTCACCAGCACTTCCATCCGCCGGTCGAACAGCTCGCTCAATGCTCGTCCATTGGCGTTGTTGGCAAAGCCCAGGTAGAGGGGCAAATTGATCAGCGGCGAGCGTTTGAACTGCTTCGGGTTATCGGCCTTGGCGAGCACTTCTTCGATTTCCATCGACGCATCGATGTAAAAATCCGCTCGCTCATGGATCAGCATCGGCAAGATACCCACCGCCCGGTGGATCTCATTGAAACGCCGGATGTTGGGCAGGTAGTTGTTGTATTCGTACCCGCGCATCCATACCAGCCGATAGTTGCCAATCGTCGCCAGGGTGGGCGTCGGCTTGGAGGCCAACCCCAAGGCATAGATGTGATCGACGTCGTAGTGCCACTTCGGGTAAAGCACGCCTTCGGATTCATCCCGATAGGCGCCGACCTGCACATCGACCTCGCCGCGCTGCACCAGCCCTATCGAACGGGTGTAGGGCACGCTGCGGATTTCCAGCTTGACGCCTTCAGGTTCGAACACCGCGCGCAAGATGTCCCAGCCCATGCCCTGGCCATCGGCCTGGGTGTAATCGGCCCACTCCTCGCTGGCCGCGCGGACCTTGTCAGGCAGCGGTGCCGACTCGGCCACCCTCACACCCGCACAGGCGCCTAGACACAGCAACAGCAGTAGTGCGCGGCTTACGCCCATGCCTGGCTCCTTCAGGTGAAACACCACACCAATCCTTGCATTGCCAGCCAGGCGAAAACCCCGGCCAATACATCGTCGAGCATGATCCCGACGCCTCCGTGCACATGTCGATCGATCCAGCGGATCGGCCACGGCTTGAGGATATCGAAGAAGCGGAACACCAGAAATCCCGTCAGCAACCAATACCAGCCTTCCGGCACGAGCCACAAGGTGATCCACATGCCGACCATTTCGTCCCAGACGATGCCTTCATGGTCGTGCACCCGCAGGTCGTCCGCCACCTTGCCACACAGCCAGAAGCCAAACAGCATGGTGATGCCGAGCATCAACCAGTAGCCCCAGTCCGGCAACATCTGCCACAACGGTATGAAGGGTAGCGCAACCAGCGAGCCCCAGGTGCCCGGCGCCTTGGGTAAAGTGCCCGATCCAAAGCCAAATGCGAGGAAATGCCAGGGATTGCGCCAGACCGAAGGCGGAACGAACTCTGCCGGGACCTGGTTGGGATGATCTGTCACGGTGTCTCCCGAAAATGTTGATAGCCCCGTACGTGCGGGGTGATGTCGTGCCCGTCGCTGTCCACCAGCGTGACGCCTTGCCCGGCCAGGACGCTGCCGATCACATGGATCGGCCAGCCTGCGGCCTGCAACGCCGGCAATCGGCCCGGTGGCAGGGCGAACAGCAGCACATAATCGTCACCGCCACTCAGGGCGGCCTGCGCGGCATCGGCTCCACCAAGAAACGCTACCAGAGCGTTGGACAGCGGCAGTCGGTCCCGTTCAACCTGCAAGGCTACCCCGGACGCCAGGGCGATATGCCCGCAATCGGCCAGCAGGCCATCGGAAATATCCATCGCCGCGCTGGCCTTTCCCCGCAACGCCAGGCCCAAGTCGATCTGCGGTCGGGGCGACCAATAATGAGCCAGCAGTGGCTCGGCAATCACAGGCTCGGCGCGACGCTGGCCAAGCACCAACGGCAAGGCGCCGGCGGCATTGCCCAGTTCGCCGCCGACACACAGCAGGTCGCCGGGCCGCGCGCCGCTGCGGATCAGGGCCTGGCCGGAAGACACGTGGCCGAACACGGTCATGGTCAGGCTCAACGGCCCACGCGTGGTGTCCCCTCCCACCAGCGCCACGCCACAGGCCAGGGCCATCTGGTTCAAACCGCGGGCATAGGCTTGCAGCCAATCGGTGGTCACCGTCGGCAAGGTCAGGGCAAGGGTAAAGGCCAAAGGCTTGGCGCCCATGGCGGCCAGGTCGCTGACCGCCACGGCCAGCGAGCGCTGGCCGAGCAGGAACGGCTCGCAAGAGTCTGGAAAATGCACACCGGCCACGAGCGTGTCGGTGGAGACCGCCAGCTGTTCCCCGGGAGGAACGGCCAGCAAGGCGCAGTCGTCGCCGATCCCCAGCGCAACGCCCTCGCCGCCCTGCGCGCAAGGCGCGGCGGCGAAGTAGTTACGGATCAGCTCAAACTCACCCATTGGGATAACAAGCGCCAATCAGCGCTTGAACGCCTTCACTTCAGCTTCACGCAGGCGCGGGGCGAGCTTGTCGAGCACACCGTTGACGAACTTGTGGCCATCGGTGGAACCGAAGACTTTCGCCAGTTCGATCCCTTCGTTGATCACCACGCGGTACGGCACGTCGACGCGCTTGAGCAGTTCCCAGGTGGACAGACGCAGAACCGCCAGTTCAACCGGATCCAGCTCTTCGATGGTCAAGTCCAGGCAAGGCGTGAGCGCGGTGTCGATTTCGGTCTTGAACTGCGGGACCCCGTGTAGGATCTCGCGGAAATAAGCACCGTCGACATCACTGAAATCGTTATCGACCCGAAACTGCGCTTCGATCTCGTTCAGCGATTGCTTGGCCATGTGCCATTGATACAGCGCCTGGGTCGCGAGCTGACGGGCTTCGCGACGCTTGGCGCTTTTCGACGGCTTGCCGGCGTCCGCAGGCTTTGGATCGCGCGGGTTGAAACGATCGCTTTCGTCGCTAATCACTTGGCCTCCAACTGCGCCAGCAGGCTGACCATTTCCAGGGCGGACAGGGCAGCTTCGGCACCTTTGTTACCGGCCTTGGTGCCGGAACGCTCGATGGCTTGTTCGATGGAATCAACGGTCAGCACGCCAAAAGCGACCGGCACGCCGAATTCCATGGACACCTGGGCCAGGCCCTTGGTGCATTCGCCAGCCACGTATTCGAAGTGCGGAGTACCGCCACGAATGACCGCGCCCAGGGCGATGATCGCCGCATATTCGCCCTTTTGAGCGACTTTCTGCGCAACCAGCGGAATTTCGAAGGCGCCAGGGGCACGGATGATGGTGATGTCGCTTTCGCTCACGCCATGGCGAACCAGGGCATCGACCGCACCGCCAACCAGGCTCTCGACCACGAAACTGTTGAAACGGCCCACTACCAGAGCGTAGCGGCCTTTAGGGGCGATGAAGGTACCTTCGATGGTCTTCAGGGTCATTCGTCAGATCTCTTAAAGAGCCAGAGCGCGTTCTATACGCGCTCCTTCAGTGATATTAGCCACGAATTACAGCACTCGCAGATCCCGCATTGCCGCTCACTTGCGCATCTTTGTGGTGAGGGGATTTATCCCCGCTGGGCTGCGAAGCGGCCCCTTTTTTGGGACTGCTGCGCAGTCCAGCGGGGATAAATCCCCTCGCCACACATGAATCCCTCAAGTGAACAATAATGCCGGAACCCCGGGCCATTATTCGGAGGGCACGTATTCTACAACTTCCAGATCGAAACCGGATATCGCATTAAATTTCATCGGCGCGCTCATCAGGCGCATTTTACGCACGCCCAGGTCACGAAGGATCTGCGAACCGGCACCGACGATGCTGTAGGTGGTCGGTTTTTTCACCACTGCCTGATCGCCGGTTTCACGAATGTGCGCCAGCAGCACGTCGCCATCGAGTGGGTGACCGAGCAACAACACCACGCCGCTGCCGGCCTCAGCCACCGCGGCCATGGCGGCCCGCAGGCTCCAGCGGCCGGGTTGCTTGACCATCAGCAGGTCGCGCAGCGGGTCCATGTTGTGCACGCGCACCAGGGTCGGCTCTTCGGCGCATACGGTGCCCAGGGTCAGCGCCATGTGCACGTCGCCTTCCACCGAGTCGCGGTAGGTCACCAGGTTGAACTGGCCCAGTTCGCTGTCCAGCGGCTGCTCGGCAATCCGCTGAACGGTACGTTCGTGGATCATCCGGTAGTGGATCAGGTCGGCGATGGTGCCGATCTTGATGTTGTGTTCGGCGGCGAAGGTTTCCAGCTCCGCGCGACGGGACATGGTGCCGTCGTCGTTCATCACTTCGCAGATCACGCCACTGGGTTCGAAGCCGGCCATGCGTGCCAGGTCGCACGCCGCTTCGGTGTGGCCGGCGCGGGCCAGGGTGCCACCGGCCTGGGCCATCAGCGGGAAGATGTGGCCGGGGCTGACGATATCTTCGGCCTTGGCGTCCCGGGCGGCGGCAGCCTGTACGGTGCGCGCGCGATCAGCGGCGGAGATCCCGGTGGTCACGCCTTCGGCGGCCTCGATGGACACGGTGAACTTGGTGCCGAAGCCCGAACCGTTGCGTGGCGCCATCAGCGGCAGCTTCAGCAGTTCGCAGCGCTCGCGGGTCATCGGCATGCAGATCAGCCCACGGGCGTGCTTGGCCATGAAGTTGATGTGTTCGGCCTTGCAGCACTCGGCGGCCATGATCAGGTCGCCTTCATTCTCGCGGTCTTCGTCATCCATGAGGATGACCATCTTGCCTTGGCGGATGTCTTCAACCAGTTCTTCGATGCTATTGAGCGCCACGCGGCACCCCCTTGGGTCAGGATTTGAGGTAGCCGTTGGCGGCCAGAAAACTTTCGGTGATGTTACCGGCCCGCCGCTGTGAAGAGTCAGGCTCTGCGGCCTTGTCTCCCATAAGCAGGCGCTCCAGGTAACGGGCCAGCAAGTCGACTTCCAGATTGACCCGGCGACCTGGCCGGTACGAAGCCATGATGGTTTCGCTCAACGTGTGGGGAATGATCGTCAGCAGGAATTCGGCGCCATCCACCGCGTTGACCGTCAGGCTGGTGCCGTCGACGGTGATCGAGCCTTTATGGGCGATGTACTTGGCCAGCTCCTTCGGGGCGCGGATACGAAACTCCACGGCCCGGGCGTTATCCGTGCGCGAAACCACTTCGCCGACGCCGTCCACGTGGCCGCTGACCAGATGCCCGCCCAGGCGAGTGGTGGGGGTCAGGGCTTTTTCCAGGTTGACCGGGCTGCCGCTCTTGAGGTCGTTCATGGCCGTGCAGTCGAGGGTTTCGCGGCTGACGTCCGCCAGGAAGCCGTTGCCTGGCAGTTCAACGGCGGTCAGGCAAACGCCGTTTACCGCGATGCTGTCGCCCAGCTTGACGTCGCTCAGGTCGAGCTTGCCGGTTTCGACATAGACCCGCACATCGCCGCCCTTGGGGGTGAG
The DNA here is from genome assembly GCF_900101575.1 of Pseudomonas sp. NFACC37-1. Lineage (NCBI taxonomy): Bacteria > Pseudomonadati > Pseudomonadota > Gammaproteobacteria > Pseudomonadales > Pseudomonadaceae > Pseudomonas > Pseudomonas sp. NFACC37-1. The sequence goes on along the minus strand of NZ_FMUZ01000024.1, from coordinate 55,026 downwards.
TGCACGGATGCTGCCGATGGATTCGATGATGCCGGTAAACATGGAGTCCTCCTCGAGAACGGGCCGCCGCGTGAGCGAAAGCCGGGAATTATACGCTGGCCGGTGGCACGGGAACGGCGATGACTCGCCAGTCATCGCCCACGGCGCGGATTTCGGTGATTTTCAGCTGGGGAGCGTCCTTCATCTGCGCCAGCGGCCAGTCCAGCAGTGGCCGCGCCGAAGAACCGAGGAACTTGCCGGCGATGAAGATCTGGAACTCGTCCACCAGCCCCAGCCGGGCGAAAGCCCCCGCCAGGCGCGGACCGGCCTCCACCAGTACTTCATTGACATCCCGGGCAGCCAGCGCCACCAGCAGCCGACGCAGATCGACCTGGCCGTCATCACCCGCCACGATCATGCATTCGGGACCGTTGGCGTACTGTTCTTCCACCGCCATGCAGGTAGCGACCAGCGCCGGGCCGGCCTTGAAAAACGCCGAATCCAGGGGCACCCGCAGGCGCCCGTCCACCAGTACCCGCAGCGGCGGACGGCTCATGACCAACGCCGTCTGCTCGGCATCCAGCCCGAGTTCATCGGCGCGTACGGTCAGCCGGGCGTTGTCCGCCAGCACCGTATCGGCACCGGTCAGCACCACACTGGCCTGGGCGCGCAGGCGTTGGACCGCCGAACGTGCGGCCGGGCCGGTGATCCACTGGCTTTCGCCGCTTTCCATGGCGGTGCGGCCATCCAGGCTCATGGCGAGCTTGACCCGCACGTACGGCAAGCCGTGCTCCATGCGCTTGAGGAAACCCTGGTTGAGCAGGCGCGCCTCGCCTTCCAGCACGCCGCTTTCGGTGGCGATGCCGGCCTGGGCCAGGCGTTGCAGGCCACGCCCGGCGACTGCCGGGTTAGGGTCCTGCATCGCTGCCACCACCCGCGCCACGCCGGCATTGACCAGCGCATCGGCACAAGGCGGGGTACGCCCGTGATGACTGCAAGGCTCGAGGGTCACGTAGGCCGTGGCGCCCCGGGCGTTGTCACCGGCGGCCCGCAGGGCATGGACTTCGGCATGGGGCTCGCCAGCGCGGATGTGCCAGCCTTCGCCGACAATCTGCCCGTCACGCACGATCACGCAACCGACCCGTGGGTTGGGGTGGGTGGTGTAGTGACCGCGCCGCGCCAACTCCAGGGCACGGGCCATGTAGTGGGCGTCGAGGACGGCCTGCTGCGCCGGGACGGTCATTCCTTCACCGGTTCGCGGGCCAGGCGGTCGATTTCTTCACGGAACTCGTTCAGGTCCTGGAAGCGCCGGTATACCGAGGCGAAACGGATGTAGGCGACTTCGTCGAGCTTCTGCAGCTCGGCCATCACCAGTTCGCCGACCACGAGGGATTTGACCTCGCGCTCGCCGGTGGCCCGCAGCTTGTGCTTGATGTGCACCAGCGCCGCTTCCAGGCGCTCGACGCTCACCGGGCGTTTTTCCAGGGCGCGCTGCATGCCGGCGCGCAGTTTTTCTTCGTCGAACGGCTGGCGGCTGCCGTCGGTTTTGATCAGGCGCGGCAACACCAGTTCAGCGGTCTCGAACGTCGTGAAACGCTCGCCGCAAGCCAGGCATTCGCGGCGGCGGCGGACTTGTTCGCCCTCGGCGACCAGTCGCGAGTCGATGACCTTGGTGTCGTTGGCACCGCAGAAGGGACAGTGCATGGTGGCAGGCAACAAAAAAAGGGAGGGCCATGGTAGCGCATCCCACTGGCAAGACAAGCCATAGGGTTTACGGTATACAGACGGGCTTACCGTCAGATCCATGGAATTCACCTTGCTGGAGCCACACATGCCGCTACGATCGCTCGTTCTGCTCAGTTTTTTCAGCCTGCTGATGGCGTGCAGCAGCGATGCCCCCAAGCCCGCCGCTCCCGCTCCGGCCCCCGCGCCGAAACAGGCCCAGGAAAAGGCCCGGCAGGCCACCGAGCTGGGACCGCTGCCGACGTACCAGCGCGAGTTGAGCGGCACCCTGCAAGGCGTGCCGGCCGGAGCCGAAGTGGAACTGGCGCTGCTGGTGATCGACGACAAGGACCGTCCACAACAACTGCTTGCCAGTTCCAGCCTGATCGGCACCAACCAGGCCCTGCCCTTCCGCTTGCGTTTCAACCCGGAAGCCTTCCCGGTGGGCGCCCGCGTGGAACTGCGTGGCCGTGCCAGCCAGTCCGGGCAACTGATCCTGCACTTGCCGGAGCAACGCATCAGCCAACCGACCACCCAGGCATTGGGCACCCTGCAATTCGTCAAAGCGCCATGAGTGCACCGCAAGACCTGCAGCGGGCGTTGAGTGAATTGCTTGGCGACGCGCGCCTGGTGGCTTGCCCGCTACCCGGCGCTGACTTGAGATTGTGGTTGATCGACGGCGACAACATGGACCGCGCCTTCAGCCCGGAAGAAACCCGGCGCATTCTCCACGAGCCGCCCTATTGGAGTTTCTGCTGGGCCAGCGGCTTGGCGATGGCCCACTACCTCGCCGAGCAGCCGCAGTGGGTCGAAGGCAAGCGGGTGCTGGATTTTGGTGCCGGTTCCGGCGTGGCGGGCATCGCAGCGGTCAAGGCCGGGGCGCTGGAAGTGGTGGCTTGCGACCTCGATCCACTGGCGATTGCCGCCTGCCAGGCCAATGCCGCGCTCAATGACGTGGAGTTGGGTTATTCGACGGACTTTTTCGCCGAGGCTGATCGTTTCGACCTGATCCTGGTCGCCGACGTGCTCTACGACCGGGCCAACCTGCCGCTGCTCGACCAGTTCCTCAGCCGTGGTCGCGAGGCGTTGGTGGCCGATTCCCGGGTGCGGGATTTCCAGCATCCGCTGTACCGGCGCATCGAAATGCTCCAGGCCATGACCCTGCCGGACCTGGCCGAGCCGGAAGAGTTTCGCCATGTGAGCCTGTACCACGCGCGGCGCTGGCCCTAAAAGCATCGCGAGCAAGCTCGCTCCCACAGGGGTCTAGAGTGAACGCGAATGTTGTATCCACTGGAAATCAACTGTGGGAGCGGGCTTGCCCGCGAAGGCGTCCTTTCAGGCACCACAGGGCGAAAGGCCACCCCGCTTTCAGCCACCCCCCACCAAGCCGTATAGTTGCCCCATTCAAGCGTTCTACGAGATTCCCAATGACCCAGGAAACGCCCTACATCTTCGACGCCACCACGGCCGATTTCGACCAATCGGTGATCGCGAACTCTTTCCACAAACCGGTGCTGGTGGATTTCTGGGCCGAGTGGTGTGCGCCGTGCAAGGCTCTGATGCCAATGCTGCAAACCATTGCCGAGAGCTATCAAGGCGAATTGCTGCTGGCCAAGGTCAACTGCGACATCGAGCAGGACATTGTGGCCCGCTTCGGCATTCGCAGCCTGCCGACGGTGGTGTTGTTCAAGGACGGTCAGCCCGTTGACGGCTTCGCCGGTGCCCAGCCGGAATCGGCGGTACGCACGATGCTCGAACCCCATGTGCAGATGCCGCCGCCGGCCGCCGCCGACCCGTTCGAACAGGCCCAGGCGCTGTTCGACGACGGTCGTTTCGCCGACGCCGAAGCCGTGCTCACCGTGTTGCTGGGTGAAGACAACACCAACGCCAAGGCGCTGATCCTGTATGCCCGCTGCCTGACCGAGCGCGGCGAGCTGGACGAAGCGCAGACGGTGCTCGACGCGGTGAAAAGCGATGAGCACAAGGCCGCCCTCGCCGGTGCCAAGGCGCAGATCCAGTTCCTCGGCCTGGCCAAGCACCTGCCGGACGCCGCCGATCTCAAGGCGCGCCTGGCGAAAGACCCGCAAGACGATGAAGCGGTGTACCAACTGGCGATCCAGCAACTGGCGCGCCAACAGTACGAAGCGGCCCTGGATGCGCTGCTCAAGCTGTTCGTGCGTAACCGCGGCTACAGCGAAGGCCTGCCCCACAAGACCTTGCTGCAAGTGTTCGAACTGCTGGGCAACGATCATCCGCTGGTGACGACCTATCGCCGCAAGCTGTTCGCGGCGTTGTATTAAGCCCCACTCCAGCTATAGAGCGGCGTATCGCCGCCGCTCAGCACCTTGACCTCAGCGCAGTGGCGCAGGCGCACCAACAGGCGCTTGCCCGCCGAGGCGCTGCCGGTCAGGCCTTCGAGCTGTTCCAGCAGGTCCGGACCGCTCAGTTGGCCGGCCTTGCGCAGCAGTTCCTTGGCGATCTGCCATTGGGCATCGTCCTGGTTCGTCGGTTTGGCCGCCGGGGCCGCCGTGCCCTCGGACTTGGCCACTTGCAACTGCGCGCCGAGCTGCGCCCAGTCGCCCTCATCCATTTCGATCGTCAAGTCCACCGGCCATTCGCCGACAGTTCCGCGTATCCGCAACATCACCGTGCTCCTGAATATTTCATGTACGCATGCTCCCATGGCCCTTGCGCGACGCCAAGCAGACGGTCAAACTCTCCGCACTTTCGTTATAAGATTACATAACCTTTTCGGAGACTCGTCATGCGTCGTCTGCTTCTCGCTTTGCCGTTCGCCCTGCTGCCATTGGCTGTCGCTCATGCGGCGGTGGAGCATGACCACGACCATGATCACGAACATGGCAGCCTCGGTGCCCATGAACACGGTGTTGCCCGACTGAACGCGGCACTGGATGGCCAAACCCTGGAGCTGGAACTGGAAAGCCCGGCGATGAACCTGGTGGGCTTCGAACACGCCGCCACCAGCGATGCCGACAAGGCCAAGGTCGCCGCGGTACGGGCGCAGTTGGACAAGCCACTGGCGCTGTTCAACCTGCCGGCCGCCGCCAAGTGCACCGTGGCCCAACAGGAACTGGAAAGCCCGTTGTTCGGCGATGAACCGGACCACGAAGACCATGACGAAGACGCCGATGGCGACGAACATCACGAGCACAGTGAGATCCATGCCCACTACCAGTTCACCTGCGCCGCCGCTGGTGCATTGCAGAACCTGGACCTGGCGACACTGTTCAAAACCTTCCCGGCCACCCAGAAAATTCAGGTACAACTGATCAGCCCGAGTGGCCAACAAGGCGTGGAAGTGACGGCCAAGGCGCCAACCCTGAAATTCTGATTCACCGCAAAACCCGATGTGGGAGCCTGCTCCTATAGCTGATCTGCTGTGGATGCAAAATCAGGGTTCGCCACACATCCATGTGGGAGCGGGCTTGCTCGCGAAGGCGATGGAACATTCGACATTGGATGTCGAAGGATGTACCGCTTTCGCGAGCAAGCCCGCTCCCACAGGTATTCAATCTGTGAAATCGGCAAACATGACCCAAGCACTCATCGAACTCTCCGACCTGGGCTTCAGTTGGCCCGGGCATCCGCCGTTGCTGGATATCCCGGCGTTTCGCCTGGAAACGGGTGAAACCTTGTTCCTCAAGGGCCCGAGCGGCAGCGGCAAGACCACGCTGCTGGGGCTGCTGGGCGGGGTGCAGACACCGGATCGCGGCAGCATCCGCCTGCTCGGCCAGGAACTCAGCGAACTGGCCGCCGGCCGCCGCGACCGCTTTCGCGTGGACCATACCGGCTACATCTTCCAGCAGTTCAACCTGCTGCCGTTTCTCTCGGTACGGGAGAACGTCGAACTGCCCTGCCACTTCTCGAAACTGCGCGCGCAGCGGGCCACCCAGCGCCATGGCAGTGTCGATCAAGCGGCTACCACGCTGCTGGCCCACCTGGGCTTGACCGACCCGAACCTGTTGGAGCGTCGCGCCGACTCGCTGTCCATCGGCCAGCAACAACGGGTCGCCGCCGCCCGGGCCTTGATCGGCCAACCGGAACTGGTGATCGCCGACGAACCGACTTCAGCCCTGGACTACGACGCCCGGGAAAACTTCCTGCGGCTGTTGTTCGCCGAATGCCGCGAGGCCGGGTCGAGCCTGTTGTTCGTCAGCCACGACCAGAGCCTGGCGCCGCTGTTCGACCGCCACCTCTCGCTGGCCGATCTCAATCGCGCCGCCACGCCACTCGAGGTCTGAGATGTATTTGTTCCGTCTAGCCATGGCCAGCCTGGCGAACCGCCGCTTCACCGCGATCCTCACCGCGTTTGCCATCGCCCTCTCGGTCTGTCTGCTACTGGCGGTGGAGCGAGTGCGCACCGAAGCGCGAGCCAGTTTCGCCAGCACTATCAGCGGCACCGACCTGATCGTCGGCGCCCGCTCCGGCTCGGTGAACCTGCTGCTGTATTCGGTGTTTCGCATCGGCAACGCCACCAACAACATCCGCTGGGACAGCTTCGAACAGTTCGCCAAAAACCCGAAAGTGAAGTGGGCGATCCCCATGTCCCTGGGCGATTCTCATCGCGGCTACCGGGTGATGGGCACCACCGAGGCCTACTTCGAGCATTACCAGTACGGCCGCCAGCAACACCTGGAACTGGCCGATGGCCGGGCCTTCGCCACCGATCCGTTCGAAGTGGTACTCGGTGCCGAAGTGGCCGAGGCACTGCACTACAAGCTCGGCGACAAGCTGGTGCTGGCCCACGGCGTGGCGGCGATCAGCCTGGTCAAGCACGACGACAAGCCCTTCACCGTGGTCGGGACTCTCAAGCGCACCGGCACCCCGGTGGACCGCACGCTGCACATCAGCCTCGGCGGCATGGAGGCGATCCACATCGACTGGAAGAACGGCGTGCCGGCCCAGGGCAATGGGCGCATCAGCGCCGACCAGGCCCGCAACATGGACCTCACTCCCCAGGCGATCACCGCGTTCATGCTCGGCCTCAACAGCAAGATTTCGACCTTTGCCTTGCAACGCGAGATCAATGAGTTCCGTGGCGAACCGCTGCTGGCCATCCTCCCCGGCGTAGCACTGCAGGAGTTGTGGAGCCTGATGGGCACGGCGGAAAAGGCCTTGTTCGTGATTTCGCTGTTCGTGGTCCTGACCGGGTTGATCGGCATGCTCACGGCGATCCTCACCAGCCTCAACGAGCGCCGCCGGGAAATGGCGATCCTGCGCTCGGTGGGTGCGCGGCCGTGGCATATCGCGACGCTGCTGGTACTTGAAGCCTTTGCCCTGGCGCTGGCCGGGGTCACCGCCGGGCTGGCGTTGCTGTACATCGGCATCGCCGCCGCCCAGGGCTACGTGCAGTCGGCCTACGGTTTGTACTTGCCCCTGGGCTGGCCGAGCGAATATGAATGGACGCTGCTGGCTGGCATCCTGGTCGCCGCCCTGCTGATGGGCAGCGTGCCGGCCTGGCGCGCCTATCGCCAATCGTTGGCCGACGGCCTGTCGATTCGTCTATGAGGACTTTGAAGATGCCCCGCGCCCTGCTAGCGCTGTTGATGATGGTCGCCCTGCCGCTGTGGGCGGCGGAGCCGAGGGACCTGGCCTGGTCGGAAATGATCCCGCCGGACGCCCCGCCGGAAGTGCCGAACATGACGCCGCTGCACGACCTGTCGAAGATGAGCGACGCCCTGGCCGCCGAGTCCGCTCCGGCCGCCAAGCAGGATTTGCCCAACGCGCCGGTGGTCAAGGCCCTCGATGGCCAGCAGATTCGCTTGCCGGGCTACATCGTGCCGCTGGAAGTCAGCGAGGAAGGCCGCACCACGGACTTCCTGCTGGTGCCGTATTTCGGCGCCTGCATCCACGTGCCGCCACCGCCGTCGAACCAGATCGTGCATGTGAAAAGCGAGGTCGGCGTGAAGCTCGACGAGTTGTACCAACCGTACTGGGTCGAAGGGCCGATGCAGGTCAAGCCGTCCACCAGTGAACTGGCCGACGCCGGGTATCAGATGGAGGCGCAGAAGATTTATGTGTATGAGCTGCCGGAGTGAATCGGGTGGTGATGGGCAGTCCGTCAGATAGCTATCGCGAGCAAGCTCGCTCCCACAGGAGATCTCAGTGCCTATGCGACCTGTGTGGGAGCGAGCTTGCTCGCGATGGGGCCGTCAAGGCTTGCTCATCATCATTTCATTGAGCTGAGTCAATTAATCGATCAAGACTCATTGAGCTGTGTCAAAAGACCGGACCAGGCGGCTCCGTACCATGGGACATCAATTTTGAAATGTCCTCTGGAGCCCCCATGCACAAGTCCTTGCTCAGCGCTTCCCTCGTTGCCCTCGCGCTCGCAGCCCCGCTCGCCCAGGCCCATACGGCCGGTGACATCATCGTTCGCGCCGGCGCTATCACCGTCAATCCAGAGGCCGACAGCTCCAGCGTCAAGGTCGACCGTGGCCCGCTGGCCGGTGCCGACCTGGGCGGCAAGGCCACCATGAGCAGCGACACGCAACTGGGCCTGAACTTCGCCTACATGCTGACCAACAATTGGGGTATCGAACTGCTGGCGGCCTCGCCGTTCGAGCACGACGTGAAAATCAAAGGCACCGCCCTCGGCGCGGCCAATGGCAAGCTCGGCACCCTCAAGCACCTGCCGCCTACACTGAGCCTGGTCTACTACCCGCTCGACGCCAAGTCGGCGTTCCAGCCTTATGTCGGCGCCGGTATCAACTACACCTGGATCTACGACGAACACGTCGGCAGCGAAGCCAGCGCCAATGGTTTCAGCAACTTCCGGGCGAAAAACAGCTGGGGCATGGCTTGGCAAGTGGGCGCTGACTACATGCTGACCGACAACGTGATGATCAACGGCCAGATCCGCTACATCGACATCGACACCACCGCGTATGTCGACAACAACGCAGTGGCCGGCGGGACTCGGGCCAAGGTGAATGTCGATGTGGATCCATGGATCTACATGGTGGGGTTGGGTTACAAATTCTAAATGGCAACGCAATGAAAAGCTGACAACACACCCTGTGGCGAGGGGGGTTTTCCCCGTTGGGCTGCGCAGCAGCCCCTGTAATCGCCACCGCGGTGCGTCAGGTTCACCCCATGTGTTTATTTGGGACTGCTGCGCAGTCCAACGGGGATAAATCCCCTCGCCACAACAGTGTATGCCATGACAAAAAAGGCGCCTCGAAAGGCGCCTTTTTTCATTCAGCGTCCCAGCAACCGCGCCAACCCCACACTCATCGGTGTTTGCGGGGGAAAGCTGAAGCGCTCCAACAACCGATGGTTGTCAGCCCGGGAATGGCGAATGTCGCCGGAGCGCGCCGGGCCGTAGCTGATCGGTGGCAGATCACCCACCACGGCGGCCAGGGCCTGGAGCATCTGCTTGAGGGTCGTGGCCTGGTTCCAGCCGACGTTCACCGCGCCCACTTCCACCTCGGGCTTCTCGATGGCCTGCACCAGCAAGTCCACCAAGTCTTCGACATAGACAAAGTCCCGGGTCTGCTCGCCGTCGCCGAATACGGTGATCGGCAGGCCTTTCTGTGCCCGTTCGCTGAAGATGCTGATGACCCCGGAATACGGGGAGGACGGATCCTGGCGCGGGCCGTAGATGTTGAAGAAGCGGAACACCACCGGCTCCAGCGCGTGCTGGCGGCGATAGAAATCGAAGTAGAACTCGCTGGCCAGCTTGTCCGAGGCATAGGGCGTGAGCGGGGCCTTGGGGGTTTCTTCGTCGATGGACTCGCCTTCGCCGTTGTTGCCGTAGACCGCAGCGCTGGACGCGAACAACACCCGCTTCACACCGGCCTGGCGCATGGCTTCGCAGACATTCAGGGTGCCGATGAAATTGCTCTGGTGGGTGCGCACGGGGTCGTCCACCGAGGCTTGCACCGAGGCCACCGCCGCCAGGTGCGCCACGGCGCTGCAACCGGCCATGGCCCGGGCCACCAACGCGGCATCGGCGACGTCGCCTTCGATCAGTTCGACCGCCGGGTTATCCAGGGGCAGGTTGCTGCGCTTGCCGGTGGACAGGTCATCGAGGATGCGCACCGCATGCCCCTTGGCGAGCAAGGCGTCGGTCAGGTGCGAACCAATGAAACCCGCGCCGCCGGTGATTAAAACAGGGCCTTCAGCCATGGCGATAAAACCTATCCAGTAAGCCCGGGAGTGCGGCGCGCCAGGCGCGGGGCTTGATCCCGAAAGTGTGCAGAATTTTCTTGCAGGCCAGCACCGCGTGCTGCGGTTCTTCCGCGGCGTCCGGCCGTGCGGCATGGGCCTGGGGCGTGGGCGACTCGATGGCCAGCGGATGCAGGGCGCGGGCTTCGGTGAGGATCGCCTGGCCCAGTGCCAGCGGCGTGGTCGCCTCATGCCCGGCGTAATGATAGGTGCCCCACAGCGGCGCCGCGCAGTCGAGTTGCTTGAGCACCGAAATGATCACCCGCGCGGCATCGTCCACGGGCGTCGGATTACCCCGGCGGTCGTCAGCCAGCAACAGCTCTTCGGGCTGCTCGGCCCGGGCCAGGAAACGGCCGAGGGTGCCATCGGCGCTGTCGTCCAGCAGCCAGCCGAAACGCAGCAACACATGCTGCGGGCAGGTGGCGCGCACGCTTTGCTCGATCCGCCACAGCGCCTGGCCGCGCACGCCCAGGGGCACGGGCTCGTCTTTCTCGCTGTAGGCGGTGGCACGGGAACCGTCGAACACCCGATAGCTCGACGGTTGCAGCAAGATGATGTTGTGATGCTGGCACAGCCCGGCCAGACGCTCGACAGCGCGCTCCTGGCTGGCCAGGCGCTGCTCGCTGACGGCCTCGGCCTGGAACCAGTCGAAGTAGTACGCCAGGTTGATCAAGGCGTCCGGGCGGGTGTCGTCGAGCAGTTGCGTCAGGCTCGCGGCATCCCAGCCGTCTTCGGGCGGGCGGGGGGCAAGAAAACCGATGTCTTCTTCTGCACCGAGGCGAATCAGCGCCTGCCCAAGGGCATTTCCGCCGCCCAGTAACATAAGGCGCATTCGCATAAAGTCAGCAGGCCCACTCTATTGGCACAAAAATTGGGTCGACAACGCCCGCAGGCGTTGCCGGAATCGTTGCATTTTGCGGGTTTAGTGCGCAACCGTCATCCGTAAAGTGTGGATCGCCAGGTTTGAGTGTCTTACAAGGCTGGTCGCTGACTTGTGGCGAGGGGATTTATCCCCGCTGGGCTGCGCAGCAGCCCCTTTAATTGCCACCTGGGTGGGTCAGATCTATCCCATTTGCTTGTTTGGGGCTGCTTCGCAGCCCAGCGGGGATGAATCCCCTCGCCACAGGCACAGTATCAGTACTTGCGTCCTCCCCACCTCGCCCGCATAAACTGACCCTATGAATCTGCCCCTTGCAGCCGACCACGCCATGGCAGGCTTTCACCCCGCCGTTCGCGCCTGGTTCAGCCAGACCTTCCCGGCGGTCACGGCCGCCCAGGCCCGGGCGTGGCCGTTGATCGGCCAGCGTCGCTCGGTGCTGGTCGCGGCGCCCACCGGCTCGGGCAAGACCTTGACCGCATTTCTCGCGGTGCTCGATGACCTGGTGCACCGCGGCCTGGAACAAGGCGGCCTGCCGGACCAGACCCTGGTGGTCTACGTCTCGCCGCTCAAGGCCCTGAGCAACGATATCCAGATCAACCTGCAGAATCCCCTGGCCGGCATCACCGAGCAGTTGCAACGAATGGGCTTGCCACCCTTGCCGATCACCACCGCGGTACGCACCGGCGATACGCCGCAAAAAGACCGCTCGGCGATGCGCAAGACCGCGCCGCACATCCTGGTCACCACGCCCGAATCGCTCTACGTGCTGCTCGGCTCCGATTCCGGCCGGCAGATGCTCGCCAGCACCCGCACGGTGATCGTCGATGAAATCCACGCCATCGCCGCCAGCAAGCGCGGCAGCCACCTGGCCTTGAGCCTGGAGCGGCTGCAAGCCCTGTGCGCCGAACCCCTGATGCGCATCGGCCTGTCGGCCACGCAAAAGCCCATCGAAGCGGTGTCACGGTTTCTCGTCGGTGAAGGCCGCGCCTGTGAAATCGTCGACATCGGCCACGCCCGTCCCCGGGACCTGGACATCGAGGTGCCCCCGGTGCCGCTGTCGGCGGTGATGGCCAATGACGTGTGGGAGCTGGTCTACAACCGCCTCGCCGAGCTGGCCCGGGCGCATCGCACCACCCTGGTGTTCGTCAACACACGGCGCCTGGCCGAACGCCTCAGTCGTCATCTGAGCGAACGCCTGGGCAAGGACGCCGTGGCCGCCCACCACGGCAGTCTGGCGAAGGAGTTTCGCCTCGACGCCGAACAACGCCTCAAGCGCGGTGAACTGCAGGTACTGATCGCCACCGCCTCCCTGGAGCTGGGCATCGATATCGGCGATGTCGACCTGGTCTGCCAGATTGCCTCGCCCCGTTCGATCTCGGCGTTCCTGCAAAGAGTTGGACGTTCTGGCCACCAGGTCGGCGGCACGCCCAAGGGCCGTCTGTTCGCCACCACCCGCGACGACTTGATCGAATGCGCCGCCCTGCTCGATTGCGTGCGCCGTGGCGAACTCGACATCCTGCACATCCCCAAGGCGCCGCTGGATGTGCTGGCCCAGCAGATCGTCGCCGAAGTCAGTTGCCAGGAATGGCCGGAACAGGCGCTGTTGGAGACCTTCCGCCGCGCCTCGCCCTACGCCGAGCTGGACGAAGGGCATTACCAGGCGCTGCTGCAGATGCTCGCCGAAGGCCTCAATGGCCGCCAGGGCGTGCGCAGCGCCTACCTGCACCGCGACGCCGTGACCCGGACCCTGCGCGGGCGCCGGGGCAGCAAACTGACGGCGGTGACCAGCGGCGGCACCATTCCGGACAACGCCGACTACAGCGTGCTGCTCGAACCCCAGGGCCTGAACATCGGCAGCGTCAACGAAGACTTCGCGGTGGAGAGCATTGCCGGCGATGTGTTCCAACTGGGCAATACGTCTTACCGCATCATTCGCGTCGAGACCGGTCGCGTGCGGGTCGAGGACGCCCAGGGCCAACCGCCGACCATTCCGTTCTGGCTCGGCGAGGCCCCGGGGCGCAGCGACGAATTGTCTTTGGCCGTGGCGCGCCTGCAAGCCCGGCTCGACGACCTGCTCGGCGCCACGCCGGGCAACCTGCAACCGGCCCTCGACTGGCTGACCGGCACGTTACGCCTGAACCTCGCCAGCGCCGAACAATTGGTCGACTACCTGGCCCCGGCGCGCCTGGCCTTCGGCGCCCTGCCGTCCCAGGACACGCTGCTGATGGAGCGGTTTTTCGACGAGTCCGGCGGCACCCAACTGATCATCCACACGCCCTTCGGCAGCCGTATCAACCGCGCCTGGGGCCTGGCCTTGCGCAAACGCTTCTGCCGCACCTTCAACTTCGAATTGCAGGCCGCGGCCAGTGAAGACGCCATCGTGCTCTCGCTGTCCACCAGCCACAGCTTCGAACTGGACGAAGTCTGGCGCTACCTGAACAGTCACAGCGCCGAACAGATCCTGGTCCAGGCGGTGCTGGATGCACCGCTGTTCGGCGTGCGCTGGCGCTGGAACGCCGGCGTGGCCCTGGCCCTGCCGCGCTACACCGGCGGGCGCAAAGTCGCCCCGCAGATCCAGCGGATGAAAAGCGAAGACCTGATCGCCAGCGTGTTTCCGGACCAGATCGCCTGCCTGGAAAACCTCGCCGGTGAGCGGGAGATTCCCGATCACCCGCTGGTGGAACAGACCCTCGACGATTGCCTGCACGAGGCCATGGACAGCGAAGGTTGGCTGACGCTGTTGCGGCGCATGGAAGCGGGCCAGATTCGCCTGATCAGCCGCGACCTGCCGGCGCCCTCGCCGCTGGCGGCAGAAATCCTCAGCGCCCGTCCCTACACCTTTCTCGACGACGCGCCGCTGGAAGAACGGCGGACCCAGGCGGTGATCAACCGGCGCTGGAGCGATCCACAATCCACCGACGACCTGGGCGCGCTGGACGCCGAGGCCATCCAGTCGGTCCGGGACGAAGCCTGGCCGAACCCCACTAATCTCGATGAAATGCACGAAGCATTGATGAGCCTGGCCTGTATCGCCGACAGCGAGGCCAACGCCCACGCGTCGTGGCCGAATTGGTTGCAGGCGTTGGCCGCTGGCGGTCGCGCCAGCCATGTGCAGATCAGCGCCGAACGCGGCCTGTGGGTGGCGTTGGAGCGGCTGACCTGCCTGCAAGCGGTTTATCCACAGGCCCGATGGCAGCCATCGCTGACGCCCCTGGCCGGTTTCGATGAAGCCTGGGATGGCGACGAAGCCGTGGTGGAGCTACTCCGCGCCCGGCTCAGCGCCTTTGGCCCGCTGCCGTTGAAAGCCATCGCCTATCCGCTGGGATTATCGACACCGCAGGTCACCCAGGCCCTGGCGCTGCTCGAGCAGCAGGGTTACGTGCTGCGTGGCCGTTTCACGCCGGGCACCGGCCAGGAGGAATGGTGCGAGCGGCATTTGTTGGCGCGGATCCATCGCTACACGGTCAAGCGCCTGCGCCGGGAAATCGAGCCGGTGATGCTGCAGGACTTCATGCGCTTCCTGTTCGACTGGCAGCACCTGTCACCCGCCACCCAAGGCCGGGGCAGCGCCGTGCTGCCATCGATCATCAGCCAGTTCGAAGGCTACCCGGCTGCTGCCTCGGCCTGGGACAGCGATTTACTGCCGGCGCGGATCAAGGACTATTCGCCGAGTTGGCTCGATGAGTTGTGTCGCAGTGGCAAGCTGGTGTGGACGCGCTTGAGTGCTCGTCAGAAGCTCTCGGCCAGCGCCCTGCGCAGCACGCCGGTGGTGTTGCTGCCGCGCAGCCAGGTGGCGCTGTGGAGCAGCCTGGCCGAGCAAACCCCGGTCAGCGAACTGTCGCCCAAGACGCAGAAAGTCCATCAAGCCCTCAGCGAGCACGGCGCACTGTTTTTTGACGAACTGCTGCACGAAGCCCACCTGCTGCGCAGCGAACTGGAAATCGCCTTGCAGGAACTGGTGGGCGCCGGGTTGGTGAACGCCGACAGCTTCGCCGGCCTGCGCGCGCTGATCACCCCCGCCAGCAAACGCCAGGCCCGCAGCAGTCGGCGCGGGCGCGGCGCGTTTGTCGGCGGCATGGATGACGCCGGGCGCTGGGCCTTGTTGCGCCGCAGCCAACCCGCCCCCGTGGAAGGCAACCGCCCGGCGCCCACTGCGCCGGAGACCCTGGAACACATCGCCATGACCCTGCTGCGTCGTTACGGCGTGGTGTTCTGGCGCTTGCTGGAGCGGGAGGCCGAGTGGCTGCCGAGTTGGCGCGAGCTATTGCGCACTTTCCATCGCCTGGAAGCGCGGGGCGAGATTCGCGGCGGGCGGTTTGTCAGCGGCCTGGCGGGCGAACAGTTCGCCCTGCCCGAAGCGATTGCGTTGCTGCGCGAAACCCGCCGCCGCCCCACCGATGGCAGCTTGGTGGCGGTGTGCGGGGTCGACCCGCTGAACCTGGCCGGCACCTTGCTGCCGGGGGCGAAAGTGCCGGCGCTGGCGAGTAATCGGCTGGTGTATCGGGACGGGTTGCCGGTGGCGGCGCAGATTGCCGGCAAGCAGCATCTTTGGATGGAGTTGGATGCTCAAGGGATGGCTGAAATTCGCACTAAGCTGATTCAACACCTTTAGCCAGACACATGATCGTTCCCACGCTCTGCGTGGGAATGCAGCCAGGGACGCTCCGCGTCCCCAAGAAGCCGAACGCGGAGCGTCCGTAGCGGCGTTACCACGCAGAGCGTGGGAACGATCACTGTTGGGGCTGATTGGGCAACTCGCTCTCTTCCCTCGGCTCCTCCACCAACCGCCGCGGCAACATCACCTGCTGTGGATAAGTCTGCGCAAAGTGCACCGCCGGGTGGTTATCCACAAGCTTCTTCAACTGCTGGTTGAACGCTCGGCTCACCGCATATTGCCCACCCGACACGGTGCGGAACTGCGCCGTGAGCACCACGCCGTTGAGGTCCATCTTGTCCACGCCGAACACATCCAGCGGCCCTTGCAGGTTGAACTTGAGGAACGGGTCTTCGGCGATCGAACGCCCGGCTTCGCGAATCAGCTCGATGGCCTGGTCGACATCGGTGTCGTAAGTGAATTGCACGGAGAAAAACGCAAAGGCGAATTGCCGGGATTGGTTGGTCACCGCCTTGATCTGGCCGAACGGCACCGAGTGCACGAAACCCTTGCCGTCGCGCAGGCGCAGGGTGCGGATGGTCAGGCCTTCGACCGTGCCGGCGTGGCCCGAGCTGAGCACCACCCAGTCGCCGATGGACAGCGTGTCTTCAATGATGATGAACAGCCCGGTGATCACGTCCTGCACCAGTTGCTGCGAACCGAAACCGATCGCCAGCCCCACCACTCCGGCACCGGCCAGCAACGGTGCGACGTTGATGCCCAGGTTGGCCATGGTGGTGATTGCGCAAATCACCACCAGGATGATTTTCGCCGCGTTGCGCAACAGCGGCAGGATGGTCTTGACCCGGGTGCTGGGCTGGCGGGCCCCGCGCTTGTTCAGCGGCGGCTTCAAGGCTTCCTGGATCGCCGTGTCGAGCACCACCCACGTGAGCCAGGTCATCAGGAAGATCAGGCCGATGCGGCTCAAGGAATCGCTGATCGCCCGGCCTATGGCGTTGCGCGAGGCGAACTCGAACAGGGAAATGCCCCAGATCCGCCCAAGGACTTCAATGAATGCCACCGCCATGACGATCCGCAACAAAGCGTGCAACAGGCTCAACAGCCGCCCCTTGTAGGCGCTGTTGTGCTGGATGGCCTCGGCCTTGGGCGACTTGAAGACATGCTGGAGCACCGTGCTGAGAAACACCGTGGCAATCAGCAGGATGGTGGTGAACAGCGCGCAACGCAGGGCTTTCTGGTTGTCCTCGCCGACACCGATCAGGCTCACCGCCGACACCAGCACCATCAACAGGATCGGCCAATACCAGAGCCCGGAAAAAATCCGCAGCGACTCCTGCAAGGCCGGTTGTTTCAAGCGCTGGGCCAACGGGCGGTTGCGGATCAGGTGCGCCACCGGGCGGCGCATGCGGATCACCAGCCAGCCAAAGATCATCGACGCCGACAATCCGGTGAACACCGCGACGCTGCTGGTGATGTTGCCGCCCAGTTGCCGGGCGATCTGCGGGCTGGTCAAGGCATCGCTGAGGGCGGCGAGAAAGCCGATCAGAAACAACGGTCGGGGGCTGAAACGCCGGATCATCGCCACCGCCCGGCGTTTGTGGCCGGCGTTGAACATCACGATCACGCACAGCAGCACCGAGGTGGAGAAAATACCGCTGCTGGTGGCGTAGGCGAAGCACAGCGCCAGGGCGCGTCCGACCGAGACTTGCAGAAAGTGGCTGACATAGAGGGTCAGCGGCAGACAGATCAATGCCGCAGCGGTGTACGGCAACAGGTAACCGAGCAGGTCACGCAGGCGCCGGCGGGTGCGCAGCCAGCGCCGGTGGCCCAGATGCCGCAACAGCAGCCGCGCCGCGGACCAGATCAGCGCAAACGCGCCGAGCCAGACACTGGACAACAACAGGAAATCCCCCGCCACGCGCCAGGACGAACGGGATGTCTGGTCCACCAGCCGGTCCACCTCGTCCGCCGCCCGGTCCGCCCGCAGGCGCCAGGCATCCACCAGGCTTTGATTGAGATCGAGTTTGTCCTGGACGTCGTCGATGCTCGAACTGATGGCCCCCAATAAACCGCCCTGCACCAGCGGCGCAGGTTCGGCGGGCGGTTCATCGGGCGTGGTGGTGCCTGGGACAGCGGCGGTCCCGTAGGCGCTGGTGCCGGTCAGCGCCAGCAAGAACAGCAGCAATACAGTGCTCAATCGAGACAAAACGCGAGGCTCCTTCACACGGGATCGGTAAGGAACTGATCAATATTGGGCCGGCAAGTTCGCTCGCAAGGCCAATACTCTCCCTGTGGCGAGGGGATTTATCCCCGCTGGGCTGCGCAGCAACCCCCAACAAGCACATCAGGTGAATCTGACCCACCGAGCTGACGGTTTCTGGGACTGCTTCGCAGTCCAGCGGGGATAAATCCCCTCGCCACAGTATTTCAACGTCTGCTCCGCCGCCGGTAAGCCCATCGAAACTTTCCGGGCCGCGCAACAGTCATCAAAAGACACAGGCGGTACGAGGTCATTGGCACGGGAGGGATACATGACGGCGATCCACATTGGCATTTCCGGCTGGCGCTACACGCCTTGGCGGGGAGATTTCTACCCCAAGGGGCTGACCCAGAAACGGGAACTGCAATTTGCCTCGCGAGCGGTCAACAGTATCGAAATCAATGGATCGTTCTACGCCCTGCAACGCCCCGAACGGTATGCCCAGTGGTATGCCGAGACACCGCCCGGCTTCGTGTTCAGCGTCAAGGCCCCGCGCTTCATCACCCACATCAAGCGCCTGCGGGACATCCACAAGCCTTTGGCCAACTTCTTCGCCTCCGGCGTGCTGGAGCTCAAGGAGAAATTGGGGGCAATCCTCTGGCAGTTTCCACCCAGCTTCAAGTTCGACCCCGAGCTGTTCGAAGACTTCCTCAAGCAATTGCCCCACGACACCGAAGGCGCCGCAGCCCTGGCCCGGGAGCATGAGCCGCGCCTGGACGGCCACGCCAGCACCGAGACCGATAAAAAGCGGCCGCTGCGCCACGCCGTGGAAATCCGTCATGAGAGTTTTATCGATCCGCACTTCATCACGTTGCTCAAGCGCTACGACGTGGCCCTGGTGATCGCCGACACGGCCGGCAAATGGCCCTATCGTGAAGACGTCACCAGCGATTTCGTCTACCTGCGCCTGCACGGCGCCGAGGAGCTGTACGCCAGCGGCTACACCGACGAGGCGTTGAAGCGCTGGGGCGACCGGATCGAGGCCTGGAGCCACGGCAAGCAGCCGAGCGACGCGCACCTGATCGACCCGGACAAGAAACCCCGGGCACGCAAGAGCCGGGAAGTGTTCTGCTATTTCGACAACGACATCAAAGTCCGCGCGCCCTACGACGCACGCCATTTGCTGGAACGTTTCCACCTGGACAAGGGCCTCGCCACCGCGCCCGGCCAGCGACCGGCCGAAGGGGTGTTGCCATGAACCGTCCGCAAACCAGCGAAGCGACCTGCGAGCCGACCCAGCAAGGGGCTCAGGATCTCGACCGGGTCAGCCGTTTCACCGTGCTGACCGTCAACACCCACAAGGGCTTCACCGCCCTGAACCGGCGCTTCATCCTGCCCGAACTGCGCGAAGCGGTGCGCAGTGTGTCCGCCGACGTGGTGTTCCTGCAGGAAGTCCACGGCACCCACGAACACCATCCCCAGCGCTACAGCAACTGGCCGAGCATGCCGCAATACGAATTCCTCGCCGACACCCTCTGGCCACAGTTCGCCTATGGCCGCAACGCGGTGTACCCGGCAGGCGACCATGGCAATGCGTTGTTGTCGAAATTCCAGATCATCCGCCACGACAACCTGGACGTGTCCATCAGCGGCCATGAAAACCGCGGCATGCTCCACAGCGTGCTGCGCCTGCCGGGCGATGGGCCGGATGTGCATGCCATCTGCGTCCACTTGGGACTGCGCGAGGGTCATCGTGTCGAGCAACTCAAGCTGCTTCGCCAACGCTTGAGCGAACTGCCGGCCGATGCACCGGTGATCGTTGCCGGCGACTTCAACGATTGGCGCGGCAAAGCCAGTGAACTGCTCGAACCCTGCGGCCTGCGGGAAGTGTTCGCCGAGCAGTGGGGCAAGCCGGCCCGCAGCTTTCCGGCGCGCCTGCCGATCCTGCGCCTGGACCGCATCTACGTGCGCAACCTCAAGGCCCATCATCCCAAGGTGTTGAACGTACGACCCTGGTCGCACCTTTCCGACCATGCACCGCTGTCGGTGGAGATCGAATTATGAGCGCGACGATGGATAAGGCGACGGTGGAACAGGTCGACACGACGCCCACCGAACGCAACCCGGCGCTGGCCGATATCGAATACGGCTGGCACGGCAACAATCGCGTCACGCTGCTGGAAAACGGCGAGGCGTACTTCCCCAGGGTCTTCGAGGCCATTCGCCGGGCCGAAACAGAAATCCTGCTTGAGACCTTCATTCTGTTCGAGGACAAGGTCGGCTACGAACTGCGGGACCTGCTGGTGGAAGCCGCCCAGCGTGGCGTGCGCATCACCGTCAGCCTCGATGGCTTCGGCTGCGGTGAGTTGACTACCGCTTTCCTGGCCTCGTTGAGCGACGCCGGGGTGCGCTTGCAGATGTTCGACCCGGCCCCCCGGCACTTGGGGATCCGCACCAACTGGTTCCGCCGCCTGCACCGCAAGATCGTGGTGGTGGACGGGGTGATTGCGTTCATCGGCGGGATCAACTTTTCCGCCGACCACCTGGGGGATTTCGGCCCCGAGGCCAAGCAGGATTACTCCGTGGAGGTCAAAGGCCCGGCGGTGGTGGATATCCATCACTTCGCGCTATTGCAGAGCGGTCGGCCGGCCCGGGCCAAATACTGGTGGCAACGCCGCCGCAGCCGTCGCAACGAACTGGCCTTCAGCGACCATGACGGCCAGGTGCGCCTGGTCTACCGGGATAACCACGAGCATCAGACCGACATCGAAGAGGTCTACCTGCAAGTGCTGCGCAGTGCCCAGCGGCGGGTGGTGATCGCCAACGCCTATTTCTTCCCCGGCTACCGGTTGCTGCGCGAGATCCGCAACGCTGCCCGGCGCGGCGTGGAGGTGCGGCTGATCCTGCAAGGGCAACCGGACATGATGATCGCCAAGCTCGCGGCGCGGATGCTCTACAGCTACCTGCTCAAGGCCGGCGTGGTGATCTACGAATACTGCGAGCGGCCGTTGCACGGCAAAGTCGCCTTGGTGGATGAAGACTGGAGCACGGTGGGTTCAAGCAATCTCGACCCGCTGAGCCTGTCGCTGAACCTGGAAGCCAACGTGCTGATCCGCGACCGGACGTTCAACCGCGAGCTGTTCGAGCGCCTCGACTACCTGAGCCGCGAACACTGCACGGTCATGCCCGAAAACCATGCGCCGCGGGGCCTGCTGTGGCGCATGACCATCGGCTTCATGGTGTTCCACTTTTTGCGCCATTTCCCGGCCTGGGCCGGCTGGCTGCCGGCCCATAAACCGCGTCTGAAACCTTTTTCACCGCCGACGGCGGTCCGGAGCGAACCCCATGAACCACTCTGAAGCGCACACCGCGCCGAGAGACGCCCATGCGCCGGAACAGGCCAAACCCAAAACCCGCTGGAGCCGGTGGAAAAGACCGCTGACCCTGGCGCTTTTCCTGCTGTTGATCGTGCTCTTCACCGCCCTGGCCCGGCGCATCGATTGGTCCGAGGTGTTCGCCACCCTGGCCGATTTCAAGGTGCGCACCTTGATCATCGCCGCTGCGCTGACCATCACCAGCTTCATCACCTATGCCTGCTTCGATCTGATCGGACGCACCTACATCCGCCAGAAACTCGGTTGGCGGCAGATTTTGCCGGTGGGGGTGATCAGTTATGCCTTCAATCTCAACCTCAGCGCCTGGGTAGGCGGTATCGCCATGCGCTATCGCCTGTATTCGCGGCTGGGCGTCAGCAGCGGGAACATCGCCAAGATCCTCGGCCTGAGCCTGGCCACCAACTGGTTCGGCTACATGACCCTGGCCGGGGTGGTGTTCAGCAGCGGCCTGGTGACCATGCCGCCGGGCTGGAAACTCAGCAGCGATGCGTTGCAAGGCGTGGGCGTGCTGTTGTTGCTGGCGAGTGCCGGATACCTGGCGGCCTGCCGGTTTTCCAAGCGGCGGGCCTGGACCGTGCGCGGCATGGAAATCAACCTGCCGTCGCTGCGCATGGCGGTGCTGCAACTGGCGTTGGGCGCGCTGAACTGGTCGTTGATGGCGGCGGTGATTTTCACCTTGTTGCCCAGCAAGCTGGATTACCCGATGGTGCTCGGGGTGTTGCTGATCAGCAGCATTGCCGGGGTCATCACTCACATTCCGGCGGGGCTTGGGGTGTTGGAGGCGGTGTTCGTTGCCCTGCTGCAACATGAGGTGTCGCGGGGCAGCCTGCTGGCGGGGCTGATCGCTTACCGGGCGATCTATTTCATCCTGCCGTTGCTGATTACCGTGGTGATGTACTTGGTGATCGAGGCGAAGGCCAAGGCGTTGCGGGTCAAGCCTGGGGTCAAGCGCTGAGTCTCAGATTGATA
This sequence comes from Pseudomonas sp. NFACC37-1, assembly GCF_900101575.1. Lineage (NCBI taxonomy): Bacteria > Pseudomonadati > Pseudomonadota > Gammaproteobacteria > Pseudomonadales > Pseudomonadaceae > Pseudomonas > Pseudomonas sp. NFACC37-1. Next base: position 33,076 of record NZ_FMUZ01000024.1, on the reverse strand, counting down.
AGTTGCCTGGACTGGCCTCTTCGTGGGCAAGCCCGCTCCCACAGAGGTTGTGTCGTACCATGAGTCTGTATTCACAATCGATCAATGTGGGAGCGGGCTTGCTCGCGAAGAGGCCCGCGCAGACGAAACAAAATCCAGATCAGCGTTCCTGGATGATGCTCAACCGCTCTCCCACCACCATTTCCGTGATCCAGTCCACCAGGATCGAGGTGTAGGCCTGTTGTGACACAGGGTCGCTCAAGGCATGGTCGGCGCCATCGATGATGCGGTGGGTCAGCGAATGGGTCTGCTGGCACGCCGCCCGGTAGCTCATGATGGTGGCATGGGGCACATAGGCATCGGTCTCGGACTCCACCAGCAACACATCGCCGGTGAACTGCGAGCACGCATGCAGCGCGCGATTGGTGCTGGCGTGCACCAGGGTGCTGCGGTAATCCAGCAGGTCAGTCTTGTCCAGGTCGCGCTTGGGCGTGTGCCATTGCTCGTCGCGGTACAACGCCGGCACCCGCAGGGCCAGCCAGCGCACCGGGCGCAGCGACGTCAGGATCGACGCCAGGTAACCGCCATAGCTGGTGCCCACCACGGCAATCGCCGAGGTATCCAAGGCGGGGTGGGCGAGCAAGCGGTCGTATGCCGCCAACAGGTCACGCAGGTTGTCCTCGCGGGTCACTCGGGACAACGGAATGCCCGCCCCGCCGGTGTGCCCGCGCAAGTCGAAGGTCAGGCATACGCAACCGAGGCCGGCGATACCTTTGGCCCGTTCCAGGTCACGCTCCTGGCTGCCACCCCAGCCGTGTACGAACAACACACCGGGGACCTTCGATTTGGGGCTCAGGAATGTTCCGTCCATGCGTTCATTGTCGATTTCGATTTGAATGGTTTCACTTCTAGCCGTCATAGGATTGAACCGTTACGTATTTGAGAAGAAAGTCGCTGTTGTGGGCCTCGCCGCGATAAACCTCCCTGGCCCCGGCTGGCAGCGGTTGGTCGAGGTAGGTTTCCACCGAAGACACCCGCACCGCGTTGGTCTCAGGCGTTTCGACGAACACCTGCAACGCCGCCAGTTCGGCGCTGCTGGCCCCGCCCATGCGCCACGACTGTTCCAACACGCCGCCACGGGGCTGGCCGGCGGCATCCAGGCCCTGGGCAATGTCGTAATTGCGCCGCGACGCGAAAAAGCTCGGGTAGGCCTGGTTGGCGGCGTCATCGAACACTTGCGCCAGCCGCACCGCCTCGCGCACATCGTCGGGCAGTTCGAGCCTGAGCAACTCGATGTAGCCGCCCTGCACCACCAGCAGGTCCGACCCGCCGTACACCTCCAGCCCTTCGCTGTCGTGGGTCAGGTGTTGCACGCCGCAATAGCTCAGCATCTGGCCGTCGATGAAGCTCTGGCCGACGCTCTGGGTCTTGACCTCGTTGAGGTGCTGTTCCAGCACCACGCCTTCACCAAACAGCGCCTGGGCGTCGGGCCCGGCGGCGATTTCATCGAACTGCGCCAGGCTCTTGATCAACCGTTGACCACGTCCGGCACAGGCATGGATCGGCTTGATGCGGATCGGCCCGGTGTAGAGCAAATGTTCGGCGGCCGGGCGGGCGTCCTTGAGCGAAAAGACCGTCACGCCGTCCAGCACCGCGCCCCGGGTGAGCTTGGCAAACAGCGGCGACCAGCCTTTGGGCGCCACCGCGTCCTTATTCAACAGACCGTGGGTAATCGCCTTGGTGCAGATAAAATCATGCTCGACATACCCACCCCACACATCCTCCGGCCCCTTCACCCCCAGGCGCATCAAGGTTTCGGGGCCGATCAGGGTTTGCGTGGGCAACAGATAAAGATCCTGACCGGCCTGGGAGTCATGGCTGTCGCCGTACTCCCAACCCAGTATCTGCGCCAGCCACTGGGCCAGGGCACGGTTGGTCTCGACTTCATGGCGCGGCGCTTGTGGATTGACCGAATAGGCCACGACCCGTTTGTTGCGATTGACTGATGTCATGCGATGCCCTTCCTCCTGCGCTCGATGGCTTTAGGTAAGGATAGGTGCAGAGATCAGGCCAATGATGTCATCGGCAAGGATGGGTCAGCCAAGCGGGCGCCTTGTGTGCAGTTGATAGCAACGGGCCTGTTTCATTCTGCACGACACTCGCTTGGCATCCCGCAAATTGCACGATGCCTCAAGCTAAACGCCACCCTATGGCGAGGGGATTTATCCCCGCTGGGCTGCGCAGCAGCCCCAAACGCAATCAATACCCACACGCCTGACACACCGCAAAATGCCAGGGCTGCTTCGCAGCCCAACGGGGATAAATCCCCTAGCCACAAAAAGCATTACTGCGGCCTTGAAACACCCACCGGGCTCACCCCAAACCGCGCCCGATAATCGCTCGGCGCCAACCCGGTGATTTTCTTGAACGTCGCGCGAAAGGCACTGGGGTCCTGGTAGCCGACGGTCCAGGCAATGTGGTCGATGGTGCCATTGGTGAACTCCAACATTTCCCGGGCCTTGCCGACCCGCAGGTGCTGGCAGTATTCGGTGGGCTTGAGCCCGGTGGCGGCACGGAACCGGCGCAGGAAGGTGCGTTCTTCCAGCCCGGCCCGTTCGGCCATCGCACCGAGGGAAACTTCCACCGCGCCGTTGCTTTGCAACCAATGCTGGACCTTGAGAATCGCCGCATCGCCATGGCCGAGGATGGGGGCGAAGTTACTGCCGCACTGGCTCGCGCTGTCGCTGTGTTCGATCACCAGAAATTGCGCGGTGCGTGTGGCGATGCTGGGCCCGAGCAGGCGGTCCACCAGGCGCAGGCCCAGTTCCGACCAAGCCATCAGCCCGGCGGTGGTGATCAGGTCGCCGTCGTCGACAATCGGTTTGTCGGCGTTGAGCTTGATCTTCGGGTAACGGGCGGCGAAATCCTTGGCCGAGGTCCAATGGGTGGTGGCGCTGCGCCCATCGAGCAGGCCGCTTTCGGCCAACAGGATCGAGCCAACACACACACCGCCCAACACGGTGCCGCCCGCATGCTGCGCACGCAGCCAATCCATCAGCGTCGGCGAGGCCAGGTCGTCATCGAAGCCGGCGAGGGACGGCGGGATCAGCAGCGCCACCAAATGGCCTGCCGGGCCGGTTTCGCTGTCGAACACCCGCCGCGGCGTCTCGCCGTCGTCGGTCTGCCAGTGACTGACCCGCAACCGTGGCAATGGTGCACTGGCGTGCTCGGCCGCGATCCGCTGGGCCACGGCGAACAGATCGGTCAAGCCATGCACCGCCGCCATTTGCGCGCCGGGGTAGATGAGCACGCCAAGCTCGGCGACTGCCCTTTGCTGCGCCATTGTCAGTTTTCCCTCGCTTATTGTCGTTGCGGCCAATCCTCGAACCGGCGGTAAAGGCCAATACTGGCGCCCTACCCCACCTGATCAAGGAAGCCCTCATGTCCAAGCAAGCGCTCATCGTAGTCGATATCCAGAACGACTACTTCCCCCAGGGAAAATGGCCGTTGGTCGGTGCCCATGCCGCCGCCGATAACGCCGCACGGTTGATCGAAGCCTTTCGCCAGGCCGGCGACAGCGTGGTGCACATCCGCCACGAATTCACCTCCGCCGACGCGCCCTTCTTCACCCCAGGCTCCGAAGGCGCACAGTTGCACCCCAAGGTGCTCAACCGCGCCGATGAACCGGTGGTCCTCAAGCACTTCGTCAATTCGTTTCGCGAAACCGAACTTCAAGCACTCCTCGACCAGCAGGGCATCGAACAATTGGTGGTGGTCGGCAGCATGAGCCACATGTGCGTCGATGGCGTGGTGCGGGCGGCGGCGGACCTGGGCTACGGCGTCACGGTGATTCACGACGCCTGCGCGACCCTCGACCTGGAATTCAACGGCGTCGTCGTGCCGGCTGCCCAGGTGCATGCGGCGTTCATGGCAGCGCTGGGGTTTGCCTACGCGAGCGTGGTGAGTACCGAGCAATTCCTGGCTGACCATCAATAAACCCACGGCACAGCTAAAAAACCGCGCTTAATCACCCAAGTGCGGTTTTGTCTCAGGCATCAACGGCGTGTCTGGAGGCGATCAAGTCTCCAGCACGAGCAACAACCGCGGCATCGTCGCCACGAACCCCATCTGCTGCGCTTCGCGCGCCATCCCCTTCAGCTTCTCGCCGCTGGCTTGATCGGCGTTGCGCAGCCACTGCCCCGCCACATCGATCAACCGCACATGATGGTTGATCCAGGCGCACGACGCCGACTCGGGCAATGCCGCCATCTGTTGCCCATGCCAGATAGCCTTTTCGATATTGCCCGCCAACAGGCAGGTTTCAGCGGCAGCCACGCGAAAGCGCAAGGCGTTGTGGGCCAGGCAGGCTTGGGTGAGCTGGGCTTCGCCCTTCGCCAAGGCCTGCTGGCTGAACGGTCCGTCGTCGCTGATCATTGCCAGGCTGCCGTAGACCCAAGGCCCGATATAGCGCTGCAGCTCGAAACGCTCCACCAGGCTCGCCGCCTCCATGATCAAGGTCTGCGCCAGCCCGCGCTCGCCCTGGCGCAACGCCACCCGCGCCAACCCTTCCAGCAGGATCGCTTCGAAACGGCTGGCGCCAAGGCTGCGTGCCAGCGCCAGGGCACTGCTCAGCTCTTGTTCCGCCAAGGCATCCTGGCCGCCCGCCACCAGCACCCAGGCCGCAGTGAGCCGCGAGAAAACCTGCGCTCGATGATTGCCCTGCCGGGCGCTGCATTCGATGGCCTCCATGGCGTCACGCAAGGCGGGCTCGGGCTGACCCAGGTACAACTGCGCCGATCCACGGGCACTGCGATTGGCCGCCTCCACGTGTGTCCACCCATTGCGCTCGCACAGGCGTACGCATTGATCAAAGACCTCGTAGGCAGTCTGCATGCGCCCTTGTGCGTAGTAGGAGTCGCCAATGCCACTCAAGGCCTTGGCCTCGGTTTCCAGGTCCCGGCCAATGCGAGCAGAAGACAAAGCTTCTTCGTGAAGGCGGCGACACTCGGCGTAGTCACCCCGTGGGAAATAGATATTCCCGCGCAAGTGATTCAACCGGGCAAGCGCCGCATAGGCCTGCATGGATCGGGCGATGGGCAGCATGTCTTCGATCAGGCGCTCCTCCTCGTCCAGGCAATCGAGGGTATTGAGGACTGCCGCCAGCCCCAACGCGGCCTCGATCCGATCCTGCGGCCGCTCGGCCAATGCCAAGGCGCGCTGGAAATGCACCCGGGCCTCCACGGTCTTGCCCAGGCCCGAACACGCCTGGCCGCACAGCAACGCGAAGGGGAAATTGCCCTGCGCACGTTCGGCAAACGCCGAGCATTGCCGCGCCAGCGCAAGGACACTGTCGTACTGGCAGGCCAACCGTTTTTCGCCCATGGCCACCAACAGTGCGTCGAACGCCGCCGAATCGTTGGCCCGCAGCAAATGCTGGGCATAAAGCACCCGGTCGCGCGCGCGATAGAGATTCGCCACCTCACCGTGCAACTGCTCGCGCAGCAACGTGGGCATTGAATCGTAGAGGCAGTGCATGACCAGGTCGTGGACAAACAGATAGCTGCCTGGCTCGACCTCCCGCAACAGCCCTTGGCGCATATCCGCAGTCGGCAGATATCCGGGCTGCCCCAGTGCTTCGCGCCACAGCGTCAGCTCGAAGCGATTGCCCAGCACCGCGGCGTAGTGCAGGGCGCGACGTTGCTCGGGGGCCAATTTGTCAAAGCGGGTCTGGACCAGATGCCGCAGGCTGTCAGGGAAAACCCCTTGCTGGCTCGACAGCAGTTGTGTCAGATACAGCGGGTTGCCCTGGGCACGGGCGACACATTCGGCCCGGTAGCGCGGATCGACCTCAGTGAACTGCTCCGCCAGGACCGTGGCCTCCCGCGCCCGGATCGGCGCGATGTCGAGCAGACTCATGGGGCTGGAGGAATGCGTACGGATTTCGCTTTCCAGCGGATCGCCTTCGGGACGGGACGTCAGCAGCCAGACCACCGGCGCTTCGTCAGTGGCATCGAGCAGCCTGCCCAGCAGCATAAACAGCCTGGCATCGCCCCAGTGCAGGTCTTCGACGCAAATCAGCAAGGGCCGTTGCACCGCGCTGCGCAGCAACACGTCGAGCAAGGCCTGGAACAGCCCCTGGGTACGGGCCTGGTTGCTCATCGCGGCATACAGGGCCGGAGGCTCGGCAGACGACACCCCCGTCAGCACTTGCAAGAACATGCGATGTTCGGCGGCCACTTTCAGGCGGGACAAAGCGGCGTCCAACAGCGAGGCGCTGACAGACGCCGCGCCCCCCAGGTTGAGCAGGCTGGCCAGCAGTTGCCCCAGGGGCCAAAGGCTGTTGTCCATGCCGAAATCCAGCACATCGCCGCGATGGCAGGCAAAGCCCCGCTGCCGGGCCATTTCGAAAAACTCGCTGACCAGGCGGGTCTTGCCGATGCCCGCCATGCCGCGCACATAGACGATGTGCCCGTCCTGGCATTCCTGGGTGGCCTCGATCACCGCCTTGAACTGCAAGAGCTCGATGGCCCGCCCCACCAACGGGCGCGGCGCGTTTTCGTCGAGGCTGCGCGGGCGCAGGCATTTGCGATAGGCCTGAAACTCATCGTCGCTGGACGAAAACTCAAACCGTGCAGCGAGCTGTTCCAGCAGGTTTTGCGCAACATACACCGGCGCGTGCCCATGACGCTCCAACAGCGGCTTTTGCGCGAGCAAGACAGGCTCGACCGCAGGCTCCATGGTGTCGGCACTCAGGCGCACAAGCCGCAGTAACAGGGCATGCCCGGACGTAACGAATTGCTCCCGACTCAGGGCCAGCGCGCAGAGCAGGCCCCGCTCGCTATCGCTGCGATAGGCCTGTGGCGAACCGAACTGGGCGATCACCACATCCTGCGTCATCCCCAGTGGAACGCCACCGAACTGACGTACCAGGCGCTCGACTTCTTCCATGAACGTCATCGCGGGCAGCCCATCGATTCGAAAGGACAGCTCCAGCACGTAGCGGATGACGCTGTCATCGACCTGTTTCAGCGCCTGTTGCGCAAAGGCCGTCTGGTGCACCGCACTCATCGTCTGTTGGATGTGCGCCAAAGCCACTGAGGCGGGAGTGCTCAGCAGCTCACTCACATCGACCCCGAAGGCCGTCGCCAAGTGCCGAGCCGTGCGGTAAAGCACCGGCTTGCCGGTTTCGGCCCGCTTGATGGAGGCGATCGAGACGCACAAATGCCGGTTCAGGCAGGCCTCGGCCAGGGTTTCCTGGCTCAGGCCATGCTGTTTGCGCAGGCCTTTCAACGACACGGCGTCCAGCAGGACACGGCCGTCGGATATCGAGGCATCACGCTTGGGCAGGGCAGCAAAGGTGTTTGGTCGGGAGTCCATGTCGATAGCCCTTTCTACCCTGGGACAACGGCAGCCGATCGAGTGTACTCCTGCGCCTCGCCCGGGTTAATGAAAAGATGGCATTTGGCCTGATACCAAACTGATACCGGACTGACACCGCTCTGGACTGTCCGCCTATCACCGCCCTCCCGATACTCACTCCCATCAATTGACACCCAGTTGATACAACCTGAGCGATGGGAGAAAGGCGATGAGCGATGGACTGAAGGGCAACGCAGGCGATGACGTGCGGGATATCGGCGGCTCGCAATTACTGGGGCGCGGACTGAACCGGCTCGATTGGGCCGGCGACAGCAAGGAGTGCCTGAAGGTCGGCGATACCGAGTCGGGCAAACGTGCGGTGCCGTACCGGAAAACGTCTTACAACGTGGGGAAAAACGTCACCATGTCCACGGTCGTGGCCAACGACAACTTCTCCACCGAGACGTTTGCCTCCCGCGATGAGTTCGAAAGACATACCCAGACGAGTGTCGAAGCCTCCGGCAAATACGGCGCCTTTTCCGCCGGTTTCAAAGCCACCTTCGGCAGCGACATCAAGACGCTCGAAGAGCGCGAAGCCGCGCTCTACAGTCACACGGTGCGGTTATGGAAACTGACCCTCGAGGTCAGCCCCGCCAATGCGACGGAAGCGTTCAAGAAGCGCATCGATGAGTTGCCCAAGGCCTTCGACCCGAGCAATCCGGCGCCATTCTTTAATTTCCTGGTCGACTTTGGTGCCGATATCGTCAGCGAAGTGACTGTCGGTGGCTCGCTGAACTATGCGATGACCGCACTCAAGAGTTTCCTCAGCAAGACCAACACCCTCGATGCCATGGTCAAGGCCGAATACGGCACCTTTGTCAGCGGCAGCGCGACCACCTCGGTCTCGGAAACGGTCAAGAAAAACATCGCCCATCGCAACGCCAACCTGACCACCCGGGGTGGCACGCACGCCATCGCTTTCAACTCAGTGGACCCGAACAATTGCAATGCGGAGTTCGGCAAATGGCGCGAGTCGCTGCCCGACGACCCGACCGTCGTGGAATTGGCAATCGCGCCGGTCTATCGCTTCGTCAAGGAAGGCGAGACCCGTACGGCACTGGAGCAGGCCTACCAGTGGTACACCAGCTACAAGGCGGAAATCGAAGCCACTTGGCAAGACTCGGTGGTTGTCCTCGGCCGCTCCGGGCGGCAAGCCAGCTCCAAGGCCGAAACAACCCGCCCTGCCTTGCGAATGGTGTTCGTCGACAACAAAAGCAAGGAAACCAGCGAAAGCTTCCACTACCCACCCGCCGCGAATGCATCGACCACGGAATTTGAACAGTTCTGGGATGCGCTGGCCCTGCTGCTGAGACAAAAAAACGGGCAAAAATTGCTGATGGCCACTGAGCGCTGGCCACGCGACGCGCGCTACTACCCGACGTATGCCATGCGTGAGGCCCTGCTGTCCAACGGCGCCAGCGAAGTGTCGCTGATGCGCTGGGACACGCTGACCAAGCACATGCAGCCCAACCCGTTGTCCGGCCTGACCTATGTACTGGCGGGAAATGACTTCGAGGTGCCCGGTGTCGATGGACTCATTGCCGGTTTTGGCCAGGCAGGCAAGGACCTCAACCCAACGGTGAAGATCAAGGCTCGGTTTTCCCACGACTCGTTCGGCAAGGTCAAGTTGGTAAAAACCGCAACGACCGAGGAAGACCCTCGCACCGCGCTGTACATCGTGCGCAACAATACCGACGCCAAACCGGCCCTGGCGGTCGACCCGCAAAACCGGACCCGTATCGCCATGCAGACGCCGGACAGGCACAATCCAGGGCAATACTGGTACATGCCCGAGCTGGAAAAACCTTATCCGGAAATCAACCACCCGGTGCTGCTGATCAACTACGAGACGGGAACCTGCCTGCAGGGCATGCACGACCAGGGCGACTGCCGGCTCAAGCCCATAGAACCGGGTCGCCAGCAGGACGACGTCATCTGGGACCGGCGCGGCGATGAGGTATTTCACCTGTTGATGGTCTACTACTGGATGGACGCCCTGTGCCTGACCCAGATTGAAAAACGCGCCGCCGTCCGGCCTTGGCGCCTACCTCACGGCATGGACTGGTTGCGTGAACAGCATCGTCCGTACAGTTGACACCCAATAGTGACATCCCCTGTGGGAGCGAGCTTGCTCGCGATAGCGCTGGTTCAGCTTGCTTCAATGTTGAATGTGCCGCCGCCATCGCGAGCAAGCTCGCTCCCACAGGTTCGTCGGGCGATTGAGCGCCCTTTCTCTAGCCTTCTTGCGTGCGTGGTCCCCATACGATGCAAGTCTTCAACAGTGTTCCCTTTATCGGCGATGGCGTGGAAACGGCCCTCGATCCCCGCCGGTTCCCCTACCTGTTCAACGACCATGGCCTGGCACGACCGAGTGTCCAGGAGCGCGGCCACCTGATCCAGCTCAGCCCCGAGAAACCGGCCCTGTCCCTGGGTACTGGCTACTCGGGCATCAGTTGGCGGGACCGTGAGGTTGCAACGAACAGCGGTTCCTATTGGATCAAGACGTTCGACTTCCACGCCAGCGAAGTGCACTACGCACCGATCTGGGCAACCAAGGAAACGGCGCAGGCCTTTGGCATGACCCTGCTCGGCAACGGCGAATGCCTGCGTTTCGAGTACGACCAACTGATCCTGGGCCAATACACCTACGGCAAATGGGCCGGCCACCAGTCGCCCTACCTGGGCCCGGCGCGCCAGCGCGAGCTGCTGACCTACAACCCGACCGACCTCGAATACCACAACTTCCCCCACGCGTTCTTCTCCCGTTATGGCCGCTTGCCGCTGGTGATCAGCGTCGCCCGCTGGCGGCCTGCGTCGAGGGAAATCCATTTGGCCGACCTGTGGCTGCGGCCCGGCGATGCGCTGGTCCTGCCGCCCAAGCACTACCCCGACATCGCCCCCAGTGACGCCCACGGCGTCGAAAACTGGCCGGCCGTCGTGGACCTGCATGGCAATCGAAACTCGGCGCTGGCCTGCTGGTTCGGAGAAGGTGAAGACTGTTTGCTGACGGAGACAATCCTGGCCAACTCGACCTTGATGAGCTCTCCCCAGGGCAAACCGCACTATCACGAAGAAAAAGCGCCGACGCGGCATGAGTTACCGACGGACTATCGGCCGTGAGGGGTGATAGCACGGCAAGTCAGCCAGAAAAAACCTGGATTGGCGGGGGCCAGGAAGAACCCAACCTTGGGCGAACCGTTTTTTACTAGGCGTACTTGAAGAATAACGATAAGAATGGCCGGGCATTTTCCCAAGAGCCAGCCGTATGAAACGCAAACGCCCGCCGCGCCTGGTCGAATCCCCGTTCCCGACCACTGCAACAGCGCTACTGCACCCGCCCACGTGGGATTGCTCAAGCGACGTATCCAGGCCGGGATACCTGGGCACGATGGTGTATGCCGTGGTGATACTGCTGGCCTTGCCGGTCTACGGCCTGGCAGTGCTATCGACGGAGCTGTTTCATGTCGGACAAAACCTGTCGCCCATCCACACAAGAGTGATCGAGGATCCTCTGTTCATAGCGCTCATGTTAATCAGCGCATTCGCGGCCGTCTGCCTGCTCAACTGGCTGGCATCCGGACCTAGGGTGCTCGGTTTCTGCTTCGACGAACGCCAGCAACGCCTCACCTTCACCCAACGCCGCCCTGCCCGGCAAACCACCGAAGAATACGTGCCGTACAGCGACATCCATTACATCAAGCCTTACAAAACGACCGCTTCCGCCAACATCTGTCACTTTGTGGTGGGCTTCGCCGGGGGCAATGGCAAAGCCATCGCACTTCGGGTAGGGGTGGATCTGACGGATCAGGACATGGCGTTTCATGCCGCGTGGTTGAGTCAGTCGATTGGCGAGAGGATGCAGGAGGTATTGGATCTGGATCTGTGAGCGAGGCTAGGCTTACCCGTGTCCCCAAAGTCACGAATCGGTTTGCGCCAGACAAATAAAAAGCCCCAAGTGCTGAGCGCTTGGGGCTTTCGTGACCTACCTGCGTAAGGCTCTAAGGCAAGGATCAGAACGGGATATCGTCATCGAAGCTGTCGAAATCCGGAGCCGGTTGCGGCGCGGCCTGTTGTGGGGCCGGACGCTCACGTTGCGGCTGTGGCGCCGACTGTGGACGAGGTGCCTGCTGACGTGGGGCCGACTGCTGGTAGTTGTTGCCACCTTGTTGCTGGTCGCCCTGTGGACGGCCACCCAGCAATTGCATGGTGCCTTGCATGTCCACCACGATTTCGGTGGTGTAGCGCTTGATGCCGTCTTTTTCCCACTCGCGGGTCTGAAGCTTGCCTTCGATGTACACCTGCGACCCCTTGCGCAGGTATTCGCCGGCGATCTCGGCCACCTTGCCGAACATCGACACGCGGTGCCATTCGGTCTTCTCGACCTTCTGGCCGGTTTGCTTGTCGGTCCACTGTTCGCTGGTCGCCAGACTCAGGTTGGTCACGGCGTTGCCGTTCGGCAGGTAGCGAACTTCGGGATCCTGGCCGCAAGTACCGACCAATATGACTTTGTTAACCCCACGGGCCATAACGTTCTCCTAGGCTTCGCACGTGGTCGGGGCCGGGTTGTTCACCAGGCGCTCGAGCGTCGCGCGATCCAATAATTCGGTGTCGAGTTTGATATACACGGCCGCCTCGTCGGCGACCACCACTGCATCGGTTACTCCAACGACGGCCTTCAGACGCTCGGTCAGGCCAGCCTCACGAATCGCCTCGGGCGATAAGGGCAAGCGCAGGCTCGTCACATAGGGAGGTTCGCGCATGGTAACAGCAAAGGCTAACCAAAGTGCAGCCAGCGCGGCGCATCCCAGGAACACAACCGACAAACCGCCATGCTGGAACAGCCAGCCGCCGAGGATCCCGCCCAACGCCGAGCCCAGGAACTGGCTGGTGGAGTAGACCCCCATCGCCGTGCCCTTGCCGCCCGCCGGCGAAACCTTGCTGATCAGCGACGGCAGCGAGGCTTCCAGCAGATTGAACGCGGTGAAGAACACCACGGTGCCGATCACCAGGGCCCGCAAGCTATCGCCGAACTGCCAGAAGAATAGCTCAGTGAGCATCAGCGTCACGACGGCACCGAGCAAAACTCGTTTCATTTTGCGTCGTTTTTCGCCATAGATGATGAACGGGATCATGGCGAAGAACGAGATCAGCAACGCGGTCAGGTAGACCCACCAGTGCTGTTCCTTGGGCAGGCCGGCCTTCTCGACCAGGGCCAGCGGCAAAGCCACGAAGCTGGACATCAGCATGGCGTGGAGCACGAAAATGCCCAGGTCCAGGCGCAGCAGGTCCGGGTGCTTGAGCGTCGGGATCAATGCCTGGCGCGCCACCCCGGATTCCCGGTGCTGCAACGGCCCGGTGGCGCGCGGCACCATGAACGCCACGATCAGGATCCCCACCAGGGCCATGGCACCGGTCGCCAGGAACAGGCCCGACAAGCCAAAGGCCCGGGTCAGCAAGGGACCGACCACCATGGCCACGGCGAACGACAGACCGATGGTCATGCCGATCATGGCCATGGCCTTGGTCCGATGCTGTTCGCGGGTCAGGTCCGACAGCAGCGCCATGACGGCCGCGGAAATGGCCCCGGCCCCCTGCAGGATGCGTCCGGCGATCACGCCCCAGATCGAGTCGGCATTGGCCGCCAGCACGCTGCCGAGGGCGAAGACGATCAGCCCCAGGTAGATAACCGGACGCCGGCCGATGCGGTCGGAAATGATCCCGAACGGGATCTGGAAGATCGCCTGGGTCAGGCCATAAGCGCCAATCGCCAGGCCGATAAGGGCCGGGGTGGCGCCTGCCAGGTCCATGCCATAGGTCGCCAGCACCGGCAACACCATGAACATGCCCAGCATACGGAAGGCGAACACCAGGGCCAGACCGCTTGCTGCGCGTGTCTCGCCACGACTCATGCGTTCGCTGTGGGGATCTTGCATGGAAAAACCTCATGTGAACCGGCGGCGATTCTACCAGTCCCATCGATTGAGAGGGTATATGGCGACCGTTTGCCGCGCAGTCTTCATGTATGGCTGCAATCGCGCCTTCAATAGTGTGCATCCATCCAGTATTTGCCCGTATACTCCTACGTTTTCGACGCCCGCCGAGCGAGGCCACTTTGGACAAGATCCTGATTCGTGGGGCCCGTACCCACAACCTGAAGAATATCGACCTGACCCTGCCACGGGACAAGCTGATCGTCATCACCGGCCTGTCCGGATCCGGCAAATCATCCCTGGCCTTCGACACGTTGTACGCCGAAGGCCAGCGACGCTATGTCGAATCTCTGTCGGCCTATGCCCGGCAGTTCCTGTCGATGATGGAAAAACCCGACGTCGACACCATCGAAGGCCTGTCGCCAGCCATTTCCATCGAACAGAAGTCGACCTCCCATAACCCCCGGTCGACGGTCGGCACCATCACCGAGATCTACGACTACCTGCGCTTGCTGTATGCGCGGGTCGGCATTCCCCGCTGCCCCGACCACGACATTCCCCTGGAAGCCCAGACCGTCAGCCAGATGGTCGACCTGGTGCTGGCCCAGCCCGAAGGCAGCAAGCTGATGCTGCTGGCCCCGGTGATTCGCGAGCGCAAGGGCGAACACCTGATGGTGTTCGAAGAACTGCGCGCCCAAGGCTTCGTGCGGGCCCGGGTCAACGGCAAGCTGTGCGAACTGGACGAACTGCCGAAGCTGGATAAACAGAAGAAGCACTCGATCGATGTGGTGGTCGATCGTTTCAAGGTCCGTGCCGACTTGCAGCAGCGGTTGGCCGAGTCCTTCGAGACCGCGCTGAAACTGGCCGACGGCATCGCCCTGGTCGCACCGATGGACGACGAGCCCGGCGAGGAGATCATTTTCTCCGCACGCTTCGCCTGCCCGATCTGCGGCCATGCCATCAGCGAGTTGGAACCCAAGCTGTTCTCCTTCAACAACCCGGCGGGCGCCTGCCCGACGTGCGACGGCCTGGGGGTCAAGCAGTTCTTCGACACCAAGCGCCTGGTCAATGGCGAGCTGACCCTGGCCGAAGGGGCGATTCGCGGCTGGGACAGGCGCAACGTCTATTACTTCCAGATGCTCGGCTCGCTGGCGGCCCACTACAAATTCAGCCTGGACAAGCCGTTCAACGAGTTGCCCGCCGACCAGCAGAAATTCATCCTGCACGGCAGCGGCTCGCAGAATGTCGACTTCAAATACCTCAACGACCGTGGCGACATCGTCAAGCGTTCCCACCCGTTCGAAGGCATCGTGCCGAACCTGGAACGACGCTACCGCGAGACCGAGTCGGCCAGCGTGCGCGAAGAACTGGCCAAGTTCCTCAGCACCCAGCCCTGCCCCGATTGCCGTGGCACCCGTCTGCGTCGCGAAGCGCGGCATGTGTGGGTCGGCGAGAAGACGCTGCCGGCGGTGACCAACCTGCCGATTGGCGACGCCACCGATTACTTCGGCGGCTTGAAGCTCACCGGTCGTCGTGGCGAAATCGCCGACAAGATCCTCAAGGAAATCCGCGAACGCCTGCAGTTTCTGGTGAACGTCGGCCTGGACTACCTGACCCTCGATCGCAGCGCAGACACCTTGTCCGGCGGCGAAGCCCAGCGTATCCGCCTCGCCAGCCAGATCGGCGCCGGCCTGGTGGGGGTGATGTACATCCTCGACGAGCCGTCCATCGGCCTGCACCAGCGGGATAACGACCGGTTGCTCGGGACCCTGAAACACCTGCGGGACATCGGCAACACGGTGATCGTGGTCGAGCACGACGAGGACGCCATCCGCCTGGCGGACTACGTGGTGGACATCGGCCCGGGCGCAGGGGTCCATGGCGGGCATATCGTTGCCCAAGGCACGGCTGCAGAAGTCATGGCGCACCCTGACTCGCTGACGGGCAAGTACCTGTCGGGCCGGGTGAAGATCAAGGTTCCGGCCAAACGTACGCCGCGCAACAAGAAGTTGTCCCTGACCCTCAAGGGCGCCCGTGGCAACAACTTGCGCAACGTCGACCTGGAAATCCCGATCGGCTTGCTAACCTGCGTGACCGGCGTGTCCGGCTCCGGCAAATCGACGCTGATCAACAACACCCTGTTCCCCCTCAGCGCCACGGCCCTGAACGGCGCCACCACCCTGGAAGCGGCCGCCCACGACAGCATCAAGGGCCTGGAGCACCTGGACAAGGTGGTCGACATCGACCAGAGCCCGATCGGCCGCACACCGCGCTCCAACCCGGCGACCTACACCGGGTTGTTCACGCCGATCCGCGAGCTGTTCGCCGGCGTGCCGGAGTCCCGCTCCCGAGGCTACGGCCCGGGGCGCTTCTCGTTCAACGTCAAGGGCGGGCGCTGCGAGGCCTGCCAGGGCGATGGCCTGATCAAGGTGGAAATGCACTTCCTGCCCGACATCTACGTGCCGTGCGATGTGTGCAAGAGCAAGCGCTACAACCGCGAAACCCTGGAGATCAAATACAAGGGCAAGAACATCCACGAAACCCTGGAGATGACCATCGAAGAGGCCCGGGTGTTCTTCGATGCGGTGCCGGCCCTGGCGCGCAAGCTCCAGACGCTGATGGATGTCGGCCTGTCGTACATCAAGCTGGGGCAGTCGGCAACGACGCTGTCCGGCGGTGAAGCCCAGCGGGTCAAGTTGTCCCGCGAACTGTCCAAGCGCGACACCGGCAAGACCCTGTATATCCTCGACGAGCCGACCACCGGTCTGCACTTCGCCGATATCCAGCAATTGCTCGACGTGCTGCATCGCCTTCGCGATCACGGCAACACCGTGGTGGTGATCGAACACAACCTGGACGTGATCAAGACGGCTGACTGGCTGGTGGACCTGGGGCCGGAAGGCGGCTCCAAGGGCGGCCAGATCATTGCCGTGGGCACGCCCGAACAAGTGGCCGAAATGAAGCAGTCCTACACCGGTTACTACCTCAAGCCGTTGCTGGAGCGTGATCGGGACTGATTTCACCCGGGCACGAAAAAGCCCCTGTCATCTCATCGATGGCAGGGGCTTGATCGTTCCCACGCTCTGCGTGGGAATGCCGCTTGGGACGCTCTGCGTTCCCTTTCCCAGCAATCAGAACTGTGATTGCAGGTAGTTTTCCAGGCCAATCAACTTGATCAGACCCAACTGCTTCTCGAGCCAGTAGGTATGGTCTTCTTCGGTGTCGTTAAGCTGGATCCGCAGGATCTCTCGGGTCACGTAGTCGTTGTGTTGCTCGCAAAGCTCGATGCCTTTGCACAGCGCGGCGCGGACTTTGTATTCCAGGCGCAGGTCAGCGGCCAACATATCGGGCACGGTGGTCCCGACATCCAAGTCATCCGGACGCATCCGCGGCGTGCCTTCGAGCATCAGGATCCGGCGCATCAGCGCATCGGCGTGCTGGGTCTCTTCTTCCATCTCATGGTTGATACGTTCGTAGAGCTCGGTGAAACCCCAGTCCTCGTACATCCGCGAATGGATGAAATATTGATCACGGGCCGCCAGCTCGCCGGTCAGCAACGTGTTGAGGTAATCGATTACATCTGGGTGACCTTGCATCGCCCTGTATCTCCACAAGCATTGAAGGCTCTAGTTTGAACCAACCTGACGGAGAGGTCACTCGCTCATCGCAATAAAAGCGAAGAAAATCCGAGAAAACCGGGCTAAATAACGCAAAAACCGCCCAAATGAGGGCGGTTCTGCTTCTCGTTTAGACTTAGTTAAGCTGTACGCCCAACGCCTTTGCGATACCTTCTCCATAAGCGGCGTCCGCCCTGAAGAAATGCTGGAGCTGACGATCAACGACATCCGCCGATACACCGGTCATCGCGCCGGCGATATTGTTGATCAGCAACGCTTTCTGCTCGTCGCTCATCAAACGGAACAACGCACCGGCGTGGCTGTAGTAGTCCGTATCTTCGCGATGATCGTAACGACCCGCCGCGCCACTGAGGGCCAGTGCCGGCTCCGCATAACGCGGCGCCTGCTTCGGTGCCTCCACATAGCTGTTCGGCTCGTAGTTCGGTGCCGCCCCGCCGTTGCTGCCAAACGCCATGGCACCGTCGCGCTGGTAGGTGTTGACCGGGCTACGTGGCGCATTCACCGGCAATTGCTGGTGATTGGTGCCCACACGGTAGCGGTGCGCATCGGCGTAGGCGAAGACCCGGCCCTGCAGCATGCGATCCGGCGAGAGACCAACCCCTGGCACCATGTTGCTCGGGCCAAACGCCGCCTGCTCGACTTCAGCGAAGTAATTCAGCGGGTTGCGGTTGAGTTCGAGCACACCCACTTCGATCAATGGAAACTCTTTCTGCGACCAGGTCTTGGTCACGTCGAACGGATTCTCGTAATGGGCCGCAGCCTGGGCCTCGCTCATGATCTGGATGCAGACGCGCCATTTCGGGAAGTCACCGCGCTCAATGGCCTCGAACAAGTCGCGTTGGGCATAATCCGGGTCGGTACCCGCCAGGCGTGCGGCTTCTGCCGGCGCGAGGTTCTTGATGCCTTGCAGGGTCTTGTAGTGCCACTTCACCCAGTGCCGCTCACCCTGTGCGTTGATCAGGCTGTAGGTGTGGCTGCCGAAGCCGTGCATGTGGCGGTAGCCATCCGAAATGCCGCGGTCGGAAAACAGGATGGTGACCTGGTGCAGCGCCTCAGGCGAATGCGACCAGAAATCCCACATCGCCTGGGCACTTTTCAGGTTGCTTTGCGGCAGACGCTTTTGGGTGTGGATAAAATCCGGAAATTTCAACGGATCACGGATAAAGAAGACCGGCGTGTTGTTGCCAACGATGTCCCAGTTGCCTTCCTCGGTGTAGAACTTCAGGGCGAAACCCCGCGGATCGCGTTCAGTGTCGGCCGAACCACGCTCGCCACCCACGGTGGAGAACCGCAGGAAGGTAGGTGTTTGCTTGCCGATCGACTCGAACAACTTGGCGCTTGTGTACTGGGTGATGTCCTGGGTGACGGTAAAGGTGCCGTAGGCCCCCGACCCTTTGGCGTGCACGCGACGCTCGGGAATGTTCTCGCGGTTGAAGTGAGCGAGCTTTTCGATCAGGTGAAAATCGTCGAGCAGCAGCGGGCCGCGCGGGCCGGCGGAACGAGAGTTCTGGTTATCGGCGACAGGAGCGCCGCTGGCGGTCGTAAGCGTTTTGATCTGGCTCATGCTCAATCTTCCTAGGTCGGTCTTCAAACTGCCGGCTAATCGGCTGGAAAGGAGTATTGATCATGTTAGTGACAGTATCCAAATTCATTAAATCATGGACATCGATAGTCATTATCTAATGCTGAAGACTTGCCGATAGCCCAACCAGGCGAAACGGTCCTGGCACTTTTCAGCAGGCAACAAAAAACCGGGCACAAGGCCCGGTTTTTCGTTTGTTGCCGACTTACTCAGCGGATACAGCTTCACCGCTGGTAGCACGATCAACCAACTCGACGTACGCCATAGGCGCATTGTCGCCAGCGCGGAAACCGCACTTGAGGATGCGCAGGTAGCCACCCTCACGGGTAGCGTAACGCTTGCCCAGGTCGTTGAAGAGCTTACCAACGATAGCTTTCGAACGAGTACGGTCGAAAGCCAGACGGCGGTTAGCCAGGCTATCTGTCTTGGCCAGAGTGATCAGCGGCTCAGCAACGCGACGCAGTTCTTTGGCTTTCGGCAGTGTAGTTTTGATCAGCTCGTGCTCGAACAGCGACACCGCCATGTTTTGGAACATGGCCTTGCGGTGCGAGCTGGTGCGGCTCAGGTGACGACCACTTTTACGATGACGCATGGTTCATTCCTTACCAAACACAACGTTCGGTGATTACGACGATCAGGCAGTCGCCTTGTCGTCCTTCTTAAGACTTGCAGGCGGCCAGTTGTCGAGGCGCATGCCGAGGGACAGACCGCGGGAGGCCAGAACGTCCTTGATTTCAGTCAAGGATTTCTTGCCAAGGTTCGGAGTCTTCAACAGCTCTACTTCGGTACGCTGAATCAGGTCGCCGATGTAGTAGATGTTTTCCGCCTTAAGGCAGTTAGCCGAACGTACAGTCAGTTCCAGATCGTCAACCGGGCGAAGCAGGATCGGATCGATCTCGTCTTCCTGCTCGACAACCACTGGCTCACTGTCACCCTTGAGGTCGACGAACGCAGCCAACTGCTGTTGCAGAATGGTTGCAGCACGGCGGATAGCCTCTTCAGGATCCAGGGTACCGTTGGTTTCCAGATCAATAACCAGCTTGTCCAGGTTGGTACGCTGTTCGACACGGGCGTTTTCCACCACGTATGCGATACGGCGAACGGGGCTGAACGAAGAGTCAAGCTGCAAGCGACCGATGCTGCGGCTTTCGTCTTCATCGCTCTGACGCGAGTCTGCCGGTTCATAACCACGACCACGAGCTACGGTGAGCTTCATGTTCAGGGCGCCGTTAGACGCCAGGTTAGCGATTACGTGATCGGGGTTAACGATCTCGACATCATGATCCAGCTGAATATCGGCAGCGGTAACCACCCCCGAACCCTTCTTCGACAAGGTCAGCGTAACTTCGTCACGACCGTGCAGCTTGATAGCCAGACCTTTCAGGTTCAACAGGATTTCAATTACGTCTTCCTGTACACCTTCGATGGCGCTGTACTCGTGGAGCACACCGTCAATCTCGGCCTCGACTACTGCACAGCCGGGCATTGAGGACAACAGGATGCGGCGCAGCGCGTTGCCCAGGGTGTGGCCGAAACCACGCTCGAGAGGCTCGAGTGTGATCTTGGCGCGGGTTGGACTGACAACCTGCACATCAATATGGCGGGGTGTCAGGAACTCATTTACCGAAATCTGCATGGATGCACCTATTTTCTAGCCCTTACTTGGAGTAGAGCTCGACAATCAGGCTTTCGTTGATGTCGGCGGACAGATCACTGCGAGCAGGAACGTTCTTGAAAACGCCCGACTTCTTCTCAGTGTCTACTTCTACCCATTCTACGCGGCCACGTTGGGCACACAGATCGAGAGCTTGGACAATGCGAAGTTGGTTCTTTGCTTTCTCGCGAACAGCAACCACGTCACCAGCACGAACCTGGTAGGACGGAACGTTTACGGTCTGACCGTTAACGCTGATCGACTTGTGCGATACCAGCTGACGGGATTCGGCACGAGTAGAACCGAAGCCCATACGGTATACAACGTTGTCCAGACGGCATTCGAGCAGTTGCAACAGGTTTTCGCCGGTTGCGCCTTTCTTGCCAGCTGCTTCTTTGTAGTAGCCGCTGAATTGACGCTCGAGAACGCCGTAGATACGACGGACCTTCTGCTTTTCACGCAGTTGGGTGCCGTAATCGGACTGGCGACCGCGGCGTTGGCCGTGGATACCAGGTGCTGCTTCAATGTTGCACTTCGATTCGATCGCGCGCACGCCGCTCTTCAGAAAAAGATCGGTGCCTTCGCGACGAGCGAGTTTGCATTTTGGACCAATGTAACGAGCCATTCTTTACAATCTCCTGGATTACACGCGGCGCTTCTTCGGCGGACGGCACCCGTTGTGCGGGATTGGCGTCACGTCGGTGATGCTGGCGATCTTGTAGCCACAGCCGTTCAAAGCGCGGACTGCGGATTCACGACCTGGACCTGGACCCTTGACGTTGACGTCGAGGTTTTTCAGGCCGTATTCCAGCGCAGCTTGACCAGCACGCTCAGCAGCTACTTGAGCAGCGAACGGGGTGGACTTGCGGGAACCGCGGAAACCCGAACCACCGGAGGTAGCCCAGGAAAGAGCGTTACCTTGACGGTCGGTAATGGTCACGATGGTGTTGTTAAAAGAAGCATGGATGTGGGCGATGCCATCAACCACTGTCTTTTTAACTTTTTTACGAGGACGAGCAGCAGGTTTTGCCATGATTAAATTCCTGTCGATTCGCTGGGGCGATTACTTGCGGATCGGCTTACGCGGACCTTTACGGGTACGCGCGTTGGTCTTGGTACGCTGACCGCGTACTGGCAGACCACGACGATGACGCAGACCGCGATAGCAACCGAGGTCCATCAAGCGCTTGATTTTCATGTTGATTTCGCGACGCAGGTCACCTTCAGTGGTGAACTTCGCCACTTCGCCACGCAGCTGTTCAATCTGCTCGTCGCTCAGATCTTTGATCTTTGCCGCTGGGTTGACCCCAGTCACTGCACAAATTTTCTGTGCAGTAGTGCGACCAACACCATAGATGTAGGTCAGCGAGATAACAGTATGCTTGTTATCTGGAATGTTGACGCCTGCAATACGGGCCATTCAGTGGGACTCCAATTGACAGCTACCTACGCCCCGGAAGCCAAGAAATAGGGCGCGAGATAATATCGCTGTAATAACAAATAATCAACCCGGCAGCGCACTAGCTGCCGGGCTTAAAGCACAATCACACTCAGCCTTGGCGCTGTTTGTGACGCGGTTCCGCGCTGCAAATTACCCGAACAACACCTTCGCGGCGAATAATCTTGCAGTTGCGGCACAGCTTTTTCACCGATGCACGAACTTTCATCACCAACTCCTCGAACCTTATGGACGCTACTCAGCGCAACATGCCGCTGCCGTAGCCCTTCAGGTTGGCTTTCTTCATCAGGGATTCGTACTGGTGCGAAACGAGGTGCGATTGTACTTGGGACATGAAGTCCATCACAACCACGACCACGATCAGCAACGAGGTCCCGCCAAGGTAGAACGGTACGTTTGCCGCAACCACCAGGAACTGGGGCAACAGACAGACGGCCGTCATGTAAAGAGCACCGAACATGGTCAAGCGAGTCAGAACGCCATCAATGTAGCGCGCAGACTGCTCACCTGGACGGATGCCCGGAATAAAGGCACCGGACTTCTTCAGGTTTTCCGCTACGTCTTTCGGATTGAACATCAACGCCGTATAGAAGAAGCAGAAGAAAATAATCCCTGCACTAAACAGCAGAATATTCAACGGCTGACCAGGAGCGATCGACTGCGAGATGTCCTGCAACCAGCCCATACCTTCAGACTGGCCGAACCAGGCACCCAACGAAGCCGGGAACAGCAGGATGCTGCTCGCGAAAATAGCCGGAATGACGCCGGCCATGTTCACCTTCAACGGCAAGTGGCTGGTCTGCGCAGCAAACACCTTGCGGCCCTGCTGACGCTTGGCGTAGTGAACGGCAATACGCCGCTGACCACGCTCGATGAACACCACGAAACCGATAATCGCTACTGCCAGCAGACCGATGGCAACCAGGGCGAAAATGTTGATATCACCCTGACGCGCAGACTCGAAAGACTGCCCGATCGCTCTCGGAAGACCGGCGACGATACCTGCGAAGATCAACATCGAGATACCGTTGCCAACACCACGCTCAGTAATCTGCTCACCCAGCCACATCATGAACATCGCGCCCGCCACAAACGTGGTTACCGCAACGAAATGAAAGCTGAAGTCAGCAGTGAACGAAACGCCCTGCCCCGCCAGGCCAATGGACATGCCAATGGCCTGAACGAGAGCGAGGACGACAGTGCCGTAGCGGGTGTACTGGCTGATCTTGCGACGGCCAGCTTCACCTTCCTTCTTCAACTGCTCCAACTGCGGGCTGACGGCGCTCATCAGTTGCATGATGATCGATGCCGAAATGTACGGCATGATCCCCAGTGCAAAGATGCTCATCCGCTCCAGCGCGCCGCCGGAAAACATGTTGAACAAGCTAAGAATGGTCCCCTCATTCTGTCGAAACAGGTCCGCGAGTCGGTCCGGGTTGATACCTGGAACCGGGATGTGTGCGCCTATTCGGTAGACGATAATCGCCAGGAACAGAAAACGCAGACGAGCCCAGAGTTCAGACATACCGCCTTTGCCGAGCGCAGAGAGAGCACCTTGCTTAGCCATTTATTCCTCGAACTTGCCGCCAGCTGCTTCGATAGCCGCACGCGCACCTTTGGTGGCGCCGATTCCCTTTCCGATGGTGACAGCACGAGCAACTTCGCCCGACAGCATGATTTTCACACGCTGTACGTTCTGGTTGATCACGTTGGCATCCTTCAGGGACTGCACGGTGACGATGTCGCCGTCCACTTTGGCCAGCTCGGACAGACGCACTTCTGCGCGGTCCATGGCTTTCAGGGAAACGAAACCGAACTTCGGCAGGCGACGATGCAGCGGCTGTTGACCGCCTTCAAAGCCTGGAGCAATAGTGCCACCGGAGCGGGAGGTCTGACCTTTGTGGCCACGGCCACCGGTCTTGCCCAAACCACTACCGATACCACGGCCCGGACGATGCTTTTCGCGACGGGAACCCGGCGCTGGACTCAGATCATTGAGTTTCATCGATTAACCCTCGACACGCAGCATGTAGTAAGCCTTGTTGATCATCCCGCGATTCTCGGGAGTATCCTGGACTTCTACAGTGTGACCGATGCGACGCAGACCCAGACCCTTAACGCACAGTTTGTGGTTAGGGATGCGGCCGGTCATGCTTTTGATCAGCGTTACTTTTACGGTAGCCATGATCAGAAGATCTCCTTGACGCTTTTGCCACGCTTGGCGGCAATGGATTCAGGAGACTGCATTGCTTTCAAACCCTTGAAAGTGGCGTGAACCACGTTTACCGGGTTAGTCGAGCCGTAGCACTTGGCCAGAACGTTCTGAACGCCAGCAACTTCGAGGACAGCACGCATAGCGCCGCCAGCGATGATACCGGTAC
This sequence comes from Pseudomonas sp. NFACC37-1, assembly GCF_900101575.1. NCBI lineage: Bacteria > Pseudomonadati > Pseudomonadota > Gammaproteobacteria > Pseudomonadales > Pseudomonadaceae > Pseudomonas > Pseudomonas sp. NFACC37-1. The sequence goes on along the minus strand of NZ_FMUZ01000024.1, from coordinate 9,034 downwards.
CTTCAGAAGCAGGCTGCATGTACACCTTCGAAGCGCCGTGGGCGGACTTCATTGCGTACTGCAGGGTGGTGCCGTTCAGATCAACCTGGATCATGTTGCGGCGAGCAGCTTCCATTGCCTTCTGGATCGCAGCAGGCACTTCACGCGACTTGCCACGGCCGAAGCCAACACGGCCTTTACCATCACCCACTACGGTCAACGCAGTGAAAGTGAAGATACGGCCGCCTTTAACGGTTTTGGCTACGCGGTTAACTTGAACCAGCTTCTCGATGTAGCCTTCGTCGCGCTTTTGGTCGTTATTTGACATAACTTAGAACTCCAGCCCAGCTTCACGAGCAGCATCAGCCAGCGCCTTGACGCGGCCGTGGTACTTGAAGCCAGAGCGGTCGAAAGCCACCTGCGAGACGCCAGCGGCTTTAGCACGCGTAGCGACCAGCTGGCCAACCTTAGTGGCCGCGTCGATGTTGCCAGTGGCGCCATCACGCAGTTCTTTATCCAAAGTCGAGGCACTTGCCAGGACTTTGTTGCCGTCGGCCGAAATGACCTGGGCGTAGATGTGCTGCGACGAGCGGAACACGCAGAGACGCACGACTTCGAGTTCGTGCATTTTCAGGCGTGCTTTGCGAGCGCGACGCAGTCGAGTAACTTTTTTGTCGGTCATTTGCTATGCCCTACTTCTTCTTGGCTTCTTTACGACGGACGACTTCGTCCGCGTAGCGCACACCTTTGCCTTTGTACGGCTCTGGTGGACGGAAGTCGCGGATCTCGGCGGCCACTTGACCTACCAGCTGCTTGTCGATGCCCTTGATCAGGATATCGGTCTGGCTAGGAGTCTCAGCGGTGATGCCTTCCGGCAGTTCATAATCCACTGGGTGCGAGAAGCCAAGAGCCAGGTTCAGCACTGTGCCTTTTGCTTGCGCTTTGTAACCAACACCGACCAGCTGGAGCTTGCGCTCGAAGCCTTGGCTTACGCCTTGGACCATGTTGTTTACCAACGCACGAGTGGTACCAGCCATTGCGCGAGTCTGTTGATCGCCATTGCGAGCAGCGAAACGCAGCTCACCAGCTTCTTCAACGATCTCAACGGACGAATGGATGTTCAGTTGCAGAGTGCCCTTGGCACCCTTCACCGAAAGCTGTTGGCCTGCGAATTTGACTTCGACACCGGCTGGCAGCTTAACGGGGTTCTTAGCGACGCGTGACATGCTTATCCCCCCTTAGAACACAGTGCAAAGAACTTCGCCGCCGACACCGGCAGCGCGCGCAGCACGATCCGTCATCACACCCTTGTTGGTGGAGACGATAGACACGCCCAGGCCGCCACGAACTTTTGGCAGATCCTCGACGGACTTGTACTGACGCAGGCCAGGACGGCTAACGCGCTTCACTTCCTCGATGACCGGACGGCCTTCGAAGTACTTCAGCTCGATGGACAGCAGAGGCTTGATTTCGCTGCTGATCTGATAACCCGCAATGTAACCTTCGTCCTTCAGGACTTTGGCAACAGCTACCTTCAACGTAGAAGATGGCATGCTTACGACGGACTTTTCAGCCATCTGGGCATTACGGATACGAGTTAGCATGTCCGCTAACGGGTCCTGCATACTCATGGGCTAGACGCTCCTAATACACAAAAAATTAGCCTTTCGGCTAGTACGTGTCGCCGAGCACATCCGCGCAATAAAAACACGGGCTCAGGCGAGCCGGGTATTCTAGACATACCCCACAAATGAATCAAGCCCCAATAGGGGCTTGATTCAAGTTCAAGGTCACCGACGGTCAGGATCTTACGAACCCGAACGCCGCGACTTTGACAGTGCTTACCAGCTGGCTTTAACCAGACCTGGAACGTCACCACGCATTGCAGCTTGACGCAACATGTTACGGCCGAGGCCGAACTTGCGGTACACGCCGTGCGGACGACCAGTCAGGCGGCAGCGGTTACGCATGCGCGAGGCGCTTGCGTCACGTGGCTGCTTCTGCAGGGCTACGGTAGCTTCCCAACGTGCTTCTGGACTTGCGTTCAGATCAACGATGATAGCTTTCAGCGCTGCACGCTTGGTGGCGTACTTGGCAACGGTGAGCTGACGCTTCAGCTCACGGTTTTTCATGCTCTTCTTGGCCATTTTCCTACTCCAATCAGTTGCGGAACGGGAATTTGAAAGCGCGCAGCAGTGCGCGACCTTCGTCATCCGTCCGAGCAGTGGTGGTCAGGGTAATGTCCAGACCGCGGAGAGCGTCGATCTTGTCGTAATCGATTTCCGGGAAAATGATCTGCTCTTTAACGCCCATGCTGTAGTTGCCACGACCATCGAAGGACTTGGCATTCAGGCCGCGGAAGTCGCGAACCCGAGGCAGGGAGATCGACAGCAGACGATCCAGGAACTCGTACATACGCTCACGGCGCAGGGTCACTTTGACGCCGATCGGCCAACCTTCACGGACTTTAAAGCCAGCGATGGATTTCCGAGCGTAAGTCACGACGACTTTCTGACCGGTGATCTTTTCCAGGTCAGCAACAGCGTGCTCGATGACTTTTTTGTCGCCGATCGCTTCGCCCAGACCCATGTTCAGGGTGATTTTGGTAACGCGCGGAACTTCCATCACGTTCGAAAGCTTAAGTTCTTCCTTAAGTTTCGGTGCGATTTCCTTCCGGTAAATCTCTTTTAGTCGTGCCATGGTCTTCTACCTAGCAGTGTTCAAGCATCAACCGCTTTTTGGGTCGACTTGAAGACACGAATTTTCTTACCGTCTTCTACTTTGAAACCAACGCGGTCAGCCTTGTTGGTTTCGCCGTTGAAGATGGCGACGTTGGAAGCGTGCAGTGGCGCTTCTTTCTCGACGATACCGCCCTGTACGCCCGACATCGGGTTAGGCTTGGTATGACGCTTGACCAGGTTCAGACCACCAACAACCAGACGGTTGTCAGCAAGAACCTTCAGCACCTTACCGCGCTTACCTTTGTCTTTGCCGGCGATCACGATGATCTCGTCGTCACGACGAATCTTTTGCATGTCGGATCTCCTTACAGCACTTCTGGGGCGAGCGAGACGATCTTCATGAACTTCTCAGTACGAAGTTCACGGGTCACTGGCCCAAAGATACGGGTGCCGATCGGCTCTTGCTTGTTGTTCAACAGAACAGCAGCGTTGCCATCAAAGCGGATGATGGAGCCGTCAGCACGACGAACGCCATGGCGAGTGCGGACTACGACAGCAGTCATCACTTGGCCTTTTTTCACCTTACCGCGAGGAATTGCTTCCTTGACGGTAACTTTGATGATGTCACCGATACCAGCGTAACGACGATGGGAGCCACCCAGCACCTTGATGCACATAACACGGCGAGCGCCGCTGTTATCGGCCACATCGAGCATGGATTGAGTCTGAATCATATAATTTCTCCGACCCCTAGCCCTTAGACTTCCACAGCGCGTTCGAGAACATCAACCAGCGCCCAAGACTTGGTCTTGGCCATCGGACGAGTTTCACGAATAGTGACTTTGTCGCCGATGTGGCACTGATTGGTTTCGTCGTGCGCGTGCAGCTTAGTCGAACGCTTAACGTATTTACCGTAGATCGGGTGCTTAACGCGACGCTCGATCAGAACGGTGATGGTTTTGTCCATCTTGTCGCTGACAACACGGCCAGTCAGCGTACGGACAGTTTTTTCGGCTTCAGCCATGATTACTTACCTGCCTGCTGGTTGAGCACAGTTTTCACGCGAGCGATATCACGCTTAACTTGCGAGAGCAGATGAGACTGCCCCAACTGGCCAGTTGCTTTCTGCATACGCAGATTGAACTGGTCGCGCAGCAGGCCGAGCAGTTGCTCGTTCAGCTGCTGTGCTGATTTTTCACGAAGTTCATTCGCTTTCATCACATCACCGTCCGTTTAACAAAGGCGGTGGCGAGCGGCAGCTTTGCAGCAGCCAGGGCAAAAGCCTCACGCGCCAGCTCTTCAGTTACACCCTCGATTTCATACAGGACTTTGCCTGGCTGAATCTGGGCAACCCAGTATTCGACGTTACCCTTACCTTTACCCATCCGAACTTCGAGTGGCTTCTTGGAAATAGGCTTGTCCGGGAATACACGGATCCAGATCTTGCCACCACGTTTTACGTGACGGGTCAGAGCACGACGCGCTGACTCGATCTGACGAGCGGTGAGACGACCACGAGCAACAGACTTCAGCGCGAACTCGCCGAAGCTGACTTTGCTACCGCGCAATGCCAGGCCACGGTTGTGACCGGTCATTTGCTTGCGGAACTTCGTACGCTTTGGTTGCAACATTTGGCGTACCCCTTACTTAGCAGCTTTTTTACGAGGCGCTGGTGCTTGTGGCTTCAGCTCTTCTTGGCGACCACCAATTACTTCGCCTTTGAAGATCCAAACCTTTACACCGATCACACCGTAGGTGGTGTGAGCTTCGTAGTTGGCATAGTCGATGTCGGCACGCAGGGTGTGCAGTGGCACACGACCTTCGCGATACCATTCAGTACGTGCGATTTCAGCACCGCCGAGACGACCGCTCACTTGGATTTTGATGCCTTTGGCACCAATGCGCATGGCGTTCTGTACAGCGCGCTTCATAGCGCGACGGAACATTACGCGACGCTCCAGCTGCTGAGCTACGCTCTGCGCAACCAGCATACCGTCGAGCTCCGGCTTGCGGATCTCTTCGATATTGATGTGCACAGGCACACCCATTTGCTTGGTCAGGTCCTGACGCAGTTTCTCAACATCTTCACCTTTCTTCCCGATAACGATACCTGGACGAGCGGTGTGGATGGTGATACGTGCAGTCTGCGCCGGACGATGGATATCGATACGGCTTACGGACGCGCTTTTTAGTTTGTCTTGGAGATACTCACGCACCTTCAGATCAGCGAACAAGTAGTCCGCATAAGTCCGACCGTCTGCGTACCAGACGGAGGTGTGCTCCTTGACGATTCCCAGGCGAATGCCAATGGGATGTACTTTCTGACCCATCTCTTCGACTCCGTTACTTGTCAGCAACCTTGACAGTGATATGGCAAGACCGCTTGACGATGCGATCAGCACGGCCTTTGGCACGTGGCATGATGCGCTTCAGCGAACGCCCTTCGTTGACGAAAACGGTGCTGACCTTCAGGTCATCAACGTCTGCGCCTTCGTTATGCTCGGCGTTGGCTACGGCCGACTCCAGCACTTTCTTCATGATCTCGGCGGCTTTCTTACTGCTGAAAGCCAACAGGTTGAGCGCTTCGCCCACCTTCTTCCCGCGGATCTGGTCGGCGACCAAGCGGGCTTTCTGGGCGGAGATTCGAGCGCCCGACAACTTAGCGGCTACTTCCATTTCCTTACCCCTTAACGCTTGGCTTTCTTGTCAGCCACGTGCCCACGGTATGTGCGGGTACCGGCGAACTCGCCCAGTTTGTGGCCGACCATGTCTTCGTTCACGAGAACTGGGACGTGTTGGCGACCGTTGTGTACTGCGATGGTCAGACCGACCATTTGTGGCAGGATCATCGAACGACGCGACCAGGTCTTAACTGGTTTGCGATCGTTCTTTTCCGCCGCCACTTCGATCTTCTTCAGTAGGTGAAGATCAATAAAAGGACCTTTTTTCAGAGAACGTGGCACTGTCGTATCCCTCTATTTACTTGCGACGACGGACGATCATTTTGTCGGTACGCTTATTACCACGAGTCTTCGCGCCCTTAGTCGGGAAGCCCCATGGCGATACCGGATGACGACCACCAGAGGTACGACCTTCACCACCACCATGTGGGTGGTCAACCGGGTTCATGGCAACACCACGAACGGTTGGGCGAACGCCACGCCAGCGCTTGGCACCAGCTTTACCCAACGAACGCAGGCTGTGCTCGGAGTTCGAGACTTCGCCCAGGGTCGCACGGCATTCAGCCAGTACTTTACGCATCTCACCAGAACGCAGACGCAGGGTCACGTAGACACCTTCACGAGCGATCAGCTGAGCCGAAGCACCAGCGGAACGAGCGATCTGTGCGCCTTTACCTGGCTTCAATTCGATGCCGTGTACGGTGCTACCAACTGGAATGTTACGCAGTTGCAGAGCGTTGCCCGGCTTGATCGGTGCCAGGGCACCTGCGATCAGCTGGTCGCCAGCACTCACGCCTTTAGGGGCGATGATGTAGCGACGCTCGCCATCTGCGTACAGCAGCAGAGCGATGTGAGCAGTACGGTTTGGATCGTATTCGATACGCTCGACGGTGGCAGCGATGCCATCCTTGTCGTTGCGACGGAAGTCGACCAGACGATAATGCTGCTTATGACCACCACCGATGTGACGAGTGGTAATACGGCCATTGTTGTTACGACCACCAGACTTCGATTTTTTCTCGAGCAGCGGTGCGTGAGGAGCGCCTTTATGCAGCTCCTGGTTGACCACCTTGACCACAAAACGGCGGCCAGGGGAAGTCGGTTTGCATTTAACGATTGCCATGATGCACCCCTTCCTTACTCAGCACTGCTGCTGAAATCGAGATCTTGGCCTGGCTGAAGGGAGATAACTGCCTTCTTCCAGTCATTACGCTTGCCCAGACCGCGAGCAGTGCGCTTGCTTTTACCCAGAACATTCAGGGTAGTCACGCGCTCTACTTTCACGCTGAACAGGCTTTCGACGGCCTTCTTGATTTCCAGCTTGGTTGCGTCGGTAGCAACCTTGAAAACGAACTGGCCTTTCTTGTCTGCCAGAACCGTAGCCTTCTCGGAAACGTGCGGGCCAAGCAGAACTTTAAATACGCGTTCCTGGTTCATCCCAGCAGCTCCTCGAATTTCTTCACGGCCGACACGGTGATCAACACCTTGTCGTATGCGATCAGACTGACCGGATCGGAACCCTGCACGTCACGAACGTCGACGTGTGGCAGGTTGCGAGCAGCCAGGTACAGGTTCTGATCAACAGCGTCAGACACGATCAGGACGTCAGTCAGGCCCATGCCGTTCAGCTTGTTCAGCAGATCTTTGGTTTTCGGTGCTTCAACAGCGAAGTCCTGAACCACGACCAGACGATCAGTACGCACCAGCTCAGCAAGGATGGAACGCATTGCTGCGCGATACATCTTCTTGTTCAGCTTCTGGGAGTGATCCTGAGGACGAGCTGCGAAAGTGGTACCGCCGCCACGCCAGATTGGGCTACGGATAGTACCGGCACGAGCACGGCCAGTACCTTTCTGACGCCATGGGCGCTTGCCGCCACCGGAAACGTCGGAACGGGTCTTTTGCTGCTTGCTACCTTGACGGCCGCCGGCCATGTAGGCCACGACTGCTTGGTGAACCAGCGTCTCGTTGAATTCGCCGCCAAATGTCAGTTCGGAAACTTCGATCGCTTGAGCGTCATTTACATTTAATTGCATGTCAGCTTCCCCTTAACCGCGAGCCTTGGCTGCTGGACGTACAACCAAGTTGCCGCCAGTAGCGCCAGGAACAGCGCCCTTGACCAACAACAGATTGCGTTCAGCGTCCACGCGCACTACTTCGAGGGACTGCACGGTCACGCGCTCAGCGCCCATATGACCGGACATTTTTTTGCCCTTGAATACACGACCAGGAGTCTGGCACTGGCCGATAGAGCCTGGAACGCGGTGGGATACGGAGTTACCGTGGGTGTTATCTTGCCCGCGGAAGTTCCAACGCTTGATCGTACCCTGGAAGCCTTTACCCTTGGACTGACCGGTTACATCAACCAGTTGACCAGCGGCGAAGATTTCAGCGTTGATCAGATCGCCGGCCTGGTACTCGCCTTCTTCAAGGCGGAATTCCATTACGGTACGACCAGCGGCAACGTTCGCCTTGGCGAAGTGGCCAGCCTGAGCTGCTGTTACACGCGAAGCACGACGCTCGCCGACAGTGACTTGCACTGCACGATAGCCATCGGTCTCTTCAGTTTTGAACTGGGTGACGCGATTCGGCTCGATCTCAATGACCGTGACCGGAATGGAGACACCTTCTTCGGTGAAAATACGGGTCATACCGCATTTACGACCGACTACACCAATAGTCATGTTGTAAACCTCATGAGTGTACGGGGCTTTCACCCGCTATGGCCGCCCATTTCAGAGCGTTACACGACTAAGACCGAGTCTTAGCCGAGGCTGATCTGCACTTCCACACCGGCCGCAAGATCGAGCTTCATAAGAGCATCAACGGTTTTATCCGTTGGCTGGACGATGTCCAGAACGCGCTTATGAGTACGGATCTCGTACTGGTCACGCGCGTCTTTGTTGACGTGCGGGGAGACCAGAACGGTGAACCGCTCTTTACGGGTAGGCAGTGGAATTGGACCACGCACTTGAGCACCAGTACGTTTCGCGGTTTCCACGATTTCCTGGGTGGATTGGTCGATCAGGCGATGGTCAAAAGCCTTCAACCTGATACGGATTTGCTGATTTTGCATTGGATTTCAGACTCCGGCTGCTATTCCCACCGGGCGCAATACGCCCGTTAAAAGGAGGCGCAATTCTATAGACGCCCCTGGTAGGTGTCAACCCAATAAAAAAGCCCCCGCTAAGCGGGGGCTTTTCAACTCATCAAGCTGACTCTAAAAGAGACTTACTCGATGACTTTGGCTACGACGCCAGCGCCGACGGTACGACCGCCTTCACGGATAGCGAAACGCAGACCGTCTTCCATCGCGATGGTCTTGATCAGGGTAACAGTCATCTGAATGTTGTCACCTGGCATTACCATTTCAACGCCTTCTGGCAGCTCGCAGTTACCAGTCACGTCAGTTGTACGGAAGTAGAACTGTGGACGGTAGCCTTTGAAGAACGGAGTGTGACGACCGCCTTCTTCCTTGCTCAGAACGTAAACTTCTGCGGTGAACTTGGTGTGCGGCTTGACGGTGCCTGGCTTGACCAGAACCTGGCCACGCTCAACGTCGTCACGCTTGGTGCCGCGCAGCAGTACGCCGCAGTTCTCGCCAGCACGACCTTCGTCGAGCAGCTTGCGGAACATTTCAACGCCGGTGCAGGTAGTTTTCTGAGTGTCGCGCAGACCGACGATCTCAACTTC
>NZ_FMUZ01000084.1:0-2351 GCF_900101575.1 Pseudomonas sp. NFACC37-1 | reverse complement strand
TGGGCCCAGGTCAGGAAATTCACCGTGTTGCGGTGTTCGATCATCACACCCTTGGGCAAACCGGTGGAACCGGAGGTGTAGATCACATAGGCCAGATGCGCCGACGTCAGGCCGTCGACCTGCGGATTGGGCGCCGCCTCGTCCTGCCAGATACCTTTGTCGAGATCGATCAACGGGACCACCGTCTCACCCAGCAAGCCTCGCGTGGCCGCCTGCACCAGGATCGCCGCCGGGGCGCTGTCCTCGAGCATGTAGGCAATCCGATCCGCCGGATACGTCGGATCCAGCGGCACATAACCACCGCCCGCCTTCAAGATCGCCAGCAAGCCCACGACCATGTCGAGGCCACGCTCGACGCAGATCGCCACCCGCGAGTCCGGCTGCACACCCTGTTTGCGCAGGTAATGGGCCAACCGGTTGGCAAGCCCGTTGAGCTCGCGATAGTTGAGCTGGTGCCGGCCATGACGCACCGCCAGTGCATCCGGCGTGCGTCGCACCTGCTCCTCGAACAAGCCGTGAATGGTCTGTTCCAGTGGGTACTCGGCGTCAGTGGCGTTGAACGCCACCAGCAATTGCTCGCGCTCGTCGACAGGTACGATCGACAACTCGCGCAACGGGGCCTCAGGTGCATGCTCCAGCGCCTGCACCAGGCTCTCCAACGCCATATGCATGTAGCCGCAGACACGTCGCGCACCCACTTCGACCACCGCCTGGGTTGTCAGCAGGAAACCTTCGCCGAGGTCGTCGACGTTCAGGCACAACGGGTAGTTGGTCCGCTCCTCCATGCCCAGGGTGTGAATCCCGTGCCAGGCCGCGATGGCCTGCTCGGACGCGGCTTCACCGGCGCTGTGCCGATAGTTCAACAACGTGCTGAACAATGGAAGCGAGGCCGGTACACCGCTGCAACGCTGGGCCAATGCCAGGGAAGCATGTTCATGCCCCAACAATCCGCTCAACCGGGCGTGGGTGGCCTTCACGCCTGTACGGACGTCGATGTGCCCCACACTCACCCGCAGCGGCAAGGTATTGATGAACATCCCCAGCGCCCGGTCCGCACCCTCGCCGCCCTGCATCCGGCCCATCAGTACGGTGCCGAACACCACTTCTTCACGCCCTGAGACGCGCCCGACCACCTGGCCCCAGGCCAGGTGGACCAGGCTCGCCGCACTCACCCCGAGCTGACGAGCCTGCGCCCGCAAGCGCTGGGCCAATGCCCCATCCACGCCTTGTTGCACTTCTTCGATGCCGCTGCCGTCGCCCTGCACATTCAGCAGACCGAACGGCAACGTCGGTTCGTCGATGTCACCCAGCATGTCGCGGAAGAACGCTTCGTGCTGTTCACGACTCACGCCCAACCGGGCCTGGGCGACATGATTGCGGTACGGCACAGCCGGTGCAAGCAGCTCTGCCTGCTCCAGCAGGCTGGCCTGCATTTCATGCACCACCACCTCAAGGGCGGTGTGGTCCAGCGCCACGTGATGGAACAGCAGCATGCCGACCCAACGCTGGTTCGCCAGATCCTGGGCATAGGCCAGCCGCATCAACGGTGCCTGGGCGATGTCGAGGCGGTAGTGACGCGGGTCGAAGCGTTCGTGCAACTGTCGCACTGCATCGCCCGCCGCCGGATCCAGCCCGACTTCTTCAAGGGCCAGCGTCGCGTGGCGCCAGACCACCTGCACCGGTGACTCCAGGCCCTGCCAGGCCATGCCGGTGCGCAGGATATCGTTGCGCGACACCACGCTCTGCAAAGCCTGGGCAAAGGCTTGCAGGCGCTCGCGACTGTCAAAGCCGAACATCACCTGCAACACGTAGGGGTCGCCCTGCTCCGCGGCCAGGTGATGGTAGAGAATGCCTTCCTGCAACGGCGCCAGGGCATAGATGTCCTGCACGTTGGCGACGCCGCCAGGCACGGCGGCCACGATCCGGTCGATGGCCTCCTGGTCCAGATCGGCCAGGGGCAACATGTCCGGGGTGATTCGCGTGCAGCCAGCGGGAATGAGGTTGGCCGGCACCACGACGTCTGCGTGTCCGCCAACCGCAGCAGCCAGCGCAGCCAATGTCGGCTGGCCGAACAGCACCCGCACGTCGGCGCTCAGATCGATCTGGCGCATGCGCTCGATCAACTTGACCGCCAGCAGCGAATGACCGCCCAGTTCGAAGAAATTGTCGTGGCGACCTACTCGTTCGAGCTTGAGCAAATCCTGCCAGATCCGGGCAATGGCGCTTTCCACTTCCCCTTGGGGAGCTTCGTATTCGCGGCTGATCACCGCCGACTGATCCGGTGCCGGCAACGCCTTGCGGTCCAGCTTGCCATTGGTGGTCAACGGGAAGGCTTCGAGCATCACGAAGGC
>NZ_FMUZ01000030.1:0-77236 GCF_900101575.1 Pseudomonas sp. NFACC37-1 | reverse complement strand
CACCCAAGCAATTTGAATGCTCCAGGCCCCAGGGCGAAAGAGACCAGATTGCGGTGTGTGAAGACGAAACGAACCGAAAGTTCGTGACGCTCAACCGCAACACACAAACTATCGCATGCCCATTCGCTGGAACGTGACCGCAAGGCACGCGCTGGCTACCGAATTTCTTGACGACCATAGAGCATTGGAACCACCTGATCCCATCCCGAACTCAGAAGTGAAACGATGCATCGCCGATGGTAGTGTGGGGTTTCCCCATGTGAGAGTAGGTCATCGTCAAGATTAAATTCCGAAACCCCTATCTGCTTATGCAGGTAGGGGTTTTGTTTTGCCCGCCGGAAAGTTCTTACAACAAGCGCGGACAGCTTCCGGCTGTCACAACCCCCCGACAGTGCTAAGGTTCTGCCCTAGCTTTTGCATTTTCAAGGATGCCTTTCATGCCGGACGCAACGTCCCTTAGCCCAGCTTTCATGGTGGTTCACGGGAATCGCCTTGATGAATTGCGCAGCCTGGTGATCAGCTTGATGCGGCGCTACCCGCTGGCTCCCCTTGAAAATGAAATCGCCTTGGTACAGAGCAACGGTATTGCCCAATGGCTCAAGCTCGCACTGGCTGAAGACCCGGAAGATGATGACTCCGGCGGCTGCGGTATTGCGGCGGCCATTGATGTGCAATTGCCGGGCAGTTTCATGTGGCAGCTGTATCGAACAGTCCTGGGGCGGGACGAGATTCCGGCCAAGTCCCTATTGGACAAGGCTCCGCTGACCTGGCGCCTGATGCGCCTGCTGCCGCAGTTGATCGAGCAGCCTCATTTCGAACCTTTGCGACGATTCCTCACCCACGACACCGACCTGCGCAAGCGCTATCAACTGTCCGAGCGCCTTGCCGATCTGTTCGACCAGTACCAGGTGTATCGGGCCGACTGGCTCGAGGATTGGGCTGAAGGTCGACACCAGACACGAAATGTCCGAGGCGAAATCAAGCCGCTCGCACCGGCGAATTGCTGGCAAGCGGAACTGTGGCGTGCTCTGTTGCTGGATGTGGGTGAACAAGGCATGGCGCAAAGCCGTGCCGGCGTCCACCAGCGCTACATCGAGCGTATCAACAACCTGGAAGTCGCTCCGAAAGGCTTGCCGGCGCGGGTCATCGTATTCGGTATTTCTTCGTTGCCTGCCCAAGTCCTCGAGGCGCTTGCCGGTCTTTCCCGGTTCAGCCAGGTTCTGCTCTGCGTGCATAACCCGTGTCGTCATCATTGGGCGGACATCGTCGCCGACAAGGATCTGCTGCGCCACCAATACAAGCGTCAGGCCCGCAAGACCGGCATGCCCGCCGTCCTCGATCCGCAAACCCTGCATCAACATGCCCATCCGTTATTGGCTGCCTGGGGCAAACAGGGGCGCGACTATATCAACCTGCTCGACAGCTACGACGACCCCAACAGCTACCGCGCGGTATTTCGCGATGGGCGAATCGACCTGTTTACGGATGGGACCCCCACGACCCTGCTCAGTCAGTTGCAGGATGACATCCTGGAGCTGCGCCCCCTGAACGAAACCCGGGAGCACTGGCCTGTCGTCGATACGGAGCGAGACGGCTCGATCCGCTTTCATGTGGCCCACGGCGCCCAGCGTGAAGTCGAGATACTCCATGACCAGTTGCTGGCCCACTTCAGTGCGGATCCGACCCTGCGCCCACGGGATATCATCGTCATGGTCCCGGACATCGACAGTTATGCGCCGCACATTCGCGCAGTGTTCGGCCAGCTCGACCGGAGCGACCCTCGTTTCATTCCATTCACGCTGACTGACCAGGGCCAGCGTGGACGTGATCCATTGCTGATCGCCGTCGAGCATTTGCTCAAGCTGCCGGACAGTCGTTTCCCGGTCAGCGAAATCCTCGATCTGCTGGATGTCCCGGCGTTGCGCGAACGGTTTGGCATCGATGAGGCCGACCTGCCGACATTGCACCGCTGGATCGAAGGGGCGGGGATCCGCTGGGGGATGAGCGCCGAACACCGTGCCGGGTTGGGCTTGCCCGCGGAGCTTGAGCAGAACAGCTGGCGTTTCGGCTTGCGTCGCATGTTGCTGGGGTACGCTGTCGGCAGCTCGCAGGCCTATGACGGCATCGAGCCCTATGACGAGATCGGCGGCCTGGATGCGGCATTGATCGGTCCGCTGGTTGCGTTGCTGGATGCCCTGGAAGTCGCTCATCAGGAACTCACCCAGCCGGCATCGCCGCAGCAATGGGGGGCGCGCCTGCACGACCTGATGCAGCTGTTTTTCCTGGCGAGCAACGAGCATGACGACTATTTGCTGGCCCAACTCGAAGACTTGCGTGAAACCTGGCTGGAAACCTGTGAGTCGGTGGGGCTGCAAGATGAATTGCCGCTGACCGTGGTACGTGAAGCGTGGTTGGCCGGGCTGGATCAGGGGCGACTGTCCCAACGCTTCCTGGCCGGAGCCGTCAACTTCTGTACCTTGATGCCAATGCGCGCGATCCCCTTCAAGCTGGTGTGCCTGCTGGGGATGAATGATGGTGATTACCCGCGAGCCCAGCCACCCTTGGACTTCGATCTGATGGGCGGCGATTATCGCCCTGGCGATCGTTCCCGTCGTGAGGATGACCGTTACCTGTTGTTGGAAGCGCTGCTTTCGGCCCGGGAAAAGCTGTACGTCAGTTGGGTGGGGCGCAGCATCCGCGACAACAGTGAACGACCGGCATCGGTGTTGATCGGCCAACTGCGCGATCATCTCGCCAGCGGCTGGCGGTTGGCCGATGACAGCGAGAGTCTTCTCGATGCCCTGACCCAGGAGCATCCGCTGCAACCATTCAGTGCGCGTTATTTCCATCAAGGTGACGAACTGTTCAGTTATGCCAGCGAATGGCGAATGCTCCACGACACCTCCGATGACACTGACAAAATCCAGGTGCTGGCACCTTACGTCCAGGAAGAACCCTTGGGCCTCGGTCAGTTGCAGGACTTCCTGCGCAATCCCGTCCGCCATTTCTTCAGCCAACGGCTGAAAGTATTCTTTGAAGCCATCGAGGCGCCTCTGGCCGATGACGAACCTTTCGTGCTCGATGCGCTGCAACGCTACATCCTGAGTGACAGCCTGCTCGAGGCTGCGCTGGTACGCCTGGACCAGTCGGATCTGGCCCTGACCGCCCACGCCCAGAGACTCCAGAACAGCGGCCTGTTACCGATGGCCGGGTTCGGAGAGTGTATGCAGCGTGAGTTGATCGAGCCCCTGCCGGATCTGCTCCAGCGTTACCAACAGCTTCTGGCGTTATGGCCCACACCGCTGACCAGTGCCGTGCCTGTCAGCCTGCACTTGCAGGGCGTGAGTGTCGAAGGATGGCTCAGTGGCCTGCACCAGCGCGCCGACGGTGCGGTCCTCGCCATCACGGCTATACCCAATAGCATCGGTTCCACCAAGACCCGCAAGTGGCATCGCCTGATACGGCCCTGGGTCAACCATCTCGTGGCCTGCGCTAACGGCTTGTCGTTGACGACAGCGCTGGTGGCCAGTGATGACAGCTTGCTGCTGGCACCTTTCGAAGAGCCTGTCGCACGAAGGTTGTTGGGCGACATGCTGCAGGCTTGGCAGACGGGTATGCGCCAGCCGCTGCCGATCGCAGTGAAGACGGCTTTCGCCTGGCTCGGCCAGAATGATCCACTCAAGGCCGAAGCCGCGGCGCGCAAAGCCTATGAGGGCGATGGACAGACGTTTGAAGGCGAACGGCGGGAAAACCCGGCCTTGGCGCGACAGTTTCCGGATTTCGCGGCCTTGATGGCTGACGAAACATTCCCCGACTGGTGCGATGCGCTTTATCGGCCATTGCTCGAAGCCCCATGGCGTTCATCGGCCGGCGAGGAGGCCCGTTCATGAGTCGGCAGACACCATTGGCCCTGGCTTTTCCGCTACGAGGCAGTCAACTGATCGAGGCCAGCGCCGGTACCGGCAAGACCTTCACCATTTCGGCGCTGTACCTGCGTCTGGTGCTGGGGCATGGCGGTTCGGTGTCCGGTTTTGGCCGCGAACTGCTTCCGCCGCAAATCCTGGTGGTGACCTTTACGGACGCTGCCACCAAGGAGCTGCGTGAACGAATTCGCACCCGTCTGGCCGAAGCCGCACGTTTCTTTCGCGAAGAGATTCCAGCCCCGGATTCACTGATCGCTGCATTGCGCGATGAATTCAGTGCCGAGCAATGGCCCGGCTGCGCGAACCGGCTGGACATCGCCGCGCAGTGGATGGACGAAGCGGCCGTCTCGACCATCCATGGCTGGTGCCAGCGCATGTTGCGTGAGCATGCCTTCGACAGCGGCAGCCTGTTTACCCAGACCCTGGAAACCGACCACAGCGAATTGCTGGGGGAGGTATTGCGCGATTACTGGCGGCTGTTCTGCTATTCGATGCAAGGCGAGGCGCTGAATTGGGTGCGTACCCATTGGGGAGGGCCGGCTGCGCTGTTGCCACGGGTGAGGGGGTTGTTTTCCAGCGAGCGTGGCGACGCTGACGGGCTTGAGCCTGCCGAACTCATCGCTGCCTCCCTGCAGGAGCGCAGTGCTGCCTTGCTCGATCTCAAGGCGCCATGGCGACAGTGGGCCGTGGAGCTGCTGGAGATCTGCCAGCAAGGCGTCGCCAGCAAGTCTGTCGATGGGCGCAAGATGCAGGCGCGTTACTTCGAACCGTGGTTTCAGAAAATCACCGCCTGGGTCGATGACGAAAGTCTTGAGTTGTTGGACATCGGCACCGGGTTCACGCGCCTGACCCCCGAAGGCATGGCCGAAGCCTGGAAAGGTGAAGTGCCCAACCACCCCGGGCTGGACGCCATGGCCGGTCTCAAGGCCAGCCTGGATGCGTTGCCCACGCCAGACGCCGCCGTGTTGCAGCATGCCGCGCAATGGGTCGGGGCGCGTTTCGAAGCCGAGAAACGCCGCCGCGCCGAAATGGGCTTCGACGACATGCTGCTGCGTCTCGACGCGGCGCTGCAGGCCGAGGGGGGCGAGCGTCTGGCGAGCCTGATCCGCGAGCAGTTTCCGGTGGCGCTGATCGATGAGTTCCAGGACACCGACCCGGTTCAATACCGGATCTTCGAAAGCATCTACCGTATCGAAGACAACGACGCTGAGACCGGACTTTTCCTGATCGGCGATCCGAAGCAGGCGATCTACGCTTTTCGCGGTGCCGACATCTACACCTACCTGCGTGCGCGCCAGGCCACGGTCGGCAGGTTACATACCCTGGGCACGAATTTCCGCTCCAGTCATGCCATGGTGGGTGCGGTAAACCATATTTTCCAGAAGGCCGAGTCCCGTCCGAAGGGGCACGGTGCCTTTCTGTTCCGTGAATCTTCGGGTGAGAACCCGGTGCCGTTCCTGTCCGTTGAGTCCCAGGGGCGCAAGGAGTCCTTGCAGGTGGCAGGACAGGCCGTTGCGGCGCTGAATATCTGGCACCTGCCGTCGGAGCAGCCGCTTTCCGGTGCGGTGTACCGGCAATCCATGGCGGCCGCCTGCGCCAGCGAGATCACGGCATTGCTCAACGGTGGCCAGTCGGGACGCGACGGGTTCACGGTCGATGGCGAAACGCTGCGCGGGTTGCGCCCGGCGGATATCGCCATCCTGGTGCGCGACGGTAAAGAAGCGCAGGCCGTGCGCGCCGAGCTGTCCGCGCGGGGCGTGCGCAGTGTCTATCTGTCCGACAAGGATTCGGTCTTCGCTTCGCAAGAGGCGCGGGATTTGCTGACCTGGCTCAGGGCCTGCGCCGAGCCGGATGTGGAGCGACCGCTACGGGCAGCGCTGGCCAGCATCACGTTGAACCTGCCGCTGACGGAGCTGGAGCGTCTCAATCAGGATGAGCTGGCCTGGGAAGCCCGGGTCATGCAGTTTCGTGGTTATCGCTCGGTCTGGCGCAGCCAGGGCGTGCTGCCGATGTTGCGACGCTTGCTGCATGATTTCGAACTGCCCCAGGCCTTGATGGCGCGCAGCGATGGCGAGCGGGTGCTGACCAACTTGCTGCACCTTTGCGAACTGTTGCAGCAGGCCGCCGGTGAACTGGATGGCGAACAAGCCTTGATCCGCCATTTGTCCGAGCACCTGGCTTTGTCCGGGCAGGCGGGGGAAGAGCAGATCCTGCGCCTGGAAAGCGATGAGCAGTTGGTCAAGGTGGTCACGATCCACAAGTCCAAGGGGCTTGAGTATCCGTTGGTTTTCTTGCCCTTCATCTGTTCGACGAAACCGGTGGATGGCAGTCGATTGCCGTTGCATTACCACGATGAGGCCAACAAGGCGCAGATCAGCCTCAAGCCTACCGCCGAACTGATCGCCAAGGCCGATGATGAGCGTCTGGCCGAGGACCTGCGGCTGCTCTACGTGGCACTGACCCGTGCGCAACATGCCTGCTGGCTGGGGGTGGCGGATCTCAAGCGGGGCAACAACAACAGTTCGATCCTGCATGTGTCCGCGCTGGGTTATCTGTTGGGCGGCGGTGTGCCGTTGGCCGAGTCGGTGGAGCTGATGCGTTGGCTGGAAGACCTGCAACAAGGCAGTGTCGCGGTGAGTTGCCAGCCAGTGCCCGAAGCCACCGACGAGCGCTACCGGCCGCCGCGCAACGACGCTGTGTTGCTCGAACCCTTGGTGCCTTTGCGAAAAGCCAGCGAAAATTGGTGGATCGCGTCTTACAGCGCCCTGCGCATCGGCGAAAGCCTGAGCGAAGGCAGCGATACCGCGCCAGAGAATCCGCAAGCCCAGAAGTTGTTCGACGATGAGCGACTGGACCCGGACGCTCCCAGGGAGACCATCGCCCTCGGTGGCGATATCCACCGTTTTCCCCGAGGCCCCGGCCCCGGCACTTTCCTCCATGGCCTCTTGGAGTGGGCCGCCGGGGAAGGTTTTTCATCTGCGCCGACGGATATCGAGGATGCCATTGCCCGACGCTGCAATCGCCGAGGCTGGAAAGGTTGGATCATCACATTGAGCGACTGGCTGCAGCACCTGATCAAAATGCCAATGCCCGTCGGCAACGACCAGGCGCCGGTGGTGCTTGAACAACTGACCCGCTTCCAGGTCGAGATGGAGTTCTGGTTCGCCAGCCACAAGGTCGATGTGCAAAAGCTTGATCAACTGGTTTGCCGCTTCACCCATGGCGGTGTGGCCCGCGTCGCGGCGGAACCGGTGCTGCTCAACGGCATGTTCAAGGGCTTCATCGATTTGACGTTCGAACACGACGGTCGATATTACGTGGCCGACTACAAATCCAACTGGCTGGGTGTCGATGACATGGCCTACACCGTACAGGCCATGGAACAGTCGATCCTGGACCATCGCTACGACCTGCAATACGTGCTGTACCTGTTGGCCCTGCATCGCCAGCTCAAGGCGCGGCTCCCAGGTTACGACTACGACCGGCATGTCGGCGGCGCGCTCTACCTGTTCCTTCGCGGCACCCGCTCGACCAGCCAGGGCGTGTATTTCACCAAGCCGCCACGGGCCTTGATCGAACAACTGGATCGGCTGTTCCAGGGCGCGCCCGAACCCAAGGCCGAGCCGGCGTGGGTACAGGGAGAGCTGCTATGAGTCGTTCCTTTGCCGATCTGCTGCCCAAGGCGTCCGACGACGAGAGCCCGGTTGACCTGGCCCCCTTGAGCCGTGCCCAGGACCTGCTGTTGTTACTGACGCGCTGGGTCGAGCGCGGCTGGTTGCGCGCCCTGGACAAGGCATTCGTGGCGTTCCTCCATGAACTGGCGCCGGACGATGATCCCTTGGTCCTGCTCGCCGCTGCGCTGACCAGTCATCAACTGGGCCACGGGCATGTTTGCCTGGATGTGTTCGAGACCCTCAAGGAGCCGGACTTCGCCCTGTCGCTGCCCCCCGAGGGCGACCTGCAGCCAGGCGTGATGCTGTTGCCCTCGCAAATATTGCAGACACTGGACGGCGCCCATTGGTGCAAGGCCCTGGCGTCCAGTCGTCTGGTGGCCCTGGCTGCGGATGAAAGCGAAGAGGCGCAGCAACGTCCGTTGGTGCTGTCTGGCAAGCGTCTTTATCTGCGCCGTTACTGGGGCTATGAACGACGGATCGACGAGGCGTTGCGCCAACGGCTGACTGACCATGAAGCGGCGCCTGAGGACCTGCGCGAGCGTTTGGACGGGCTGTTCGGGCCGGCCAATGCCAACGCCCCGATCGATTGGCAGAAGCTGGCCTGCGCGCTGGCGACTCGCGGGGCCTTCAGTATCGTGACCGGCGGCCCGGGTACCGGCAAGACCACCACCGTTGTGCGCCTGCTGGCGTTGTTGCAGGCTCCGGCCGTCGAGGTCGGGAAGCCGCTGCGCATTCGCCTGGCCGCGCCCACCGGCAAGGCGGCGGCGCGCCTGACCGAGTCCATCAGCCAGCAGGTCCGGACCCTGGACGTGGATGAGGCTGTGCGCGAACGCATTCCGTGCGACGTCACGACGGTCCATCGTTTGCTGGGCAGCCGTCCCGGCACCCGGCATTTTCGTCACCATGCCGGCAATCGCTTGCCGCTGGACGTGTTGGTGGTCGATGAGGCGTCGATGATCGACCTGGAGATGATGGCCAATCTGCTGGATGCGCTGCCGACCCATGCCCGGTTGGTGTTGCTGGGGGACAAGGACCAGTTGGCTTCTGTAGAGGCCGGTGCGGTGCTGGGGGACTTGTGTCGAGACGCCGAGGACGGTTGGTACAGCCCCCGGACCCGGGCCTGGCTTGAGTCGGTCAGTGGTGAGAACCTGGCGGCCAGTGACCTGCGGCAAGACCTCGACGGCACTCATCCCCTGGCACAGCAAGTGGTGATGCTCAGGCATTCCCGACGCTTCGGCGAAGGCAGTGGGATCGGCCAACTGGCTCGCTGGGTCAACCAGCAACAGCCTGAAAAAGCCCGTCAGTTGCTGGAGCAAGGGCAATATGCCGATCTGTCCTCCCTGAAGTTGACGAGTGAGCACGACACCAAGCTGGAAAAGCTGTTGCTCGACGGCAAGCCAGAAGGGCCCCAGGGGTATCGGCATTACCTGAGCCTGCTGCGGCAGCGTCGCCCGGCCATTTCTCGTCCATTGGAAGACGGTTGTTGGGCCGAGTGGGCTCGGGAGGTACTGGCGGCCTTCGACGAATTCCAATTGCTTTGCGCGGTGCGTAAAGGCCCGTGGGGCGTTGAAGGGTTGAACCAACGGATCACCGCGGCATTGCTCAAGGCTCGCCTTATCGATAGCGATCACCAGTGGTACGAAGGACGCCCGGTGCTGATGACCCGTAACGACTATGGGCTGGGGTTGATGAATGGCGATATCGGCATTGCCCTCAAGCTGCCCGAGCGTGACGGGCCCGATGCCGGCAAACAGGTCCTGCGGGTCGCGTTCCCGCGTAATGACGGCCAGGGTGGTGTGCGTTTCGTCCTGCCCAGCCGACTCAATGACGTGGAAACCGTGTATGCCATGACGGTGCACAAATCCCAGGGTTCGGAATTCACCCATACCGCGTTGATCCTTCCGGATGCGCTCAACCCGGTCTTGACCAAGGAACTGGTGTACACCGCCATTACCCGGGGCAAGCAATGGTTCAGCCTGATCGAACCGCGAGAGGGCATCTTCGAGGAGGCGGTCCGGCGCAAGGTCAAGCGCTTGAGTGGGTTGATGCTGGAGTTGGAGCCGGCTGGCTGAATCATCAGCTTTTAATGGTTCATGCCCATGGCAATTCTGCCTGTTTCGCTCCGAAGTCTAGGTAACACGCGGCCTCGCTGGCTTTTGGGCACTGTGCTATCGTTCCGGCACTTATCGTCTGGATCAAGAGATTTTCCATGATAGTGCCTGTACGGGAGGCAGTGCGCAGCAAGGGGTGGGGGCAGTTTCTGCTTGCCGGCCTTTTGTGTCTGCTGCTGCCTGTCGCGATGGCCCAGGAGCAAGTCACCACGACCCAGGCCGAGCAGCGGGCCGAAGCGGTGACCCAGGTGGTGTTGGGCATTCTCAGCTACGCCCGTTGGCCCGTGGAGCCCACCCAACTGAAGCTGTGCATCGTCGGGCCGACCCAATACACCGACGATCTGGTCAAGGGCACCACCCAGGCCACGGGGCGGCCGGTGACGGTGCAGCGGCTGCTGGCCGATCATCCTGATGTCGCCACTGACTGCAACGCGGTCTACGTCGGCAGGCTGACCAACGATGAGCACACCCGTTTGTTTGCGTCCTTGATCGGCAAGCCAGTGCTGAGCATCAGCGAAGGCGGCGACCAGTGCACCGTGGGGAGCCTGTTCTGTCTGCGGGTCGGCGATGAACAAGTGTCTTTCGAGGTCAACCTCGACTCTGTGGCGCGCAGTGGTGTGCGCATCCATCCAAGTGTGCTGCAGCTTTCCCGTCGCAGGCCGGCGACGCCATGAAACAGCGCAAACCAAGGGTCCGTCCCACCCTGGGCTCGGTCATCGGTCGTGGCCATCTGATCGTCGCGCTGGTGGCCATCACCATGGCCAGTGTTTCCCTGACCCTGCTCGGCCTGCTGGCGTTGCGGGTCTACGCCGATCACAACCTGCACCTGATCGCCCGTTCGATCAACTACACCGTGGAGGCCGCCGTGGTCTTCGATGATTCGGCGGCGGCTACCGAAGCACTGGCCTTGATCGCCTCCACCGAGGAAGTCGCCGATGCCCAGGTGTTGAATGAACATGGCCGTCTGTTGGCGCGCTGGCAGCGACCGCAAACCGGCCTGTTGTCGGAACTGGAAGTACACATTGCCAAGGCATTCCTGGAAAAGCCCATCAGCCTGCCGATCGTTCATCAAGGGCAGAACATCGGCCGTATCGTGTTGGCGGGGCATGGCGGTAGCCTGCTGCGCTTTTTGCTCAGCGGCCTGGCGGGGATCATCCTGTGCACGGCGGTCAGTGCCTGGGTGGCGCTTTATCTGGCGCGGCGCCAGTTGCGTGCGATCACCGGGCCGCTGCGCAGCCTGGCCGAGGTGGCCCACGCCGCACGCAGCGAACGAGCCCTGGACCGACGCGTGCCACCGGCCGCCATTGCTGAATTGGATAACCTGGCCAATGACTTCAACGCATTGCTCGATGAACTGGAGTCCTGGCAGACCCACCTGCAAAGCGAAAACGAAACCCTGGCGCACCAGGCCAGCCACGACAGTTTGACCGGCTTGCCGAACCGGGCGTTTTTCGAAGGCCGACTGATTCGCGCCTTGCGCAATGCCGGCAAGCTCAACGAGCAAGTGGCCGTGCTGTACCTGGACAGCGATCGGTTCAAGGGTATCAATGACAACTTTGGCCACGCCGCCGGCGACGCGGTGCTGACGGCCGTGGCGACCCGGGTCCGGGCCCAGTTGCGCGAGGATGACCTGGTCGCGCGCCTGGGAGGCGATGAATTCGCCGTGCTGCTGGCGCCCCTGCACAAGGCCGAGGATGCCGAGCGGATCGCTGAAAAAATCATCGCCAGCATGGAAATGCCGATTCAATTGCCCGGCAACGCCTCCGTGCTGACCTCCCTCAGTATCGGCATTGCCGTCTACCCGGATCATGGTGACACACCGGGCACCCTGCTCCATGCCGCCGACGCGGCAATGTACCAAGCCAAACGCCTCGCTCGAGGCGGTCAACATACGGCGGGGTCGGATCACTCCGTCGCTGATTTTCAAACCAGGAGCTGACTCGTGCGTTCATACCCTCAATTTTCCCTGCGCTGGTTCGCGGCGCTGTTCTTGCTTGCCATCCTGGCCCTGAGCGGTTGCCAGACGGCCCCGCCGAAAGGCCTGACCCCGGCGCAAATTGCCGTACTCAAGCAACAAGGCTTCGAATTGACCGAGGATGGCTGGGCCTTCGGTTTGTCGGGCAAGGTGCTGTTCGGCAGCGATGTGGAAAATCTCAACCCGGCCAGTACCGAAATCGTCGAGCGCATCGGCAAGGCGTTGCTGGAGGCGGGCATCGAGCGGGTACGCGTCGATGGTCATACCGACGCATCGGGTTCCCAGACCTACAACGAACAACTGTCGATGCGCCGGGCCGCCAGCGTGGGCAAGGTGCTGACAAGCGTTGGCATGCGCGAAGAGAACGTCCAGTTGCGCGGCCTGGGCAGCAGCAAACCGGTCGCCTCCAACGACACCGCCAGCGGCCGCACCGAAAACCGCCGCGTCGCCATCGTGGTCATCGCCGACTAGTCGGCGAACACCATCTCCCGGCTGTCTCCCATCAGCAGGGGCTGATTCTGTTCAGTCACCTCGCGGATGTAATCCCACAACAGCGTAATCCGCTTGAGCTTGCGCAGGTCTTCCCGGCAGTACATCCAGAACTGCCGGGTGACGGTGATTTCCTCCGGCAGCACCGGCAATAGCCGTGGGTCCTGGGCAGCGAGGAAGCAGGGCAGGATCGCCAGTGAGCGCCCTTGCTGCGCGGCCACGAATTGCGCAATCACGCTGGTGCTGCGCAGGTGGGCGTTGGCGCCGGGCAGGACGTTGGCCAGGTAGAGCAATTCGGAACTGAACGCCAGGTCATCCACGTAGCTGATGAACGAATGCTTGCCCAGGTCGGCCGGGCGCTGGATCGGTGGGTGATTGTCCAGGTAGGGCTGGGTGGCATAGAGCTGCAGCCGGTAGTCGCACAATTTGCAGCACACATAGGGGCCATGTTCGGGGCGTTCGAGGGCGATGACGATGTCGGCTTCGCGCTTGGAGAGGCTGATGAAGTGCGGCAGCGGCAGGATGTCCACCGAAATGGCCGGGTAGGCGTCGACGAAATGGCTCAGTTGCGGGGTGATGAAGAAGCTGCCGAAGCCTTCGGTGCAGCCCATGCGTACATGGCCGGACAGCGCCACGCCAGAGCCTGAGACCTGTTCGCAGGCCATGTGCAGGGTGCTTTCGATCGATTCGGCGTAACCCAGCAGGCGCTGGCCTTCGGCCGTCAGGACAAAACCGTTGGTCCGGGATTTTTCGAACAGCAGCGTGCCCAGCGAGGCTTCCAGCGAGCTGATGCGTCGTGACACCGTGGTGTAGTCGACGGCCAGGCGCTTGGCGGCCGTGCTGGCCTTGCGGGTACGGGCCACTTCGAGGAAAAACTTGAGGTCGTCCCAATTCAGCGACCCCAGGGAGGTGATGTTTTTTTGCATGATGGACCGGCTTTTATGTGCATTCTTATTAGAAGTTTGCACATCTATACTCCAAAAACCGTCTCATCACCATGCGTGCCCCATGCACCTTGGTCTTTGCTGAACCAGCGCTCTCTATAAGAACAATCCCGGAGGCCAGCATGAACGTTTCCCTTACGCCCAGCGACACCACCCTGCAAACCGTCAGACTGCTGATCGATGGCGAGTGGGTTGAATCCCAATCCAGCGAATGGCACGACATCGTCAATCCGGCGACCCAGCAGGTGTTGGCGAAGGTTCCATTCGCGACGGCGTCGGAAGTCGATGCCGCCATCGCCGCTGCCCAGCGTGCGTTCCAGACCTGGAAACTGACGCCCATCGGTGCGCGGATGCGCATCATGCTCAAGCTCCAGGCGTTGATCCGCGAGCATTCCAAGCGCATCGCCGCGGTGCTCAGCGCCGAACAGGGCAAGACCATCGCTGACGCCGAGGGCGATATTTTCCGCGGCCTGGAAGTGGTCGAGCACGCCTGTTCCATCGGCACCCTGCAGATGGGCGAGTTCGCCGAGAACGTTGCCGGTGGCGTGGACACTTATACGCTGCGCCAACCGATCGGGGTGTGCGCGGGCATCACACCGTTCAACTTCCCGGCGATGATTCCGTTGTGGATGTTCCCGATGGCCATCGCCTGCGGCAACACCTTTGTGCTCAAGCCGTCGGAGCAGGATCCGCTGTCGACCATGCTGCTGGTGGAACTGGCCATCGAGGCCGGCGTACCGGCGGGCGTGCTCAACGTGGTGCACGGTGGCAAGGACGTGGTGGATGCGCTCTGCACCCACAAGGACATCAAGGCGGTTTCCTTCGTCGGTTCGACGGCGGTCGGTACCCACGTGTATGACCTGGCGGGCCGTCATGGCAAGCGCGTGCAGTCGATGATGGGCGCCAAGAACCACGCGGTGGTGTTGCCCGATGCCAATCGTGAGCAGGCCCTCAACGCCCTGGTCGGTGCCGGTTTTGGCGCGGCCGGCCAGCGTTGCATGGCCACCTCCGTGGTGGTGCTGGTGGGCGCGGCCAAACAATGGTTGCCGGAGCTCAAGGCCCTGGCGCAGAAGCTCAAGGTCAACGCCGGCAGTGAGCCGGGCACCGACGTCGGCCCGGTGATTTCCAAGCGGGCCAAGGCGCGGATTCTCGAGTTGATCGAGAGCGGCGTGAAGGAAGGCGCGAAGCTGGAACTCGATGGCCGTGGCATCAGCGTGCCGGGCTTCGAACAGGGCAACTTTGTCGGCCCGACCCTGTTTTCCGGCGTGACCACCGAGATGCGCATCTACACCGAGGAAATCTTCGGCCCAGTGCTGGTGGTGCTGGAAGTCGACACCCTGGATCAGGCGATTGCCCTGGTCAACGCCAACCCATTCGGTAACGGCACCGGCCTGTTCACCCAGAGCGGTGCAGCGGCGCGCAAATTCCAGAGCGAAATCGACGTTGGCCAAGTGGGCATCAACATCCCGATCCCGGTACCGGTGCCGTTCTTCAGCTTCACCGGTTCCCGTGGTTCGAAACTCGGTGACCTCGGCCCGTACGGCAAACAAGTGGTGCAGTTCTACACTCAGACCAAGACCGTGACCGCGCGCTGGTTCGATGATGACAGCGTCAATGACGGTGTGAACACCACCATCAATTTGCGTTAAGGAGCCGGACATGAACATCGCATTTATCGGTCTGGGCAACATGGGCGCGCCCATGGCGCGCAACCTGCTCAAGGCCGGCCATTCGCTGAACCTGTTCGACCTGAACCAGACGGTGCTGGCCGAGCTGGCGGCATTGGGCGGCACGATCAGCGCCTCGCCTCGCGACGCGGCCCAGGGCGCCGGGCTGGTGATCACCATGCTGCCGGCCGCCGCCCATGTGCGTAGCGTCTGGCTGGGTGAGGACGGTGTGCTGGCCGGTATCGCCGCTGGCACGCCAGCAGTGGATTGCAGCACCATCGATCCACAGACCGCTCGCGACGTGGCGGCTGCCGCTGCGAAACAAGGAGTGGCGATGGCCGATGCGCCCGTCTCTGGCGGCACCGGCGGTGCGGCGGCGGGCACGTTGACCTTCATGGTCGGCGCCACGGCTGAGTTGTTTGCCACCTTGCAACCGGTGTTGGCGCAGATGGGCCGTAACATCGTGCACTGTGGCGAAGTCGGCACCGGGCAGATCGCCAAGATCTGCAACAACCTGCTGCTGGGCATTTCCATGGTGGGCGTCAGCGAGGCCATGGCGCTGGGCGATGCCTTGGGGATCGACACCCAGGTGCTGGCCGGGATCATCAACAGCTCGACGGGGCGTTGCTGGAGTTCGGACACCTATAACCCGTGGCCGGGCGTGATCGAAACGGCGCCGGCGTCCCGTGGCTACACGGGTGGCTTTGGCGCCGACCTGATGCTCAAGGACCTTGGCCTGGCGACCGAAGCCGCGCGGCAGGCCCATCAGCCGGTGGTGCTGGGGGCGGTGGCGCAGCAGTTGTACCAGGCGATGAGCCAGCGGGGCGAGGGCGGCAAGGATTTTTCGGCGATTGTTAACAGCTATCGCAAGCCGCAATAAGCGTGCACTGGGCGAGGGAGCGAGCTTCCTCGCCACAGCGTCTCATGTTCAAGGTCGCCCCGCTGGCTGGGAAATAAGCTGACTGGGCGATATTTGCCGTGAAGCTGTAATAAACGATATTTACTATGACATTGTCTTGAGTGTCCTTAGTTTCATATATATGAAACGTTGCGAGTGATAACGAGTTGTTATAGTTGTGGAGCCTTGACAGACAAAAAACGTTGCACAATACTCGGCGCTCAGGACGAGCAATCATTATCAAGGAGCGATACCCATGCCTTCGCAGGATACGTGCGTACTTATATCTGCTGCCCTAAAAAAGTTGGCGCTCAATCAAGAATGTCGTGACGCCTTCAGCAAAGACTCGTTGTTCTTCAAGTTATTCGAGCAAGCGGCCCACCGCTATATCGTCTCTTCCGATCGAGAAGAGCTCGCTGGAAAACTCCAATTACTCCACGACAAAGGCTATCGACTCGGCGTTGAGTATGTCGGCGAGGAGAACCATGATCCGCGCGTGGTGCAGGCCTTCGTCGATGAATATCTGAAGTCTATCCAGACGTTCGCCAAGGCCGGACTAACACCGCAATTGGGGTTTGATCTAAGTGCCGTGGGCATGCTCATTTCCCAGGAAACGGCCTATCGCAACGCCGCCACTATCCTGTCTGCTGCCGCAGAACATAATATTTCCGTGATGATTAGCATGGAGCATTCTTCGGCGGTCGATAAGATCCTCGAAGTATATTCCCAGTTGGCGCCCGATCATTCCAATATTGGTCTAACAGTACAGGCACACTTGCATAGAACGCTTGATGATTTACCCGCAATCATTGGGTATGGTCGTAAGATTCGATTGGTTAAAGGTGTATATAACGAAGCGCGTGAAATAGCCCTCCCCCGTGGCACAGAACTGGATGAGCGCTATTTGACGTTACTCGCCGAACTTCTCGAGGCCAACATCGCGGTCAGTTGCGCAACGCAGGACCCCAACCTGATCAAGCGCATTTTCGAGCAGGGTTACCACTCGCAGATCCAGGAACTGGAAATGCTCCACGGTGTGCAACCCGAGACGTTGCGTAAAGCCAAGGAGGCAGGGCTGGCCTGTCGTATCGCGGCGGTTTATGGCGACAGCTGGTACCTGCATTTTCTGCATCGACTCGCCGAGTCGCCTGAAAACGTCCTGGAGTCCCTCGCTGACTTCTACGATCCCTCTCGCATCGTCTTTGGCGCAGGGTACTAACGGAGCAATTTATGTTTATCGATCTGAGAAGCGACACGGTAACCAAGCCAACGGAAGGCATGCGCAAGGCGATTTATCAAGCTGAAGTGGGTGATGACTGTTTCGGTGAAGACCCGACAGTTCGTGCGCTGGAGGAGTACTGCGCCAATTACTTCCAGAAGGAAGCGGCGCTGTTCACCTCTGGTGGTACGTTGAGCAATCAGTTGGCGATCAAGGCACTGACGAATCCGGGCGACGAGATATTCCTGGACGCTTCGTACCACATCAATTTCTATGAGTCGGCCTCGACCTCGGCTTTTTCAGGGGTCAATTTTTCGCTGACCAACCACGACAACGGCCTGTTCGATGTCGGTGACCTGGAAAAACTCCACGCCTCCAAATGCCGCTGGAGCCAGAACTATGCCTTGCCGCGGGTGGTGGTGATTGAAAACACCCTCGGCTGCAAGGGCGGGGACATCTTTCCGCTGCAACAAATGAACAATGTCTTCGCTTATGCCAAGGATATCGGTGCCTATCGTTATCTCGATGGCGCGCGCATTCTCCACGCGTCGATTGCCTCCGGCATCGATGTGACTTCATACACCGACAATGCTGATCTGTTGTCCATGTGCCTGTCGAAGGGATTGGGTGCGCCGATCGGTTCGATCATGGTGGGTTCGCAAGAACTGATACTGCGCGCTAAAAAATACCGCAAATGGTTCGGGGGGGATTTGCACCAGGCCGGCATGATGGCGGCGGCCGGGCTTTATGCGATGCAAAACCACATCGAGCGGTTGGCCGACGACCATGAGCACGCAGCCTTGCTGCACCAGTTGCTCAATGACATCGACGAGGCGCCTGCGCGCTACAAGGGCACGAACATGGTCACCCTGGACATTGCCGCACTGGGTATCGCGCCGGTGCAGTTCGCCGCTCTTCTGCGTCAGAAAGGGGTAGGGGGCTTGCCTTATAACGCCAGGGAAATGCGCTTCATGCCGCATCTCAACATCAGCCGCGACGATATTCATAAAGCCGCCGGGATTATCAAGGCTACCGTCCGCGAGCTCAGCCGTGCGCCGGAGACGATCAAGTGATCTATAAGAAAAACATTGTGCTGATCGTGGATGCCTATTCGATTGGCAGCCTCATCGCGCCCGCTTTTATTTCCCGTGGATTCGAATGCGTGCACGTGCGATCCACCGCCAATGTCAACGCCTTCTACAAGCCCTGGTTCCGTCCGGCCGACTTTATCCAGGACGTTCTCTACCACTCTGACGCCGAGCTGCAGCAGGCATTGTCCGATTATTCGGTGCAGTTCGTGCTGGCCGGCTGCGAGTTTGGCGTGGAGCTGGCCGCGCACCTGGCGGGCCTGTTCGATATCCCTCGCCGCAATGATCCGGCGCATGCCGTTCGCTGGCGCGACAAGTTCGAAATGCATGAAGCCTTGCAGAGGGCGGGTGTGCGCTCGATCAAGCATTTCAAGTCGGATTCGCTGGCAGCGATTCTGGAGTGGGTAAAAGAACAACGCATCCTGCCGGTGGTGTTGAAGCCGATCAAAAGTGCCGGATCCGACAACATTCATATCTGTACGCAGGAAAGCGAAGTCGAACAGGCCTTCGAGGTTATCAAGTCGAGCCAGAACCTGTTCCTTGAAAGCAACGAGGAAATCCTGGTCCAGCAGTATCTGGACAATTCGGATTTCAACTCGGAGTTGTCGGCGAGCAAATCCACGGACGTGGACATCGAATACTGCGTCAATACCGTGAGTGTCGACGGCCAGCACTATGTCAGCGAAATCATCCGGGTGTACCGCACTCGGATTGGCGATTCGCCCGTGCACGACTACAACCAGCTGATGTGCCCGGTGGACAATGCCGACGTCTACCGTCGCCTGTCGCAATACATTTTTTCCGTGCTCGATGCTCTGGGTATCCAGCAGGGCGTCGGTCACAGCGAACTGATGATTGTCGACGACGAACCGGTGTTGCTTGAAACCGCGGCACGCATGCCGGGCGGTATCGACCTGTCGGCCTATACCCGGGCCTTGGGGCATAACCAGTTGAGCCTGTGGATCGATTCGTTGATCAACCCCCAGGCTTTTCTCGATTACCGGCAACGCCCGAGAAACAAGCTCTATTTCCATTCCAGCTGTGTGTTCCTGATCGCTCGACAGGCCGGGGCAATCAAGCGCGCGCCAGACCTCGCCCGGTGGAAAGCGATCCCCGGCGTACACAGCATCAAGATCCAGGACGAAGGGGCGCTCAAGGAAACCGTTTCCCTGGAAAACTGCCCGGGGCACGTGTTCATTCTCGACCGCGACCGTGCAGCCATCCAGAAGAGCATCGAGTTGCTGCGCGAGGACGAACCCGGCGTGTACAGGGAAATGTTGTCATGAAAGACGTGTCGGGAGAGCTGGCGGTGCAGGGCGGATTCAAGGTGTATACCCGGCCCGTGGTTCTGCTGCTGTCGGCGACGTTCATCCTGACCGTTGCCCGGGCCCTGGCCTTGCCTTATCTGGTGGTTTATTTCTCCCAAGCCTTTGGCCTGGGGGTTACCGATATCGGTCTTGTGGTGGGCGGCGCGTTGATCGTCAGCTCCATCCTGGGTGTCTACGGCGGTTTTCTGGTGGACCGGTTTTCCAACTACCGGATCCTGCTCGGTGCCGCCACGCTGTTTGCCCTGGCGTTTGCCGTGGCTTATCAGGTGGCCAGCCTGGTGCCGTTCATCATCGCTATCGTGGTGGTCAACCTCGCCTATGCGGTGATCGACATCGCGGTGAAATCAGGCATAGGTCTCCTGGTGACGGTGGACAAGCGGGCGAGCGTGTTTTCCATGAAGTACACGCTGACCAACGTCGGTTACGCCATCGGTCCTTTCCTGGGTGTGCTGTGCGCGAAAATCAGTCCCGGCCTGCCGTTTGCGGTCTCGGCCTTGATCGGGGTGGCTTTTGTCGTGTTGTACAGCGGGATGGGGGCGCGGCTTCCTCGTGGAGAAGGCGTAGAGCGGCCAAATCATGATTTTGCCCGCGTGCTGGTCCATTTGGTGCGTAACTACAAGCTGGTGTGTTTTACGATCGGGGGCGTTCTCAGTGCTGTCGTGTTCGGTCAGTTCACGGCCTATTTGTCGCAATACCTGATCGTGACCAGCACGCCGGAGAACACCTACAAGATCATCAACTACCTGGTCACCACCAATGCTTGCGTGGTGATTGGTTTGCAATACCTGGTCGGCTCCAGGATCAACCAGAACAATCTGTTCCGGATGCTGATGCTGGGCATGTTGTTTTTCGTGGTTGGCCTGATGGGGTTTTGTTACGCACAGACTCCGCTGGCCTGGGTATTGGCCATGATCGTTTTTACCGTGGGTGAAATCATCATTATCCCGGTGGAATACCTGTTCATCGATTACATCGCCCCGGAGGATATGCGCGGCGTGTACTACGGTGCGCAAAACCTGTCCAACCTGGGGGCCGCGCTGGGGCCGGTGCTATGCGGAGTTGCCCTGTCGCTCTTTGCACCTTGGGCGGTGTTCTACCTGTTATCCATGTGCGTGGTCGTGGCCAGTCTGTTTTATTTCCTGGGTTCAAGGCGTGAGAGGTGATTGATGATTCACTTCAATACGGCGGGTTCGGGGCTTATGTCTGCCGAGACGCTGAAGCTGATGCAACGTTATCTGCAGGACGAGTTCGAGGCGGGGGCTTATGAAACCGAACTGAATTACGCTCCTGTGCTGGACGTTGAGGTCTATGAAAACATTGCCCGGTTGCTGGACACCGATGCGCGTAACGTGGCGCTTTTCGATGGGGCGACCAAGGCGTGGGTGACTGCGCTGGAGGCATTGACCTGGTCCGAAGGCGCGCGCGTTCTGGTCACGCCCTACGAATACGCGGGCAACCTGATCGCACTTGCAACATTGCAGCGCCTGCATGGGGTGGTGGTTGAAGTGATGCCGCTGCTGGCCGATGGCAACCTCGACCTGCAATGGCTGGCCCGGCACATGAGCGCCGAGGTCAAGTTGGTCTCGATCGTCCATGTCCCTTCGTGCTGCGGCATCGTGAATGACATCGAGGCGGTGGGCGATATCCTGCGCGACCACTCGGCCTGGTACTTTGTCGATGCCTGTCAATCGGCGGGCATGCTGGCGCTGGACGTGCGCGCCGCCGGCTGCGATGTGTTGACGGCTGCCGGTAGAAAGTTCCTGTGTGGGCCAAGGGGAACAGGGTTTGCCTACCTGTCCGAGCGCTTCCTGGCCACCGCGAAGCCTCGTTTCACTGACCTGGGCCGGGCCACGGTCGATGTCCGCGGCGCCGTCACGCGAGGGCTGGGAGATGCCCGCTGTTTTGAATATGCCGAGCGCAACAACGCGGCCGTAGTGGGCTTGAACCAGGCGATCAAAGAGCGCTTGTCGAGCGCCTACGGGGCGGAGTCCGAGCTCTATCACGAATTGCTCCGGCGTCTGGCAGAGACCCCCGGCGTCAACTTGATTGCTCCGGGCACTCACCGTCAGGGCATCATCGCTTTCACCCATGAGCGTTGTTCGGCGACAGAACTCGTCAGTTATCTGCGCGCCCGAGGTATCAACGCTTGGCCGGGATATGCATCCCATACGCCGTACTTCATGTTGGCGCAGGGGCATGAGCGTTTTGTGCGCGTTTCCATCAATGGGAGGAACAACGCTCAAGACGTGGATGAGTTCATCGCGTTGCTGTCCGAGTTGTAAATGATCAATGAGGCAACCAATAGCCTGTAAATAAAAAGTCTATGTCGTGCGGTTTGTCGCAATGGAATGTGCGTGGTGTGCCTGACAAGTGACCGTCTGCGGCAGTGGAACTGCACTAATTGTTTTGACTGGGGAACCATTAAGGCTGCGCAGGCGTTTCGCGCCTGTATTCATCACTTCGAGTTACGAAAGGGAATTCCGATGAACGATGTGAACAGGTTCAATCCTTCTGCTGCACTCAGGCTGCGTCTGCGGCCTTTGTACAAAAAAGACAATTGGCACTGGCTGATTGCCTTGGGTGCGGATCTTCTGGTCATTGCCTCGGCGATATTTCTAGCCAATCGCTATAACGTGCTTTATCCGCTGGCACTGTTGTTCATTGGCTCTCGGCAGCGGGCACTTGCCTCGCTTTTGCACGAAGCGGCGCATATGACGTTGGCTCAAAGCAAGGCGCTTAACAAATGGGTCGGTGAGTATTTGTTGGCCTACCCCATCTTCCAGGACTATGAAGCCTATCGTCGATCCCATGTGCAGATGCACCATCACCATCTGGGCGACAAGCTGAAGGATCCCGACCATCGTTTCTATATCGAGTCGGGTTTGTACGAGGCTCAGGACCGTCTGGACTTCCTGTTCCGTCATTTGTTCAGGAGCGTGACGCTGGTCAACACCTACAAGTACTTCCTTTATCTGGTCAAGAACCGGGCGGGGGACATCCTGGCCAATCCGTTACAGGGCTTGAAACTTCTGGCGGTTCATGGCGCCATGTTGTTGCTCTTCAATTACTTTGTCGGCCCGTGGGCTTATGTCCTGTTCTGGTTGGTTCCTTACTTCACGGTGTTCCAGGTGATTGGCTGGCTCTCCGAGATTTCCGAGCACTTCGGCATGTTCGGGGTGTACAAGGATGAGGTGCAGTTGACGCGCAATCGTTTTCCCACGCCGGTCGAGCGGTTGTTTATCGGCATGCATGGCGATAACTATCATCTGACGCACCACCTGTTTGCCGGCGTGCCGTTCTGGAACCTGAAGCAGGCGCACCAGATATTGATGGAGGATGAAAGTTATGCAGCGGCCAATCGGGGGTGTGGCGGCATTTTCACTGCGAAAGGCGATGCCCGATCAAGCCTGCATCAGATATTCGAGGCGTATCGCAGCGGTAAAATCAGCACCGTCGACGTGACGGCATAACGGGCGATCATGCTGCGCTGTGCTCCAGGCGCGCCTTTGAGCACAGCGTATCGGTCAAGCGCGTTCGTCAGGCGAAGACGAAATATTTGCGCACGGTCTCGACCACTTCCCACGTGCCTTTCATGCCTGGCTCGATGACGAAGATGTCACCGGCGCGCAGATGGATCGGCTCCAGGCCCTCAGGGGTGATGATGCAGTAGCCTTCCTGGAAATGGCAGTACTCCCACTTCACGTATTCCACATACCACTTGCCGGGTGTGCAGATCCAGGTGCCCATGATCTTGCTGCCGTCTTCGCTGGTGTAGGCGTTGAGGTTGACGGTGTGCGGGTCGCCTTCGAGTTTTTCCCATTTGCAGGCATCGAGTACGGGCAGCGGATGGGTGTCGCGCAGGACGGTGATGGGGGCGGTCATGTGAACTCCGAAAGGGCGGAAGAGAACAGGCACCCTAACGCGTGGCCTGGGCGGATAGATGCCTGTGGTCGACATCGAGCTATCCAGAAGCGCGCATCAATCGGCCAGATGTCGAGCCAGGGCGCTGGTGTAGGCCGGCAAACCGTCGAAGTTGCGGGCGCACAGCAGCAGCGTCCGGTGGGTCCAGGCCTCTTGCAGCGGGACGCAGTGATACGAAGGCTCGGGTGGGCGCCGGTCGATGGCCGCCTTCGGCACGATGGCAATGCCTGCACCATGGGCCACCATGCGAATCATGCCGTCGAAACCATCGGCGCGAATGCGGATTAGCATGCGCGAGCCGATGTGCAGGGCCTGTTCTTCCAAGTGAATCGCCAGGGCACTGGAGGCGTTCAGGCCGACATAGTCGTGGCTGAGGGTCTCGCTGAAACGCACGGCTCGGCCGTCAGCCAGTGGGTGCCCGGTCGGTAGGATCAAGACCAGTGGGTCGTCGCGAAATGGCCAGGCCTGAAGGCCGTGGGTGTCCACCGTGTCGGAAACGATCCCCAGGTCCGCCGCGCCCTGGCGCAGCGCATGGGTGATCCGTGAGCTGGGTAATTCCTGCAGGTCGATGTCGAGGTTGGGATGGGTCTTGAGAAAACCGGCCAGCAGTTCGGGCAGGTACTCGGTCATGGCGCTGGTGTTGCACAACAATCGCACCCGGCCTTTGACGCCCTTGGCGTATTCGGCCAGGTCCTGTTGCAGGCGTTCGGCCTGTTGCAACAGGACTCGGGCGTGCTCGGCCAGGGCCCTGCCAGCCGGCGTTGGGGTTACGCCACGCCGTCCGCGCTCAAGCAGGTCGATGCCCAGGGAAGCTTCCATGGCCCGGACCCGCGCACTGGCCGCGGCCAGGGACAAATGGCTGCGGGCCGCACCGGCGGTGATGTTGCCGGTGTCGAGGATGTTCAGGTAGAGGCGCAGGTCGGTGAGGTCGAAGTGCATGGGCAGGTGATCCCTGTGCCGGGTTTGTCTGGTGTCTGGTACATCGTCATCGCGAGCAAGCTCGCTCCCACAGTTTGAAATGCAATCCCCCTGTGGGAGCGAGCTTGCTCGCGATGGCGTCGGCAGCATCAGCAAATTTACAGCCTCTTGCCAAAAGAGAGGCACCCTCAGTATATGGCAGATTTTCAAGCCAAGTCCCGGGGCGCACGATATCCCCATGAACACACTCATCGCTTTCTATCAAAATCTCGGCCTGGCCCTTTCCCTGCTGGTCATCGCCACCTTTCTGCTGGCCGGCACCATCAAGGGTGTGATCGGCCTGGGGCTGCCGACCATCTCCATGGGTTTGCTCGGGCTGGCTATGGCTCCGGCGCAGGCTGCGGCGTTGCTGATTATCCCGGCGACCTTGACCAATCTCTGGCAGTTGGCGTTCGGCGGTCATCTGCAAGCCTTGATCCGGCGCCTGTGGCCGCTGCTGCTGGCGATTTTCATGGGCACCGGGCTCGGTACGCTGTGGCTCGGTATGACGGGCGGGGCTTGGGTCGTGCGGGCCTTGGGCGGGGCGTTGTTGCTGTATGCGTTGAGCGGGCTGTTGCTGCCAACGCTGCGGGTTGGTTCCGATGCTGAATCGTGGATCGCTCCGCTTTGTGGGCTGCTGACCGGCCTCATCACCTCCGCCACCGGTGTGTTCGTTATTCCGGCGGTGCCCTATCTGCAAGCGCTGGGCTTGAGCAGGGATGAACTGGTGCAAGCCCTGGGCCTGTCATTCACCGTTTCTACTCTGGCCCTGGCCGCCGGCCTGTTGTGGCGCGGCGAACTGGGCGGCGGCGAATTGAGCGCTTCGTTACTGGCGCTGGTACCGGCGCTGCTGGGGATGTGGCTGGGGCAATGGTTGCGCCAGCGGATCAGCGCCGTGTTGTTCAAACGGGCATTTTTCATCGGCCTCGGCGTGCTCGGCGGCCATCTGCTGATCAGCGGCTAGCCGAGGACGGGCTGAGCATGTCGACGCGGCGGATGTCGAAGTCGCGCTCCAGATACTCCATGCGTTGCTCGAAGAATTGCCGCATGTGCGGCAGGTTCGAGTGCACCTCCAGGTGCGCCTGGGAGGCCCAGATCTCATAGAAGATAAACAGCGTTGGATCCTGCTGGTCCCGCAGCATGTGGTATTCGATGCAGCCGGGCTCGGCACGGCTTGGCTCGACGTAGGCGCGAAACAGCGCTTCGAAGGCTTCGGCTTTTTCCGGGCGGGTCTTGGCATGCAGGATGAAACCGTGCAGTTCGCTCATCGAGATGGCTCCTGAAGTAAAAGAGGTGTCGGAGCTTACGGCAACAATCGGACTTCCATTCTTGCGTATAGGTCAAATCAGTTTTGCCGTTGCGGTGCTTATTCCGCGCGAAGCTCGTCGGTACTCTGCCGCCATCATTTTCAACCTTTCCATGCAGCGGCCCTCCAACGGCCCACGCCGTGGAACCCGATGAGGCTCCCCATGAAAAAAGTCCTGTTGCTCAACGGCGGCAAACAATTCGCCCACTCCGACGGTCGCTACAACGCCACCCTCCACGACACGGCGCTCAGCGTGTTGGACCGTGGCGGTTTCGATGTGAAAACCACCTTCATCGACGGTGGCTACGACGTCCAGGAGGAAGTCGCCAAGTTCCTCTGGGCCGACGTGATCATTTACCAGATGCCAGGCTGGTGGATGGGCGCACCGTGGACCGTGAAGAAATACATCGATGAAGTCTTCACCGAAGGCCACGGCAGCCTCTATGCCAGCGACGGTCGGACCCGTTCCGATGCCTCGCAGAAATATGGCAGCGGCGGCCTGATCCAAGACAAGCAGTACATGCTGTCCCTGACCTGGAACGCCCCGCAGCAAGCCTTCGACGATCCGACCGACTTCTTCGAAGCCAAGGGCGTGGACGCGGTGTACTTCCCGTTCCACAAGGCCAATCAGTTCCTCGGCATGACCGGCCTGCCAACCTTCCTGTGCGTGGACGTGATGAAGCGCCCGAACATCGAAGAGGATGTGGCGCGGTATGAGCGGCATTTGATCGAGGTGTTCGGCCTCAAGGCGTGACCTTTTTGCGACGTACCCCGTTACTATCTGTAGGGTCCGGGGCGTGGTGGATCTGTGGCGAGGGGATTTATCCCCGCTCGTCTGCGAAGCAGACGCCGAGGCATGACGACACGATTGCTCAGGTACATCGCGTCGTTGGCTAAGGTCCGCTTCGCGGCCCAGCGGGGATAAATCCCCTCGCCACAAAGATCAATCGACAGGGGGATACGTGAAAGCCAGATCCGACGAGTTGCAGATTTTCGTCTGCGTGATCGAGTGCGGATCGATCTCCGCCGCCGCCGAACAGGTCGGGCAGACGCCATCGGCGGTCAGCCGCACGCTGTCGCGGTTGGAGGCCAAGCTCGACATCACGCTGATCAACCGCACCACGCGGCGCATGGACCTGACCGAGGAGGGCAAGTATTTCTTCGAACAGGCCAAAGGCATCCTCGACCAGATGGATGAACTGGAAGAACGCCTGTCGTCCCGCCAGAAAAATCCCGCGGGACGCTTGCGGATCAACGCGGCCTCGCCGTTCATGCTGCACGCCATCGTCCCGCACATTGACGAGTTCCGCAGGCTTTACCCGGACATCCAACTCGAACTCAACAGCAACGACCTGATCATCGACCTGCTGGAGCAAAGCACCGACATCGCCATCCGCATCGGCACCCTCATCGACTCGACGCTCCACGCCCGCGCCCTGGGCTGCAGCCCGTTGCACATCCTCGCCAGCCCGGCCTATCTGAAGCGGCACGGCACACCCACAAGTGTCGCCGAACTGGCGGAGCACGCGTTGCTGGGGTTTGCCCAGAACGAGGGACTCAATCAATGGCCGCTGCGCCACCGGCACGGTGATCGCTGGCCGATCCAGGCCGCCATCAGCGCGTCCAGCGGCGAGACCGTGCGGCACCTGGCGCTGCAAGGGCAGGGCATTGCCTGCCTGTCAGACTTCATGACCCGCGAAGACATCCAGGCCGGTCGGCTGAAGGTGCTGCTGGCCGATGCCAACAGCGGATACCGCCAGCCGATCAATGCGGTGTACTACCGCAACTCGCAACTGGCCCTGCGGATCCAGTGCTTCCTGGACTTCATCCAGGGCAAGCTCGCCGACTACGCCGCGCGGGATTTCAAGGGCTGATTCGTGACTTCAAGGCAAGAGTGATTTGGGCAATGTGGACTGTTTCGGCAAGGACCGGTCCTCGATACTCGTCCCATCACTCAGGTTGCCAAGGAGTTTCCCATGAACGTATTCATCACCGGCGCTGCCGGTTTTATCGGCGGTTCCATCGCTTCCGGCCTGGTACGCGCCGGGCATCAGGTTCGCGGTCTGGTGCGCAGTGCCGAACAGGCGAGCGAACTCACTGCGCTGGGCATCGAGCCGGTCATCGGCACCCTTGAGGACAGCGCGCTGCTCACCGAACAGGCCCGTGCCGCCGACGCTGTGATCAACGCCGCCAGCAGCGATCATCGGGGTGCGGTCGAAGCCCTGATCAAGGGGCTCGAAGGCTCGAACAAAGTGCTGCTGCACACCAGCGGTTCGAGCATTGTCGGCGATGCTTCCGGTGGTCGTCACAGCGATGACATCTACCGGGAAGGCCATCTGCCGCCACCCACTGTCGACAAAGCGGCCCGTGTCGCCATCGACAATCTTGTCCTGGACGCCGCCCAGCAAGGCGTGAACTCGGCGGTGATCTGCAACACCTTGATCTACGGCCACAGCCTGGGGGTCAAGCGTGACAGTGTGCAGTTGCCACGGCTGCTCAAGCAGGCGCGTAAAAGTGGGGTGGTGCGGCATGTGGGACCGGGGCAGAACATCTGGTCCAATGTGCACATCGAAGACGTGGTCGAGCTGTACAAACTGGCCCTGACCCGTAACGTACCCGGCACGTTCTATTTCGTTGAGAGCGGCGAGGCCTCGTTCATCGACATGACCACTGCCATGGCCCGAGCGCTGAAGCTGGGCGCGCCGCAAGATTGGCCGCTGGCCGAAGCCGAGGCCGAATGGGGCTACGAAATGGCCAACTATGGCTTGGGTTCCAACAGCCGTGTGCGAGGCACGAACGCCCGTGAGCTGCTGGGCTGGACGCCGAAGCGGACGTCGGTGGTGGAGTGGATTCTTGATGGGATGGTGTGAGTACCCTCAAAGCCATCCGTAAAACATAAGACCTGTGGGAGCGGGCTTGCTCGCGAAGGCGGTGTGTCAGTCGATACAAAGACTGCCTGACATGCCGCTTTCGCGAGCAAGCCCGCTCCCACAAGGTCACATGCGGACCTGATACTTTTCAGTCGTGCTGCACGCCCGCGCGCTTGAGCATTTGCTTGCAACGCTCGGACAGGTGAAACACCCGCAGGTGCTTGCCCGCTTTGCTGTAGCGCTCGCGCAGGGTCTTGAGTGCGGCGACGGCCGAGTAGTCGACGAAGCGCAAGTGACGGCAATCGAGGGTCACCAGGGCCGGGTCGTTGGCCGGGTCGAACTGGTTGAGGAACGGCGTCGACGAGGCGAAGAACAGCGTGCCGTGCAAGCGATAAAGCTTGCTGCCGTCGGCCTCCTCGTGGGTGTCGGCGTACAGCTCCCGGGCTTGTTGCCAGGCGAAGTTGAGCGCGGCGATGATGATCCCGCAGAGCACGGCCACGGCCAGGTCGGTGAACACCGTGATCACCGTCACCGCGATGATGACCAGCACATCGTTGGCCGGCACTTTGTTGACCACCCGCAACGAGGCCCAGGCGAATGTCTGCTGGGACACCACGAACATCACCCCCACCAGTGCCGCCAGCGGGATGCGCTCGATCAGCGGCGACAGGAACAACACGAACAGCAACACCATCACTCCGGCCACCACGCCCGATAACCGTCCGCGTCCGCCCGAGCTGAGGTTGATCATCGTCTGGCCGATCATGGCGCAACCGCCCATGCCGCCGAGCAAGCCGGAGGCCATGTTGGCCGCGCCCAACGCCACGCACTCACGGTCCGGATAACCGCGGCTCTCGGTGATTTCATCGGTCAGGTTCAAGGTCAGCAGGGTTTCCAGCAAGCCGACCATCGCCATGATCACCGCATAGGGTGCGACGATTTGCAGGGTCTGCAGGTTCCAGGGAATGTCCGGCAGGGCAAAGGTCGGCAAGCCGCCAGCGATGTGAGCCATGTCGCCCAGCGTTCGGGTCGGCAGGCCGAGCAGGTCCACCGCCAGGCCAACACCGAGGATGGCCACCAGCGCCGGCGGCACGCTGCGGGTCAGGCGCGGCAGCAGGTAGACGATGGCCATGGTCAGCGCCACCAGGCCGGCCATCAGGTACAGCGGCGGGCCGCTCAGCCAAGCCTCGCCATTCTTGAAGTGTTCCAGTTGGGCCAGGGCAATGACGATCGCCAGGCCGTTGACGAAGCCGAGCATCACCGGGTGCGGCACCATGCGCACCAGTTTGCCCAGGCGCAACAACCCGAACGCCATCATGATCAGCCCGCCCAGCAGCACGGTCGCCAACAGGTACTGCACGCCGTGCTGCACCACCAGCGCGATGATCACCACCGCCATGGACCCCGCCGCCCCCGACACCATCCCGGGGCGACCGCCGAACAACGCGGTCAGCGTGCAGAGGATGAACGCACCGTACAACCCCATCAGCGGGTTGAGGTGGGCCACCAGGGCGAAGGCGATGCACTCGGGGAGCAAGGCGAAAGAGGTGGTGAGGCCGGCGAGGGTGTCGGCGCGAAGACGGGCTGATTTCATGATTTACCTGACTGGGCGCCGTTGGAGCGTCGGCTGCCGGGGAGTGGTGCAAAAACAGGTGCGGATGGTACGGAATTGAGTGCGGGGCGGCCAGCCGTCTGTGGTGAGGGGATAAATCCCCTCGGGCTGCACCGTAGCCCTAAGGCATTAGGCTCAATCTTGCTGGCACACGAGTTGCCTGGTTTGGGGCTGCTGCGCAGCCCAACGGGGATAAATCCCCTCGCCACAAGAGAATGGTGGTGCATGAAAGTCCGGCGCGGGATTTTCATAGCGGCTGCATCGCGATGTCCGTCAGCGACATTTCTTGCCTGTGGGCGAAAATTACTTTCAGTGGGTTTGAAGATTCCTCGTCGAAATGATTTATGAGTTTCACAACACATCGACGTGACCCCATTCGAGGAGTAACGCATGGCCCCTGCTTTCGGTTATTGGCTACTGGTCTACGCGGCCATCGCCATCATTGCGCTGATCGTTCTGATCGCCCGTTATCGGCTCAATCCGTTCATCGTGATTACTCTGGTCTCCATTGGCCTGGCATTGCTGGCCGGGATGCCGCCGTCGGGTGTGGTGGGGGCGTACGAGGCGGGTGTCGGCAAGACGCTGGGGCACATTGCGCTGGTGGTGGCCTTGGGCACGATGCTCGGCAAGATGATGGCCGAGTCCGGCGGGGCGGAGCGGATGGCGCAGACGCTGATCGAACGCTTCGGCGAGCGCAACGCCCACTGGGCGATGGTGTGCATTGCCTTCCTGGTGGGCTTGCCGTTGTTCTTCGAAGTCGGCTTTGTGCTGCTGGTGCCCATCGCCTTCACCATCGCCCGGAGGGTGGGCGTGTCGATCCTGATGGTGGGGCTGCCGATGGTCGCCGGGCTTTCGGTGGTCCATGCCCTGGTGCCGCCCCATCCGGCAGCGATGCTGGCAGTGCAGGCGTTCCAGGCCTCGGTGGGCCAGACCTTGCTGTACGCGATCCTGATCGGCATTCCCACCGCGATCATCGCCGGCCCGCTGTACGCCAAATTCATCGTGCCGCGCATCCAACTACCGGCCGAGAACCCGCTGGAGCGACAATTCCTCGACCGCGAGCCGCGCGCCAGGCTGCCGGGTTTCGGCGTGACCCTGGGGACCATTCTGCTGCCGGTGATCCTGATGTTGATCGGCGGCTGGGCCAACCTGATCTCCACGCCGGGCAGCGGTTTCAACCAGTTCCTGCTGTTCATCGGCAACTCGGTGATCGCCTTGTTGCTGGCGACCATCCTGAGCTTCTGGACCCTCGGCCTGGCCCAGGGCTTCAACCGTGAATCGATCCTCAAGTTCACCAACGAGTGCCTGGCGCCGACCGCCAGCATCACCTTGCTGGTGGGTGCCGGCGGTGGTTTGAACCGGATCCTGGTGGACGCCGGGGTCACGCAACAGATTGTCGGCCTGGCCCAGGAGTTCCAGTTGTCACCGCTGGTGATGGGTTGGCTGTTCGCCGCACTGATGCGCGTTGCCACCGGATCGGCCACGGTGGCGATGACCACGGCCTCGGGCATCGTCGCGCCCGTGGCGATTGGCCTGGGTTATCCCCATCCCGAGCTGCTGGTGCTGGCGACTGGGGCCGGGTCGGTTATCTTTTCCCACGTCAACGACGGCGGTTTCTGGCTGATCAAGGAATACTTCAATATGACCGTCACGCAAACCTTCAAGACCTGGACGGTGCTCGAAACGCTGATTTCCGTGGTCGCGTTCGCCTTGACCCTCGGGCTTTCGCGCTTGCTTTGAGCGCAACGCACCCCAACAGGAGCCGCCATGGACATTCTCTACCAGATCCGTTCCCGCCAGGACTCCTTCAGCGCCGGCGAAGGAAGAATCGCCCGGCTGATGCTCGAAGACGTCGGCTTCGCCGCTTCCGCCAGCCTCGATGAACTGGCCCAACGGGCGGAAGTCAGCAGCGCTACCCTGTCGCGCTTCGCCCGTACCGTCGGGTGCCGCGATCTGCGCGACCTGCGCCTGCAACTGGCCCAGGCCAGCGGTGTCGGCAGCCGTTTCCTCGACCCCGCCGGGGCGCCGGAGCAATCGGCGTTTTATGGACAGATCGTCGGCGATATCGAAGCGACTCTGCGCCAGCATCTGTCGGCATTCGAAGAGTCGCGGTTCGGCGATGCCGTGCGGATGATCGGCAAGGCACGGATGATCCATGCGTTCGGCCTCGGTGGCTGGTCGGCGCTGTGCGGCGAGGAGTTGCAGGTGCGGCTGGTGCGTTTCGGCTACCCGATTGCCGCCTGTCGCGACCCGGTGATGATGCGCATCACTGCCACTTCGCTGAGCGACCAGCATCTGGTCATCGCCTGTTCACTGACCGGTATCACGCCGGAGCTGTTGAGTGCCGTTGAATTGGCCCGCAGCTACGGCGCGGCGATCCTGGCCGTCACCCGCGCCGACTCGCCACTGGCTCAACTGGCCGACTGCGTGCTGCCCCTGCAAGGCGCCGAAACCTCGTTCATCTACAAACCCACGGCGGCGCGCTACGGCATGCTGCTGGCCATCGACGTGCTCGCCACCGAGCTGGCGCTGGCCCATCCCGAAGACAATCAAGAGCGCCTGCGGCGAGTCAAACTCGCCCTGGACGATTACCGCGGCGGCGACGATCACTTGCCGCTGGGAGACTGACATGCTGTACGACACGCTTATCCGCAATGCGCTGGTCATCGACGGCAGCGACAGCCCCGGTTACCACGCCGACGTCGGCATTCGCGCCGAGCGCATCGAACGCATCGGCGACCTGGGCGATGCCCGGGCGCTTGAAGACATCGACGCCGCCGGCCGTGTGCTGGCGCCGGGGTTCATCGATGTGCACACCCATGACGACACCGTGGTGATTCGCCAACCGCAGATGCTGCCCAAGCTCAGCCAGGGCGTGACCACGGTGATCGTCGGCAACTGCGGTATCAGCGCTTCGCCGGTGAGCCTGCGGGGCGATCCGCCGGACCCGATGAACCTGCTCGGCACGGCCCAGGCCTTCGCCTACCCACGCTTCGGGGATTATCGGGGGGCGGTAGAGGCGGCGAAACCGGCGGTCAATGTGGCCGCGTTGGTCGGGCATACGGCGTTGCGCAGCAATCACATGGATGATTTGTTGCGCACTGCCTCGCTGGGAGAAATCACTGCCATGCGTCGGCAATTGCGTGAAAGCCTGGAGGCCGGTGCACTGGGTTTGTCCACCGGCCTGGCCTATGCCAACGCATTTTCGGCGTCCACCGACGAAGTCATGCAATTGACCGAAGAGTTGAAGGCCTTTGGCGCGGTCTACACCACCCACCTGCGCAGCGAGTTCGAGCCGGTGCTCGAGGCCATGGACGAGGCGTTCCAGATCGGCC
Organism: Pseudomonas sp. NFACC37-1; assembly: GCF_900101575.1. Classification (NCBI taxonomy): domain Bacteria; kingdom Pseudomonadati; phylum Pseudomonadota; class Gammaproteobacteria; order Pseudomonadales; family Pseudomonadaceae; genus Pseudomonas; species Pseudomonas sp. NFACC37-1. The sequence continues at coordinate 43,919 of NZ_FMUZ01000030.1, read as the reverse complement.
GTCATGCGCAGAGCCCGGTGATCATTTCCCACCTCAAGTGTGCCGGGGCCGGTAACTGGGGACGCAGCCCGCAGGTACTCGCGGCCTTGGAGAACGCGGCGAAAACCCATCCGGTCGGTTGCGACTGCTATCCCTACGCGGCCAGTTCCTCGACCCTGGATCTCAAGCAAGTGACCGATGCCCATCGCATCACCATCACCTGGTCGACACCCCACCCGTCAATGGGCGGGCGCGAGCTGACCGACATCGCCAGCGACTGGGAGGTGTCGCTGTTGGAGGCGGCGCGGCGCCTGCAACCGGCCGGTGCGGTGTACTACGGCATGGATGAGGGCGACGTCCGCCGAATCCTCGCCCATCCGCTGTCCATGGTCGGCTCCGACGGATTGCCCGAAGACCCGTTTCCCCATCCGCGCTTGTGGGGCGCATTCCCACGAGTGCTGGGCCATTTCAGTCGTGACGTCGGGCTGTTTGCGTTGCACACCGCCGTGCACAAGATGACCGGTCTGTCGGCGGCGCGCTTCGGCTTGAAGGACCGTGGTGAAATCCGTGAAGGCCATTGGGCGGACCTGGTGCTGTTCAACCCACACACCATTCGCGACGTAGCCGATTTCAACCAGCCGCAACGGGCTGCCGAAGGGATTGATGGCGTTTGGGTCAATGGTGTCTTGAGCTACCACGAAGGGCAGGCAAACGGGCGCCGGGAAGGGCGATTTCTGGCGCGGGAGGGCGATCTGCGCCAGGGGTTTGGTCCAGCGAATGGCGTGTAAGCGGCTGATGTTGGGTAAATTGGCGTCACAATAATGGCACTGCGACACTAAAGAAGCCGGACCCAAGGCCGAAGCATTGGGGTCAACCCACTAAACTGGGTCTTTTCAGCCAGGGAGCAACCCATGAGCTTCGGTAAAACCACCCCGATCCTGCGGATCTTCGATGAAACCAAGGCGTTGGCGTTTTATGTCGACTTCCTGGGCTTTACCGTCGACTGGCAACATCGCTTCGGTGATAACTTCCCGTTGTACTTGCAGGTCTCCCGTGGCGACTGCGTGTTGCACCTGAGCGAGCACCATGGCGATTGCACGCCGGGCTCGGCCCTGCGGATCGAGACCGATGAGCTGGAAGCGTTCCAACAGCAATTGCAGGACAAGGCGCATCGCTACGCCCACCCCCAGATCCAGGCCATGCCCTGGGGGAGCCAGGACATGACGGTGGTCGATCCGTTTGGGAACCGGTTGGTGTTTACCAATGCGATCACTGTCTGAGAGGCGCCCCCGCTCGGATCCCCCAGGCCTGGCAGGATCCGAGCGGGTTTGAGTTGGCCAGGTGCAATCAGGAACTGAGACCAGGGCGCGGAGCACGATTGATACCCAAGACATGCTCGTTGTATTTCGCATAGTCCATAGCGTGGCGCCCCGTCTGGATACTGACGCTTTCCGGGATAATGCCGCTGCAATTGAAACAGGCAATGAAAGGTTTCGGTTCGTCCACGCCGGTTATCTTGTGGGTGAACAGTTGCGTGTTCGACAGCTTCATTTCAGCTTGACCCGGGTAGAGCGCAACGACCGAGTTGATCAGGCGGACTTCTCCATGAGCCCCTGGCCCCCCGGTGCGTATGGGAATGATGTTGCCGGATTTCTCGATGTGCGTGGCGATGAGGTTCTGGGTGTATGGCTGCAGTTCATGGACGTCCTCGACGGTCCTGCTCAGCGTCGGCTCGCTCTTTAACTCGTCAAGATCCAGTTCGATTTTATGGATCGGGTCGTTTTTCGTCGCGCTGTATCGTTCGGCCAGGTCGGCCAGGTAATCGTGGGTATTGCCGATCCTGTAGCTTCCGAAGTTCAGGTAGAAACTTTCGCTTTGGGCGGTACCGTCATAGGCCTTGTCTACGCCGCGGTATCCCTCCGGGCCGGATTTGGGCCCGGTGAGGTTGTAGAACTCGTTGAGGCCCACACCCAAGCCCTCGACTAAGCCATGGGAGTGAACGACCAGCTCCTTGCGTTTGGTTTTGCTGAAACTGGGGCTGGCGTCGGGGTCTGGAGGACCTTCCTGATGAGTGCCGGCACGTTTTTTAGCCTGTTTCGTCGGTGGCGGCTGCATCATTTTCAGGGAACGGGCGTGGCCATCCTCTTTCATCCATTGGATGAAATCCTCCTTCATCCACCCTTGGCGGTCGACAAACCTGAGGGGGTTGTTTCCCACCATGCCATACAGGTTCAAGCCATCGACCGCCCCTGCCGGGTCGGGGCTGATCCAGCGTTGCAACCACGGCGCGTAGTACCGCTGCCCGTAGTAATACAGGCCACTGGCATCGCGTTCCTTGCCGGAGTAGCGAAGGGTCCGGTAGTCGGCTTCCACGGCCGAGCGGGAGGCCTGCCAAGCGGTTGCGCCGTAGGGCAGGTAGCTTTCCTGGCTGATCAGGCCGCCCTGGTCGTCGAGTTCCAGTGAGCTGGAGCCCAGGTGGTCACCAAGGCCATAGCGAATCTGGTTGGCGGCGATACCGGACGGTCGGCCTTCGGTCCAGTGCAGGTAGCGCACGTTGTAGCGACCGGCTTGCAGGGTGATGACTTCCAGGCGTTCATTATCGCGCGTGCGAATTTCGAGGCCCGGGAGATAACGGACTTCCCGAGTGTGAACCCGTGTTGCGCCCAGGGTTGTCTGGAGCTTGCGTACCCGTTGGCCGCCGCTGTCGTAGCGATAGCGCTCGATGTCATCGGCAGCGTTTTCACGCCGCACCAACACCACGCCGTCGAGCTGGTTGCGCAGGTTCCATGTCAGCGCCTGGCCCGGGGCAAGCGTTTGCTGGTTGCCGTTGGCATCGAAGTCCACTGCCACGTCGGGCGTCGATTGGCCTTTGTTCCAGGCGCGCAGGCGATTGCTCGCGGCGGCCACGTTCAGGGTCCGGGTGTAGTGGTTGCCGTCGCGACGATGGCGCAACTCAATCAGATTGCCGCCGGCGTCGTACTCGTAATGTTCGGTGAAGTTGAACAGCTGACTGGGGTCGATGGGTGTTTTGCCGAGGGCTGGAAGGTCCGGGGGGCTGGTCAATCCGGCGGCCTCGCGGCCCGTCGCACTGATCAATTGGTAAAGGCTGTCGTAGGCGAACGTGCTGGCGGCTTCGACCCGCTGGTTATTGCCGAACTGCACCGGTTGGGCCTTGTCCTCGAGGTGCGTCACGTTGCCCACCGGGTCGTAGGTGTAGCGCAGGTCCTGCAAGGTGCTGGCCGCCCGCGACGTGAGCAGTTTGGTCAGTCTACCGTTGGCCGGATCGTACACGGCGCGACTGACGACCCCGTTGCCGGCCGTCTGGGACTCGATCTGGCCGGACGCGTTATAGACCAGATCGCTCATGATGACTTTTTCGGTCGCCGTGTTGCTTATCTGCAGGCCCACGGACTTGAGCTGACCGGCGACATCGAACGAGTAGCGCTGCTGGTGCTGGGCGGCATCGGTCTGCTGGATGAGCTCGGCGAGGGCGTCGTAGCGCCAGCTCGTGGTGTAGCCGTTCCCCTGTTCCAGCAAGCGATCGCGGTCTATCTCCTGCGCTGGCCAGTCCAGGCGTTCGGCGGTGGCCAGCAGGTGCCGGGTCTGGCTGAGAGGTTTGGCGCAAAGCCCATAGCCGTGGATCAGTAGGGTGCCGGCGCTGTCATCGTGACGGGTCAGCGCACCGCAGCGGTTATGCACCGCGGACTCCGGCGAACTGTCGCCGTAGTGCCGGCATTCGACCCTGCGCGACACGTCGCCTGCCGCTTGCTCATGGACAGCCGTCATGCGCAGTTGCGTGTCGTAGGTAGTTCGCCAATAGGTGCCTCGCTGATCCCAGCAGTGCGATAGCTGCCCGGCATCGCCAGGCAGGTACACGCGCCACCCGGCATCGATACTGTCGAGCAACAGTGTCTTGCCGGACAAACTGAAGACCGTCCGCAGGTTTGCCCCGCCGGTCGCCATGGCAAACAGTCGAGGATCACGCTGCGCCACCGCTCGTCCCGCCGCGTCATAGTCTTGCTGGGCAATGCGCGCCTGGGAGGGGGCCTGGGCGTCGCGGCGGTAGTAAGCGATTTGCCGCACGGGCAGGCCACGGCCGTCGAGAGCGTTGATCGTGGGCGTCTTGTGATGAAGGCGTGGGTTCATGCGCCACCTCCGGCCGTGGTGGCGTGTTCGGACAGGACTTCCTGCAGCGTGTCATTCTCGTCCTCGTCCACGGTGTACCAGGGATGGCGTGTATGCCGGCGCAGATAGGCGAGGCCATTTTGCCTGGCGAGCAACACGTGGCTGGGGCGTCCGAGTGGGTCGTAGAAGTGTTGGTCGAAATGCCCGGACTGGCGCAAGGACGCATCGTTGATGTGGCTGTGCCGGTCGGCGAAATATGGGCGGTAGATACGCACCGCCAGGCCCTTGCTGTTGTATTCCACCCGTTCGCTGACACGCCAGCGCCTGGCTGCGATCTGCTCCTTGGGCTTTTTGTCCGTCAGCGTCAGGTCGCCCTTGGCGTCGACGACGTAAGCCTGGCCCGGTTCGACGAGTTGCTTGCTTTGCAGGGGGCGCCCGAAACCATCGAAGCCACTGACGGCGATGCGGATTTGTCTTCGGGGGTCATCCGGGTAGCGGTCGGCCACCAGCGTGGCGATGTGTATCGGTTCACGGGGCGCGGCTTCGATTTCGTTTTTCAGCTTGAGATCGTCGGCGGAGTAGGTCTGAAGCTCCGCCAGGCGGGCTCGGGCCGATGCGCGGATATGGCCGCTGGGCAGCAGGTCGCCGTTACCCACGCAACGTGCCAGCCAGTCGCTGTCCGCCCGGGCAACCTTCGATACACGCCCCATCCAACTGAAGGGCGCGTAATAGAGGGTCATGGCGGCGTCTTGCAGAGCGTCCCCACTTTGGCTGATGGCGGCCGCGGGGCTGCTGAACGGTGGCCGTTTGAACTGTGCGAGCGGCTTGAAACCCACGGGTGTGTGATGCTCGTCACCATGGAAAGAGGTCGCCGATACTTGGCCGAACGCATCGAACAGGCCTTCTTGTACGTTACCGTTGGGGTCGATGATGCGCAGGGGCTGGAGTGAACGGTAATCGTAGAACGCCTGGGTGGTGCAGCCGTCGGGCAGTTTGAAGGTGGTGACAACACAAGCGTATGGGTCATGGCCTATCTCGTACACGCCTTGGCTTTCGCTCGGTTGTACGCTTCTGGTTTTGTAGAAACCCGCCAATGGCGCGTAGGTGGTGAAAGCGCTTTTGACGGACCAGAGTTTTTTCTCCGGCGAGGTGTCGAGAAGAAAATCGCTCATTCGGTGATAACCCATTCGCTCCAATAGTTTTCCTTTGGGGCGGCTGTCCTGTGGCAGTAATTGGAAGGCGCCCAGGGCGTTTTCATCCAGTTCGGCGCTTTCCAGATGGTCGACCAGGGCCTGAAAATCCGCGACGCCGTCCGGCAGGGTCGCTGCGCTCGACGCGTGTCTGTAGCGCTGCACGGATAAGCTGGTCAGCACGCCTTGGGTTTTCCAGGCGGTTTGTTTCGTGAGTTCGCTGAGCGTTTCGAACGACAGGTCCCGTGGGCTCAACCCCTCGTCTTCAGGGCGCTTGGGCCGTTGCAACGCTTGGGTGCGCTGGCGATAAGGCAGGCCGAGTCGCCATTGCTGGGGCGCCTGCAAGTGGATGAATTCGGCACGGGTTTCGTTCAGGTAGTAGAGCTGCTGCGCCGGGTCATGCGCATCGCGCCACCACTGTTGCGGGTCGGCGTCGCTGAACGGTGGTGTATCGCTGGCGGTTTTTCGTCGGGCGTAGTGGATGTCCACGCTGTGGGTCAGTGCGCCGTACCGGTCGTGTTGCAGGTTCAGGGTGTGCCGGCATTGCGGGTCATCGACAATGCCTTCGTACTGGTAGCGGATGGACTCCAGCAGCAGGGGCAACATTCGGGCCTGCCGGCGAACGCTGTCAGGCGCTTGCAGCAGGCGCAGCCCATAACGGTTTTCCTCCACCGAATACAGACGGGTGGTTTTCAACGGTCTGTCGATGCCGAAGACCTCGCTGCGCAATACCCGGCCACACAGGGCGCGGGACATTTCCAGTTCGGTCGCCGCATCTGGCGAGGCAATGATGCGATCCTGCAACGACTCTGGCGGCCGGTGGCACAGCAAGGTCTTGCCCAGTGGCACGGCTTGCTTGTCTGCGCGGCTGTAGCCATTGCGTGGCAGGTTCACCCTTCGCCCGGTATGAAACCAGGTCTTTTTCAGGCATGTGGCGGTGAAGGCCTGGACGTCTGTGTCGCCGGGGCTCGCTTCAGTGTCGGTTTGCAGCAACAGTCCAAAGCCCCGAAACTCACGTTCGATGCCGTCGTAGTAACCCTGGCGATAGGAGAATGCCTGGGTCAGTCGATTGCCGGTTATTTCATCCACTTGGGTCTGAGCGCAAACCAGCTGCAGGGCCAAGGGCAAGCGACAGGTGAGGGGCTTGCCGTCCGTCATCCGCTGCAGTTTTTCATCCAGCCATTCCTGGGCCGAGCTGCGGTAGTGGATGCGCTGGTCGGCGCCCATGTTGTTGTGGATGCCGGTGAGCAGGTACGGTTTGGCGCTGACGAAGTCGTAGCGCCAATGCCGCGGTGTCATGTGCGGTGTGCTCAGGATCAGGCTGGAACAACCGAGCCCTTGCAGGTCGGCGATGCTGACCTGGCACAGAGGATCGTAGCGCAGGCCTTCCGGCCAGGGCAGGGCGACCGCGGGGCTGAAACCATGGCCGCAGCGGTTCATGAAAATCAGGGCTTGGTCCGCTTGCAGATAGATCAGGTCCACAGCGCCGGAGCCATCCAGGTCCGCCAGGCGGATACGCGCGGCGTCGAAGCTGTCGTAGGCCAGCCCGGGGAAGTCCAGCACCCTGGCGTTGCCGAAACGCCCACGGCCGAGGTTGGGCCAGCACTTCACTTCGTTGTGACGAATGCGCACCAGGTGCTGCTGGCCGCTGCCCAGTACATCGCTGAAGGCCACCAGTTCACCGGCTGAGGCGCTGAATAAGGGCAGGGCGTCTTCGTTTTCCTCGCGAGGGACTTCCACGGGAGGCGAAAAGCCGTGTTCCCGCTGGTTGGCGTACAGGCGAACACTGCGCGGGCCGATCACAGCCAGGTCGCCGAGCCCGGCACCCATCAGGTCGGCCAACTGCCCTTGGGGACTGAAAAACTCTGGCGCAAGTGCATTGAACGTGGCGAAGCCCGACCAGCTTCGTTCGGCATCGAGGGCGAAAAAGCCGCTCACTTGCGGCTGGGCGACGAGCCAATCCAAACGACCATCACCCGTGAGGTCGCTCAGGGCCTGGTGCACCGGTGTGGCCGTGTCGGTCGCCGGGATGTGGGGCAGCGTTCGCCACGGCCCGTAGGTCACGTCGTTGCCTTTGGTATTGGCCCGCACGGGCTCGCGGTAATGCCAGCCGTTGTCGGTTCGATGGAGCACCCCCGGCAGGCCTTCGCCGTACAGGTCCACCAGTTGATAGGCATGGCCGTCGTTGAGCCCTGGCATGTCCTGGAAGCGCCGCCAGGCGCGGGGTTCAGGCGCAAGCTGGAAGGCGCTGTAGCTGAATTCGAGAGGCGGTCGGCTTTCGGCCGCTTCACCTTCGCCGAACGCTTGGTCATGGGCGGCGCTCAAGTGTTGGTAACCCAGGGGTGTCTGGCGGTAATCCAATAGCAGGCGCCGCACGAGGATGGGGACCGTGCCCAACTCCTCGGGGAAACGGTGATACATCAGGACCTGGCGACACAGCCGTTCGGTGCGCAACTCAAAACCGTAGGCGAAACTGGAAAAAGCATCGCTTCGGGCTTGCCACTGCTGGCCCTCATACGAGGGTTTTTCTGTGTGGGCGGTGGTTCGTTCGCCGTAGTCGAACACCAATTCGAAGTGCCATTGCACGTTCGCGAGTCGATCCGCTGTCCACCCGTATAGGTGTGGGTCAGCCTTGAAATTGCCATAGCTGACCTGGCTCAGATAGCGTTGGGCCGTGGTGTCTGTCTTGTATTGGTAGAGGATGTGCTCACCGTGGGCGTTCAGGCTCTCCTCCAGCAGCCATTCGCCGATACGGCTCGTGTCCTGGGGATCGGCGCGCCGTGCTGACGGGTGCTTGCCAAACAGGTGGAGGCTGCCGTCGGCACTGTGTACCAGCCAGAAACCGGCTTTATCGTCTTGCGAGGACCAATGCTCGATTCGGTCGAAGTGGCTTTCGACCCTGGGAAAGTATTGGGTGACGGTATAGCGCGTACCCAGGTCCAGGCCGTTGTAGTGGTCGATGCGGGTGGCGGCGATGACGTCTCGTGCATCGCGCTCCGGTAGCCACCCCACCCCGCTGGGGCCGACGATCTCGTCATCCTCGGTGTACGCCGGTACACCCTTGCTGGTGCGTCGCGTCACGCTGGGCAATGACAGTCCCCAGCCGATGCCGAACACCCCGTTGCCGAGCGAGCTGAGATAGCTCAGGGTCAAGGGAGGCGCAAAGCCACGCCCAGGCGAAATGGGCAGGGCAATCTCATAGGAGGCCGTACCGTGGGCACCGACGGGGCTCGATCCTTTGCCAATGCTTTGAATGGCGCCGCCCCCCTTGGGCAGGGACGGTGCGGTGACAGGCAGCGGGGCGTGTTCATTCATTGCACACCTCCACCGACCCTGGCGGTATAGCTCACGTGCACGATGACGTCGGTCAGCGACTCCAACAGGTCTTTTTGGGCCTCGGGGTTCGGGAAGGTCAACTGCCACTTGGAAATCGCACCGGTGTATTCGAACGGCAGGTAGCGATCATCGTTGAAGCTCAGGGTGAACAGACCGTTGTCGTCGACCCCCGTAGAAAGGGCGATCTGCTGGTTGGCGCGCCAGCTTTCCATGGCCCGGCCTCGATCGTCCGGCGACAGGAACACCGTGCTGGCGGTCTGGGTCAGCGTGGCTCGAATGTTTTCATAAGGCCCCACCACGGTGGGCAAGGTCACGCTGATGGTTTTGATGCGTCGCAGATAATGTCGCTGGTCCTTGTAGTCGTCTTCGAACAATTGATGGGTCAGCTCGAATTCGCATCCGCCCTGTTTCAGGTCGGCGTGCAATTGCGCCCAGTCCTTGTTGAGAGAGCTGGCAGCGGTTTTGCCCTTGAGTTGTCGCAACGATATTGTCTTGCGGATCTCCAGCTCCCGCTCGTGACGTTGCAGGTACCCGGCGTGCATTTTCAGCAGGTTGAGCTTCAGCAGTTCGCCCGCCCCAAGCCCGCGATAGGTCGCATGCCAGGCGCCAGGTTGAATGAAGCGCGTATCGAAGTCGGCGATCTCATATTGCCAACAGGCTTCGGCCGCCAGGCACAGGCTCAATGTCGCGTCGTAGGCCTGGCGATACAGCGCGGCCAACTGGCTGTTGAGCCATTGATACAGTTGCGCCTTGGTAAAGCGTTTACTGAGGAAGTCGTAGTGGGCCTTGGCTTGGCCCAGGGTCGATTCGGCCAGCCGCAGTTGCAGGCGAGTGGCGGTTTGCTGCTCGGTGAATTGCGCCAGTTGTGCGTCGATCTGGGCCAGTTCCAGTTGTGACTGATCGTACGCCTGGATCCATTCCTGTCTACGTCGATTGAACGATGCCAGGCGGTCGTACTGGTCCGCCGCGGTGCGGCTGATGATAGCGGCGCTATGGGCCGCGGCGGAGGCCGCGAGCATTGGTCCTTCCCACCGGCTGCCACCGTTGCTGAAGCCAAAGACGTTGGGCAGCGTCATCAGTCCGCCTGCCGCGATCTGACAGGTCATTGCCGCGAGCTCTGAAGCTGCGCTGGCTACGTAGAGGGAACCTGCATTTTTCTCGGAGTCACTCAGGTTGTCCTCCAGCAGTTTTTTGTAATGGCTGGCACGACCCTGGACAATAGCCTTGCTGGCCAGCAGCGCCTGGCGGCTTTGGCGCTCGATATTCAAGGCCTGGCGCTGCAGGTCGACGGAAATTTTCGCCAGGTTCCAGGCTTGCTGTTGTTGCAGCTCTTGCAACTGGGCCTGTTCCTTGCGCTCGATCAGCGACAGCAGCAGGGTGCCGAATTGGCTGAGGCTCTCCACGGCGTTCTGGGCATGGCGGTGCATGACGGTGAAACGATAGTGGGGAATGGTGACGCTCGGCAGGCCTGTCGACGGGCTGTCAGAGAGACTCAGGGCATTGGCGCTAGAGAGGGTGCGCGGGTCCAGTGGCGCCGCGATGATCGGCAAGTGCAGCGGCTTGCCGGCCATGTCGAGGTTATGTCGCAGGTTGTACAGGCGACTTTCAGCCAGGTCCCAGCACCTGAGCAGTTGCGGATTGAACGGCAAATGCAAGTACGGGCTGTCGATCGCCGGCAGGGTCAGCCGCGAGCTGCCTTCGCGAAGGGCCAGTGTGTGATTGTCGGTCAAGCCGGTCACGGCGTATTCGAAGGTGCGCAGACTGTCATCGGCGGTGTCGCTCAGCGCTTTCAAGCTGATGGCAGTCCAGGGATCGGCCGGTTGGACGACCGGGCGTGGCCCCAGCAGGTCCAGCACCCGCACGTACCACAGCTTTGCCTCGCTGAGCCCGTCAGGGGTCATCTCGCGGTACGCGGCATCGCCTCGGTTGATCAGGATGTCGAGGTACAGGAAGTACAGGGCCTTGCGAAAGTGCACGGGATGACTGCGGGCAATCTGATGGGGATCGTGGGGGGCCTGGTGGGAATACGAAGGCATGTCACCGTCGAGCAAAGGGACGCTTCTCCAGCATTCGGTCTTCTTGCGACCCGGGTCGAAGACATAGTTGAGCCAGTGTTCAGCTTCCTCATACCGATGCTCGGCGTTCAAGCGATGGGCGACCAGCCAGGGTAGATAGAGGAACAACTCGGTGAAGTAACGACCATAGGCGCCATGGAAATCCATGACGCTGGTCAAGTCACTGGGCATCGAGGGTTCCTGCAGGTGTTGTGCCGTCCAGTCGAACAGTTCATCCAGACTGTTTTCAGTGCGGCGGATCAGTTCGGCGGCGAATGCGGTGTTCAACCGGATGGGCGGGCGCAATCGGTTTTTGCCGTCACTGTTCTTGATAGCGGACTTGGCGAAGTCGATGAATTGGGTGGTTCCCAGGCCGGATGTCGTGACGTGGGTAATGGTCGGAGGTTGCTGAGGCTTTAAAGGGAGTTTCAGCGTAATAGCCTTGAGGACGGAATAGAGCTTCGTTGCCGGTTCGAGGGGATGGACGAACGCTACCCCGAGAAGAAGGGTGGTGCGGTCGTGACCGGGATCGTTACCGGGCCACTCGAAATCGAAGGACTGCGCCAGGTGCTCCGCGGGTATGGACTCGGCCACGACGGTCAGGTCGTCGTAGGTCAGGGGCCGGTCCGCTAAGGTGGGTGGTTGCCGGAAGACGACATATTGCTTGTTCAGCGGTTCATCGCGGAGAACGGCGAGGGGCCCCACGTCAAAAGGTTTGGCGTGCGCCGCTTGCAGGGTAATGGTTTCCGATGCGGTGGTGGAGGAGCTTGTATTCTCACGCCGGCTCGCCTCGAGCATTCGCCTTACGGCATCCGTGGAAATGAATTTACCTTCAAGGTTGGTCTCGCGGGATAGCGTGACGGTGGGCGAGCGTTCACTGTCTCTCAGTGCGTCAAGCGTGTGCCTGAAGGACAGCGTGAAGCTTCGGTCGAGAGGGACCGGGGGGTTGATGAGATAAAATCTCGAACCTCCATTGAGCCTCATGTAGGGGGTTTGCGGCAGGCTTTGAGCAGGGAATACCAAAGTGAAATGAAGGTGAGGTACAGCGGTGGAGGTGTTATGCACCCTCAACTGCATTGTGTTACGCGGCAGGTGACTTATGAATCCTACGCCGGTAATGCCGATGTTTGCCGTCATGTGCAGTGTGAGCCTGGATCCGTGCCTGGTGTAGCGCAGCTTGATCCGATCGCGATAGGCGCTTTCGAAATCCGACATGCCAGAGGCCATGTCGCTGGGCGGGGCGGCTTCTGCGAGTTCGAGGTCTGTGGAGGTTTTGGCTTGGATGCGTTGGACGGCAGCGTCCAAGAATGCTTTCTCGGTGGCAGAGTCCGCTGAGCGAACCGGTTCAAGGCTGAGGTGCTTGTCGATGCAAGTCGTTCTGCTGAAGACGAGGTTGTTGTCGCTGGTGACGCCCGACGCAGGCCGGGATTCATAACCATACAGGGCCAGAAACAGGACGTCTTGCGAACCATTGCTGTGCTGTACCGCAACGGTGCGTATCAATGCCTTGATCGCGTTCACGTCCTTGCTGCCAAGCACCTCATCCTCGCAATAGCCTTGCAACGCCACCCGCGGAGTGCTCCAGTTGCCGTCCTGTTTCTTGAAGCAATAGCTCAAGCGCAAGAGTGGGTGAATCTTGCCCGATGGTGTGGTGTTGGCCTGCGAAGGGGCGTTGCTTGAAGCGGAGGGATCCTGGTGGATGCATTCGGCCCAGGTCACGAACAGCCGATTGTTGAACCAGACCGGCCGAATCGAGTGCTCGGCCGCATTTTCCGGAATGGGTACATCGGCTTTTTCCCAGTCCGACCAGGCGAACGGATCCGGCTGGTCCCGCTTGGGCGCGATGGCCGGTGGTGGCGGTGGCGTGCTGTCGAGTGGTCGCTGGGCCATGTTCAACGAGCGCCAGAAGTAGCTGTTTTCGGAGCGGGATTTGGCGATGAAGTAATAGGTACTGTTGGCAAAGTCCGAGCCGTCGATGTAGCCGTTGAGAATGTTCAGGTTGGCGACTTCTTCGAAGCGGGTCAGGTAGGCCATGACCGCCGTTTGAACGGCATCGGGTTGAATCTGGTTCTGGCTGAGCTCGTTTTCCAGTTGACGGAAATTCTCGCTTTTATCAGCCCTCAGGGCGGGGTCGAGATAAGTCGCGGGGAAGTACAGCAATTTTTGATGGGCGGCCCAGGTGGGGTACTGGTGCATCTCATCGCGCCATGTTTTCTGACGCTCGGCGCCGATACTGGCCGGGTCGTAACCGGGCTCCAGGTTCATCAGGATGCGGTTGATGTACTGCTGCAGGCTGGCAATGGCGCAGGCCACGGGCGTGGTGGGCACGTCCTGGCTGACCAGTACGTCGAGCAGCCAGTATTCGTAGAGGTCCCGGGCTGTCTTGAACTGGCGTGTTTTCGTCGTGGCCTGGTCGGGCGCGACCTTGTTCAGGTAAAGCGCCAGCAGGGCATCGCGCAGGCTTTCATCGAGCTGCTTTTTCAGGGCAACGGTCATATTCGATCCTTGAATATTGAAGTAGGGTGGTCAATGGCGGGCCGCGATCAGCGCTTCGCCGACGGTTTTCCAATCCGAAACAGGGCTGTGGGTATTCAGTGCGGTTGCCTTGAGCAGTTGCTCTGCCGACAACCCTGTGCTGACGCAGCACGCCTGGCAGCGGATGACCCAGTCCAGCGCTTCCATTGACGTCGCGCGTCGTGGTTCCAATTGCGCCGTGAGGCGTTGCACTTCTTCGCTGTTCCAGTTCAGGAGGCCGGCCAGCAGGCTGTTGGCTTCTTTTTCCGCCTGTTGGTCGTCCTGGTTGGCGACGTGCAGGTAGTGCAGCAGGTTTTCTTCGGACTGCGCCTGGTGACGGGCGCAATGACTGAAACGCTCGAGCAGATACAGCGTCTGCGGGGTGAGGGCTCTGGAAGCGTTCGAGGCCAGCCATGTCGGGTTTTCCATCAAGGCGTTCAGCGTGCTGCTGCTCAGGTGCAGGTGTTGGCAAGCCTCGGCGGTACGAAGTACCTTTGCCAGCGCCTGCGGCATGATGCCCGGGGCAGCCATGATGGCCGCGACAAGCGCCTCGGCATCGGTACCGGCCATTTGCATCACCTGGGGAACGAGCTCGCTGGAAAGGTCGGCCATGTCATGCAGGAGGGTTTCAACCAGGTGCTGAGGGACGTGCTCGGTGTCCTCTCGAAGTCTCGCCAGGCGTTGTTCCTGGTTCTGGTTCAGTGGCAAGCCCGCTTCTGGTTCAGCGAACAGACGACACCACTGCAGCACATCGAGCCCGTTTTGCCTGAGCCAGTCGACGGCCCAATCCAAGGCCATCAGCACGTCGAGAATGTCGGGTGCCGAGGATGCCGGGGGAGACAGTCGCCCGGTCACCAGCGCCTTGCCGTAATCGTCCCCTCCCAGTAGCCGGGCCAGCTCGGTGCACTCCAGCGGCGATAGGTCCAGCATCCGGGCGATGCGGGCCTGGCGGTAGAGGGATGAAACCGTAGGCAGGTCGTGTTCCAGTCCCGGCAGGTATTGCTCGCTTCGTTGCGCAAGCAGCAGCAACGCGTCCTGGGTCATGGGCAATCCGAGGCCGGCACTCAAGTAGCTGAAGGTTTGCTGGTCGGTGATGGCCAGTGGCTTCTTGGGGTATTGCCACACGGGGTTTTCAAGCAAGCGAGTGCGATTGAACACCTGATCGAACAACGGGACTCGTTCCCCGCAGGCTTCAACCGGCATGTCGTGCAGCAAAGAAGCAAACTCTTCAGGTGCGATGCCATGACGTTGGTTCAGGTACCGGTAGACGCCAAGGGTGCGCAACGTGTTGGCGCTGAGTGTGTCGCTTCCCTCGGATCGCAGGGCGTTGATGATCAGTGTGTCCAGTTCGGCCACGGGGATACCGGTCCAGCGATGCAGGCGGATCATGCGCTGGAGACGATCGAAACGTTCATCGGAATAGTGCAGGAAGACGCGCGACGCCCCTTGGGTTTCGATGCGCAGGGCGTCCGCCCGCTCCGACCCGTTGATATAGCTGGCGCCATAAACGCTCTGCGTGGCGTCCGGGCTGTTGATCGAGCTGCGAGGGCTGTAGCGGCCTTGCGCCAGGAGTTGTTCCACCTGGTCCGTCGTCAGCCCGGTGCGTTCCTGGAAAAAATCGAGCTGACCCAGGCGTGTGATGTCCTGGGTGCCATAGCTTTTCTTCAGCGCGTCAGGCCTGGCGCTTGAAGCGCTTGGCGCGAGCAGCAGGTTCTGTTGTTCCGGGCTGAGACCGGACAACAGCTTTTGGGCATCGACATGAGACGTCGTGACGCGCCCGTACGCCGAAGGGCCTCGTGAAAATGGCAATTGCAGGCTGATCCGATAGTTCAGCTCGCCCAGCGCGGGTTTGCCTGCGCCCAAGCCAAGCAGACATTGGTGGTGATGCAGGTCATAGGGCAGCGAGAAGGGGTAGTGTTCGCTGGCCAGCACCTGCTGGACGGTCTCGTCCCTGCCGGTACTGGCCAGGTGCGCCGCGATGTTGCTGCGCAGGGTGTCGTTGATGATGTCGAGCATCGGGCGCGTGGCGAAGGCGCTCTGTCGATCGAGCATCAGCTTGCCGAGGTCCGGGCGCCGCTCCTCCAGGGTGATCCTGGCCGCTTGTGCAGGGGCTGGTAGCTGCTCCAATTGCCGGGCGAACAGGTACAGGGCGCGCAGATACGCCACCGGTGAGTCGATGGCGGCGATGTCGCCTTCGTCACAGAACTGATCCCAGTTTTCTTCGAAGAGTGCCTGATAACCGGCGGACGCTGACGTTGAATCCGAATCCAGGCTGTGCCGGAAACTTGGCTGGGTGTCCTTCCTGGGGGATACGCGGTGCTCTTGGTACAGGCGGCTGATTTGTCCGGCATAACTCACAGCGCTGTCGTACACCCGTCCTGCATCCACGTCGCTGTGTTGGGCGAGTTCGAGGGTGAACTGCGTTTTGTCCATGCGCACGATGTCGAACACCGACGTCACACCCATGCGCTGCAGAGCTGTTCTGAATTTGGTTTTTGCAGTGTACTTGCCGGCAGGGAAGGCGACGAGCCTGTGTAGCAGCGAGTCGTTGCTAACGTCCATGTGGGGTCTATCTCCTGTTCGAACGGAATGTGCGTTTCGGGAGAAAACCGTACAGGAGCGCGCAAAAAAAAACGGTAGGACGTCAGGGGAAGATGTGTACGAAAGGGCGATGCGTGGGGCGGTTTTTAATTACGGTGGCCCCGGGGGCGGGTGAGTGGCCGCTGGACAAGTTGAGCGCTTTAAACTAGCTTGCAATCAATGATTTCATTGATTGCAGGTGTTTTATGGCCAGCCTCACTATTCGAAACCTGGACGATCAGATAAAGGAACAACTGCGTATCGCGGCAGCCCATAACGGCCACTCCATGGAGGAAGAGGCCCGGCTGATTTTAGGGCGTGCCTTGGCAAGAGTGAGCCCTGAAGGTGGATTGGGGAGTCGTATCCGAAACAGATTCAGTGCCCTGGGCGGTGTGGAGCTGGATCTGCCTGCGCGTGACGAAAGGGCCAATGCGGCGGATTTATCTGAATGATAGTGCTCGATACCAACGTGATTTCAGAGTTCATGCGTGCAGAGCCGAACGCCAGTGTCCTGGCCTGGGTTGATTTGCAGCCTGCAATGGAACTGGTCATTTGCGCTGTCACCGTGGCGGAAATTCTTCATGGTGTCGCCCGGCTGCCTTCCGGCAAGCGCAAGCAAAAGCTTGAAGCCCATGCAATGGCAATGTTCGAAGAGGATTTTGCTGGCAGGATCCTGCCTTTCGATGCCCATGCGGCGGTTGAGTACGCGACCCTCGTTGCGTCATGCGAGGCGAAGGGGAGGACGGCCGGCATGGCTGATGCACAGATTGCCGCTATTTGCCGTACTCATGGGGCGCTGATTGCAACTCGCAATACCCGAGACTTTGAGTGCTCAGGGGTTGAAGTCATCAACCCCTGGAACGCTTGAAGGGGCTTCATCCATAACGCCCGTATCCCATCGGAACCGGGCGTTGTCCATGATCAAACCCTGAAGTGGCTCACCATCATCTGCAATTGACTACCCAGCCGCGCCAGTTCCACGCTGGAAGCGGCGGTTTCTTCGCTGGCGGCGGCGGTCTGTTCGGAGACGTCGCGCACGTTGATGATGCTGCGGCTGATCTCCTCGGCCACGGCGCTTTGCTGCTCGGCAGCGGCGGCGATCTGCTGGTTCATCGACTGGATGTTCGACACCGTGCGGGTGATGTTTCCCAGGGACTCCCCAGCCTTGCGTGTCAGGGCCACGCTGCTGTCGGTGAGGCTGCGGCTGTTGTTCATCACGGCGGCCACTTGCTGGGTACCGTTCTGCAGGCCGGCCACCAGGCCTTCGATTTCCTCGGTGGATTTCTGCGTGCGCTGGGCCAGGCCACGGACTTCGTCGGCCACCACGGCGAAACCACGTCCGGCTTCACCGGCGCGGGCCGCTTCGATGGCGGCGTTGAGCGCCAACAGGTTGGTCTGCTCGGCCACGGCCTTGATCACGTCCATGACGCTGCCGATCTTGTCGCTTTCCTGTTGCAGCACGGTCATGGCGTCGGTGGAACGCACCACTTCGCTGGCCAGGCGTTCGATCTGGGCGATGGCTTCGCTGACCACCTGGTCGCCGGCGCGGGCCTCGCCATCCGCGGCGGCGGCTGCCTGGGAGGCCTCTTCGGCGTTGCGCGCGACTTCCTGGACCGTGGCGGTCATCTCGTGCATGGCAGTGGCGACCTGGTCGGTCTCGACTTTCTGGCTGTTGACCCCGGCGCTGGTCTGCTCGGTCACGGCGGACAATTCTTCGGCGGCGCTGGCGATCTGGGTCACGCCATCGCGGATGCCGCTGATCAGGTCGCGCAGGGTCACGCCCATGCGTGCGATGCCTTGTTGCAGCACGCCCAGTTCGTCACGGCGGGTGACGATGACATTCTGCGACAGGTCGCCACTGGCAATGCGTTCGACCACGGCCAGGGTTTCGCGCAGCGGGCCGGTGATCTGGCGCGTGATGATCACGGCGGCAATGACGCCCATCAGCAACGCCAGCAAGGTGCTGATCAGTTGCAGGGTGCGGGCCTCGGCGCTTTCAGCGTCGCGGCGGTCGAGTTGGATCTGGTACAGCTGCTCGCTCAAGGCCACGATGGTCGCGCCCTGGTCGGTCATTTCCTTGCGGGCCTGGACCACATCGGCGGTGGCCAGCTTGAAGGCCTGCACGGCGCTGCGGTACTGGGTCAGGGCGTTTTCCAGCTGGCGCAGTTCATCCTGGCGGCTGCTGGAGAAATGTTCATTCAGCGGCTTGAGCGAAGCGATGGCGGCGTCCAGTTGGGCGATGGCCTTGCGTTCGGTGTCGGCGTTGCTGTTGGCGGTGTAGCCGCGCACTTCATAGCGGGCCAGCATGAAGGCCTGTTTGGCCTCGGTGATGGCCTGGAACTGGGTGAAACGTTCATCGCTGAGGGCCATTTGCCGCACGTCGGCGTCGAGGTCCTCGATCAGTTTGTAGGCGACGTCGGCGTTCGCGCCCATGACATCGCGGGCGCTGTTCCCGGCGCGATAGGCGCTGCGCATTTTGTTCAAGGACACCTGATAGGCACCGATGACCGCGCTCTGCTCCTTGAGCAGCTTGACGTTTGCCGGGCTCTTGAAACTGCTGAGCAGGGCGTTTTGTTGTGCCACGAAACCATCGAGGGTGGTCTGCACATTTTGTGCGGCGGTTTCGTCGCCATTGGTCAGCATGTATTGCAGGCGGCTGACGCGCAGTTTGGTCAGGCTGGCGTTGAGCTGAGTGATGTCGCTCATCCAGTTGCTGCGCTGGATCAGACCGCCCAGGCTGGTCCAACTGGTCAGGGCCAGCAGGCAGGTCAGGACCAGCACCAGGCCGAAGCCCAGGCCCAATTTCATGTTGACGCTAATGTTGCCAAACCAGCTATTCATCAAATTCCTCCAGGAACGTTGTGCTGCTTGATCATCGATTGGCTGGAAGATTGTTGTTTTTAAGAGCCAGCAAGAACATGTAGCAGGGCTGTATCGGCGGGGGGGCCTGGATCTGAAGCTTTTTTTCACATCGGTTTCACTGCCTGCCTACGTCGGCCTCTCTACTGTCGCGCCTTCGAATGACTGGGTGGATGCCGTCGGGGCGGCTTGATGTGGAACTGAGACTGAGCCTTTTCGGCCTGACGCGCTCGATCGATACGCGCTGGTTTGCCCGTTACCAAAATACCCTGGTCGTGCTGGCTTCGGCGCTGCTGGTGATCCCGTTGACCTTCTGGCTGCTGAGCCCGGCAGCGGTGCCGGACCTGGCCCATGGCAATATCGCCGGTGCCCGTGGCTTGGCCGATGGCTGGGCCAAGGGCGAGATGATCGTGCTGGTGCGCCATGTCGAGCGCTGCGACCACTCCAAGGCCGCGTGCCTGAATGACCGCGAGGGCATCACGGACCGCGCCCGTGCCGTTGCGGTGGGCCTCGGTGCCCGGTTCGAACAACTGGGCCTGGACAACGTCGACCTCTACAACAGCCCGCTGGTGCGTGCGGCCCAGACGGCAGGGTACATGTTCAACAAGGTGGGCACCGGTGACGATTGGCTGATCAATTGCCGGCATGACCTGCTGCGTAATGCCCTGGCCCACAAGGTGGCGGGGCGCAACCTGATTCTGGTCACCCATAGCGAATGCATGCAGGCCATGGAAACCGCGCTCCAGCGCCCGACTTCGGCGTTCGGCTATGGTGCTTCGCTGTTCGTTTCCACCGCCCAGCCCCAAGCGCCACGCTTGCTTGGGTTTATCGAGGCCTCTGACTGGCACTCGGTGGCGTTTCAGTAACTTTTCCCACGATTAGGACCGCTCATGCTGACGTCTGCTCGCGCCCGTTTCTACGGCCTCAACCTCGGAGTTCCCCTGGTCTGTGCCGCTGTGGTGTTCCTGCTGTTCGACCTGACCCGCATCGACATCGCCATCAGCGATCTTTTCTACGATCCGCTACATCAGGTCTTTCCGTTAGAGCACGTGCGGCTGTTCGAGCAAATCACCCACAAGTGGGCGAGGGTCATCCCGAACTGGACCGGCGAGGCGGCCATAGTAGGGGCGCTGTTGGCGTTTTTCTGGCCGATCTTCAAACCGGAAAAACACCCTGGGCTGCTTCGCCTGCTGGATAAGACCCGACTGAGCAAGCCACTGCGTTTTGCCCACAAGCACCGTCGCGACTTTCTCTACGTGGTCTTCGCCTTTTCCCTCAGCACCGGGGTGATCCATTACCTCAAGGGCCACACCAGCGTGTACTGCCCAGTGGAAACCACCCAGTACGCCGGCAAGATCGAGCACAAGGAATGGTTCCAGAATTTCGACCTGCTGAACGTCGCCGGTGACGGTCGTTGCTGGCCCGGCGGCCATGCGTCCGGCGGCTTCACGATGCTGGCGCTGTATTTCGTCGCCCGCCGCTATCGCTGGCGTCATTCGAAAGCCTTGATGTATGGGGCGCTGGCCCTGGGGTTTGTCTACGGCACGACCCGGGTCCTGCAGGGGTGGCACTACATGTCCCACACGTTCTGGGCGGGGATTTTCGTCTGGTTGAGTTGTTGGCTGATGGCGTTGCTGTTTTATGGGCGAGCGGCCTTGGAGCAGCCTGCGTTGGGCAACGCGCTTCGTCAGCCTGAACGCCAGGCAAAAAAAAGCCCGCTGGGAGCGCGGGCTAAAACCTTAGTTTCTTGAATGAGCGAGGGGACTTTACCCAATCACAGGCAGGCGTGGGGTGAAGAAAAGTTCATGAGGTCGCTTCCCTGCACGACCTCATGGGTTTGGACGCCTCTCACCGCAGATCGAACCGATCCAGGTTCATCACCTTGACCCACGCCGCGATGAAGTCCTTGACGAACTGCTCCTGGGCATCCGGGCTGGCATAGACTTCGGCCAGGGCCCGCAGCTGCGCGTTGGAGCCGAAGACCAGGTCAACGCGAGTGCCGGTCCATTTGACCTGGCCGGTCTTGCGGTCGCGAGCTTCGAAGGTTTCCTGGGTGTCGGAAAGGGCTTTCCATTCCACGCCCATGTCGAGCAGGTTGACGAAAAAGTCGTTGCTCAACGTCCCTGGCCGTTGGGTAAAGACACCGTGGGCAGTGTGGCCGACGTTGGTATCCAGCACTCGCAGGCCGCCAATCAGTGCCGTCATTTGCGGGGCAGTGAGGGTCAGCAGTTGTGCCTTGTCGATCAGCAGCGCCTCGGCGGACACGCGGTACCGGCCCTTGAGGTAGTTGCGGAAACCATCGGCAATGGGTTCGAGAAAACCGAACGACTCGACGTCGGTCTGCTCCTGGCTCGCGTCCATGCGTCCTGGCGTGAAGGGTACCGTCACGCTGAGCCCGGCATTTTTCGCGGCCTGTTCAATACCGGCGCTGCCGGCCAGCACGATCAGGTCCGCCAGGGAGATTTTCTTGCCGTCGGCTTGGGCGGCGTTGAACTCGCTCCGAACCCTTTCCAGGGTCGCCAGCACTTGGGCCAGTTGTTCTGGCTGGTTGGCTGGCCAATCCTTCTGCGGGGCCAGGCGCAGGCGGCCACCGTTGGCACCGCCGCGTTTGTCGGAACCACGGAAGGTGGAAGCCGCGGCCCACGCCGTGGACACCAGTTGTGAAACCGTGAGGCCCGAGGCCAGCAGCTTGCCTTTGAGGGTGGCGATGTCGCTGTCGTTGACCAGCGGATGGTCGACCGCCGGGATAGGGTCTTGCCACAGCAGTTCTTCATTGGGCAGTTCCGGGCCGAGGTAGCGTGAGAGCGGGCCCATGTCGCGGTGGATCAGCTTGAACCAGGCGCGGGCAAAGGCGTCGGACAACTGCTCCGGGTTTTCCAGGAAACGCCGGGAGATTTTTTCGTAGATCGGGTCGAAGCGCAGGGCCAGGTCGGTGGTCAGCATCGTTGGATTACGCCGTTTGGCCGGGTCATGGGCATCGGGGATGATGCCCGCGCCTGCGCCGTTTTTCGGTGTCCATTGATGCGCGCCTGCCGGGCTCTTGGTCAGTTCCCATTCGAAGCCGAACAGGTTTTCCAGGTAATTGTTGCTCCAGCGAGTGGGCGTGGTGGTCCAGGTGACTTCCAGGCCACTGGTGATGGTATCGGGCCCCTTGCCGGTGCCGAAGGTGCTCTTCCAGCCCAGGCCTTGCAGCTCCAGGCCAGCGGCTTCGGGCTCGGCGCCGACATTGTCCGCAGGCCCGGCGCCGTGGGTCTTGCCGAAGGCGTGGCCGCCGGCAATCAGTGCCACGGTTTCTTCGTCGTCCATCGCCATGCGGGCGAAGGTTTCGCGAATATCCAGCCCGGCGGCGACCGGGTCCGGCTGGCCCTCGGGGCCTTCCGGGTTGACGTAGATCAGCCCCATCTGCACGGCGGCCAGTGGGTTCTCCAGGTTACGTCCTTCGTCAGTGCGGCTTTCTTCGTTGCCAGGTTCGGCCACCAATTGGCCTTCGCCGGGATCCTGCATGGCGGCTTTGTCGGGCTTGCCGTAGCGAACATCGCCCCCCAGCCATTTGTTTTCGGAACCCCAGTAGACGTCTTCATCCGGCTCCCAGACATCGGCGCGACCACCGGAAAAGCCGAAGGTCTTGAAGCCCATGGACTCCAGCGCGACGTTGCCGGTAAGGACGATCAGGTCGGCCCAGGAGATGTTGCGACCATACTTCTGCTTGATCGGCCACAGCAGCCGACGCGCCTTGTCGAGGCTGACGTTGTCGGGCCAACTGTTGAGCGGTGCAAACCGCTGCTGGCCGGAACCCGCCCCACCGCGCCCATCACCGGTGCGGTAGGTGCCTGCACTGTGCCAGGCCATGCGGACAAAGAGCGGCCCATAGTGGCCGAAGTCCGCCGGCCACCAGTCTTGCGAGTCGGTCATCAGCGCATTCAGGTCTTGTTTCAAGGCCTGGAAGTCCAGGCGCTTGAACGCTTCGGCATAGTTGAAGTCCTCGCCCATTGGGTCGGACAGCGAGGAGTGCTGGTGCAGGATCTTCAGATTCAGTTGGTTCGGCCACCAGTCGCGGTTCGTCGTGCCACCGCCAGCGGCGTGATTGAACGGGCATTTCGATTCGTTTGCCATGAGAAGCTACCTTTGGTCGTATTCATCCAGCTATCCAGCCCGGCGGGCTTCGAATAGCGACAGGCGAAATAAATGACACAGGGCGCAGGGCTCACAGTTCGCTCAACTGATCATGTTTGGCTACGCGGCAACATCTAATTGCCAGTACGGTGGCCCACGGCAAGCCCAGTACGTTTCTGAACGCTTCGTATCTCTTGTCAGGTTTCACGGGCCGGATTGCACCAGCCTGAATTCAGGCTAGTCCTCCTTTGGCAGATAGCTAATAGGCGCAGTATTAACGGTCGATAGGGACAATCTTTTATCGGCGCCCGGGGGGGAGGCAGATGATATGAACGGCGCCTGCCGTGACGGACCCCATCATGAACAAATGCCCGTGCAGCACGGCCTTCCACGAAGCGGGTCATGCCCTGGCCTTTTGGTGGAATGGCCTACCGATAAAGCGCATCACCGTGCGTACCAAGGTCGAAGCCTGGGCGGGGCCGCTGTTCGACCTGCACGGCAACCCGCAATACGCAGAAGGGTTGGTCGAAGCCGACTACCTCGTTTCGCGCCCGGCCTTCGACGCGCCGGGGATCGCTGAATACCTGCCCTCGATGATCGATGCCATCGAGCGTGACCTGCTCCATTGCTTCGCCGGGCCTGTGGCCGAAGCGGTCTACCGGCACCGCAGGTCCGACCGGCTGTTCAGGGGCAGCGGCCGGGGTGACCTGGACCGGGGGCACGAACTGATCAGCCTGCTGCCACCGCGCAAGCTGCTCGACGCCCAAGCCCAGGCCATCGCTCGTTGCAGTTGCCTGGTGCACCGTTACTGGCCGGCGGTCAGCGCCGTGGCGGGCTTTCTGCAAGACCATGGCACGGTTGAAGGGAACGCCGTCACAGCGTTGCTGTGTGAGATGACCGGGGAGCGGCCGATGTTGCTTGGCCATCAAGTGGCAAGCCTCGATTCGTGATCAAGGCGTTGCCACTACTCGCTAGCGCTTCACTGTTTCCTCAAGAGAGAAGCGTCCCAGTGGGTTTTGTTGGAAGTGCTCGATGTTCTTGCGCGAAATATTGATGTACGGGCTGTAGTAGAGATCGATCCAGTTGACGTCCTGCTTGGCGATTGCCTGAAGGTCGGTATACATCTGCTTGCGCTTGGTCGGGTCCACTTCTACCCGCGCGGCCGCGACCAGATCCTTGACCTTGTCGTTCTTGTAGCGGGTCATGTAATTCATGTTGGTGTCATGTCCCAGCACGAAGGTGGTCTTCTGGTCCGGGTCGAGGATGTCGTTGGTCCAGTACATCACGGACAGATCGTAGTCGCCGTCGATCAGCATCTGCCAACTCTGGGTTGGGTCGACTTTCTGCAAGGTGGCTGTCACGCCGACTGCTGCGAGCTGTTGCTGGACCAGCACGGCGATCTGCTCGTCAGCTTCATTGCCCGCATTGACCACATAGTTGAGCTTCAGGCCTGAGGCGCCTGCATCGGCCAGCATTTTTTTGGCTTTTTCCGGGTCGTACGGGCGCTGCAGATTATCGGCATTGTGATAAAGCGCTCCTTTAGGAATGTAGGAATAAGCCACCTGGCCATGGCCGAACGTCACGGTATCGACCAGGGATTTTTTGTTGATCGCAAGGTCTAGGGCCTGACGTACTTCTGGCTTGCCCAGCAGGCCGTGCTCATGGTTGATCAGCAGATGATCCTCACGGGTGGAGGGATCCATGTGTACGATCAGGTTGGGATCTTTCTTCAGGGTTTCGACGCGGGAGAAGGGCACGAAGATCGCCGAATCCAGTTCACCGGCCTGTACCTTCAACATCCGCGTATTGTCATCCGGGATGGAGATCCATTCCACGCCATCCAGGCTCACCTTGTCGGCCTGCCAGAAGTGGGGGTTCTTCTCCAGCACCACGCGATCACCGCGTAGCCACTCCTTGACGATAAAGGCGCCAGAAGCAACGGGGTCCTGGGCATAGGCTTCTTCACCCATTTTCTCCATGGCCTTTTGCGACAGGATGGAGACGTTGGGCAACGCCAACTGCGCGAGGAAGGGCACTGAAGGGCTTGTGAGTGTCACCACCAGTGTCTGCGGGTCGGTTGCCTGGGCCTTGTCGATAATCTTGTAGGAGTCGCTCCACAGCGACCCTTTGTTGTCGCGGATGCGCAACAGACTGAACGCTGCATCGCTGGCGGTAATCGCTGAGCCGTCGGAGAACTTGGCCGAACGTAGCTTGAAGGTATAGGTCATGCCATCGTCGGAAACCTGCCAGCTCTCGGCCAACCCCGGTACCAGCTTGGTGCCGGTGTTGTCGACGCGCACCAATACGTCGTAGACATTGGAGAACACCCAGTTATCACGGTTCTGCGCGCTTTTGATCGGGTCGAACGTCGTACTTTCTTCACGGCAACCGATGGTCAGCACGCCTGCTGCCTGGGCGACACCGGCCGCCAGTGTGCAAACGGTCAACGTCGCGGCGGTCAGCAACTTCAAGTGTTTCGATCGCATGGTCAAACTCCCTATTGATGAATGTTTTTTAGAGCAATGGCTCTCCGAGCACACAGCTATAACGATGTCCATTGATGTCATGGCTGGGGGGCGGCGTTTTCGCGCAGATGGGTTGTGCATACCGGCAGCGCGGGTGAAAAACGCAGCCGGATGGAAGGTTCAGGGGGCTGGGTGGCTCGCCAGGCAGGGGGGCGCTCAGCAACGGTCGAGTCGGGTCGATGTGTGGAATGGACTGGATCAGCGCGACGGTATAAGGATGCCGCGGGCTGCTGAACACGGCTTCCGTGGGGCCTTGCTCGACGATCTCGCCGAGGTACATCACGGCGACCCGATCACAGAGCCGCCGAACGATCGCCAGGTCGTGGGCAATGAACAGAATCGCCAGGTTCATGCGCTGTCGCAGCTCCAGCAGCAGGTTGATGATCTGTCCCTGGATGGAAACGTCCAGCGCGGCCACGCATTCATCGGCGATGATCAACCGTGGCTCGATGGCCAGTGCCCGAGCGATCCCCACACGTTGGCATTGACCGCCACTCAACGAGCCCGGTTTGCGGTGGGCCAGCTCCGGTCGCAGGCCGACCAGGTTCAGCAGTTCATCGACCCGCTGGCGAATCAGCGATGCAGGAATCGCACAGCGCACTCGCAGCACTTCAGCCAGGGTGTCGCCAATGCTCATCCGTGGATTGAGGGCGGTATAAGGATCCTGGAAAATCATCGCGGTTTCGTGGCGCAGTCGCTCGATGTCGATCCGCTTGCCTTGAGCCATATCCACGCCATCGAACAGGATCTGTCCGGCGCTGACCTCAGTGAGGCGCAAGATGGCCCGACCCAGGGTGCTCTTGCCGCTGCCC
The DNA here is from genome assembly GCF_900101575.1 of Pseudomonas sp. NFACC37-1. Lineage (NCBI taxonomy): Bacteria > Pseudomonadati > Pseudomonadota > Gammaproteobacteria > Pseudomonadales > Pseudomonadaceae > Pseudomonas > Pseudomonas sp. NFACC37-1. The sequence continues at coordinate 17,832 of NZ_FMUZ01000030.1, read as the reverse complement.
GACTCCCCCACCAACCCAAGCACCTCTCCGGCGGCCAGACTCAGCGACACGCCGTTGACGGCGCTCACCCATTGCCTGTTGATTCCGAACGGACCACTGCCGGGGGCGGCGAAGCGCACCTGCAGATCTTTCACGTGCAACAGGGTCATGACGAAGCTCCCACAGGCAGCGGGTAATGGCAGGCGACTCGGTGTGCTTCTGTCGTGACTTGCATCTGTGGCAACAGCCGCGTGCACTGGCTGCCCTGTTGAAGGCAGCGAGGATTGAAGCGGCAACCGGTGGGCAGCGCATTCAGCAGAGGCGGCTGGCCGGCGATGGTTTTGAGCATGGCATGGCCGGCGCTGGTAGCCGGTTGGCAGTCGATCAGGGCCGCCGTATAGGGATGTAGTGGGTGAGCCAGCAGATCAAGCTTGTTGCCGTGTTCGCAGAGCCGGCCGGCGTACATCACCGCGATGGAATCACAGGTCTGGGCGACGATCCCCAGGTCGTGGGTGATCATGATGATGGACAGCCCACGTTGGTCGCGCAAATCCAGGAGCAGGCGCAGGATCTGTGCCTGTACCGTGACATCCAGGGCGGTGGTCGGCTCATCGGCGATCAGCACCTGGGGGTTGCAACCCAATGCCACAGCGATCATGGCGCGTTGACGCATGCCACCGGAAAACTCATGGGGATAACTGTCGACCCGCGTTAGCGGATCGGGAATGCCCACCTGGCGTAACACATCAATGGCCTTCGCCCGTGCTTCACGCTTGGACGCCCCCTGATGCAGGCGTATGCCCTCGCCGATCTGTTCGCCAATACGCATCAACGGGTCAAGATGACTACCGGGATTCTGAAAAATCATCCCTAATCGCCGACCCCGTATGCCTCGCATGTCGGCTTCATCCAGTGTCAGCAGCTCCTTGCCGGCAAGGCGCACGGCCTTGCCCTGGACCCGCAGGTTTGCAGAGGGCAGCAAGCGCATCAAGGCCCGGCAGGCCATCGTCTTGCCTGAACCGCTTTCACCCACCAGACCGAGGATTTCGCCTTCGGCCAAGTCAAATGACACGCGATCCACCAGCGTGACTTCGCCCTCACCGTGGCCGGCGATCACGCTGAGGTCCTCGACGTGCAACACCGGTGTGCTCATGGGCGTTCTCCGAGGTGCTCGGCGACACCGTCGGCCAGCAGGCTGAAGCCCATGGCCAAGGTGACGATCGCCAGTCCCGGGAAGGTGCAGATCCACCAGGCGTTGGTGATGAAACTCTGGCCTTCGGCGACCATCGTGCCCCACTCGGCGGTGGGTGGCTGGACCCCCAGGCCGAGATAGCTGACCGCCGCCCCATTGAGCAATACCAGTACCGCGTCGGACATGGAAAACACGATCGAACCGAACATGGCATTGGGCAACAGGTGCCGAAACAGTATGCGTCCGTGGCCGAAGCCCAGGCTTTTGGCCGCCAAGGCGAAATCGCTTTGCTTGAGCACCAGGATCTGCGAACGGATCAGCCGTGCATAGGACACCCAACCCACCAGGGCCATCGCAATATAAAAGCTGCCCAGGCCGGGGCCGAGGATGGCCATGATTGCCAACATCAGCACCAGGAAGGGGAAGGCCAGGATAATATCGATCAGGCGCATGCAGATCGTGTCGAACCGGCCACCGATATAGCCGGCCAAGGCGCCGACGCAAGTGCCGATCAAGAACGGGAAAACCACCCCGATCACGGAGATCTGCAAGTCGATGCGCGCGCCCCAGATCACTCGGGAAAGAACGTCGCGGCCGAAATTGTCCGTGCCGAACGGATGGGCCAGGCTCGGCCCCAGCAGGCGAATATCGGTGTTCTGGGCAATCGGATCGAAGGGCGCGACCCAGGGGGCCAAGAGGGCGAGCAACAGCCAGCCAAACAGAATCGCCAGGCCTAGCACGGTGGCCAGGCGACCGTTGCGCAGGCCGAAACGCAGCGCAAGACGCCAGGTGGGACTGAGGGTCTGGCCGCTCATCGCATGTTCACCCGCGGATCAATCATCACGGTCAGCACATCGGCGAGGAAATTGACCGTGACGGTGGCGAGGGCCAGGACCATGGCCACGCCTTGGACCACCATGTAGTCGCGGGTAAAGATGCCGCGTACCAGCAATTGACCGATGCCGGGAATGGCAAACAGACTTTCGATGACCACCGTGCCGCTGATCAACCAGCCGATGTTTACCGCCAGCAGGTTGACCGCCGGTACCAGGGAGTTGGGCAGCACATGCCGGCGAAATATCGCCCGCTCGGACAAGCCCCGGGCCCGTGCGGCGGTGGCATGGTCGGCTTGTAGCTCCATGAGCATGCTGGCGCGCAGGTTGCGCACCAGAACGGCGGAGAGTGCCAAGGCAATGGTCAGGCACGGCAAAACCATGTGATGCAGTTTGTCCCACCCTGTACGTCCATAGCCTGAGACCGGGAACAGTCCCAACTGCACACTGAGCAGCAGGATCAACATGATGCCTAGCCAGAACGCCGGCATGCCGAGCCCTGCCGTGGTGAACAGGCGAATCAGATGATCCTGCCACCCGCTCTTGTTGCGTGCCGCTACCGTGGCCAGTGGCACGGCAATCAGCAGCGCCAGCAGTACGCTGCCGAGTACCAGGAACAGGGTTGGCTCAATGCGGGTACTGATCAGCTTCAAGGCATCGACTTTGTAGAGCAGCGATTGGCCGAGATCGCCTTTGAGCAGGTTCTTGAGAAAGTAGAAGTACTGCATCCACAAGGGCTGGTCGAGACCGTACTGGGCACGAATCCTGATCAGCGCCTCCGGCGTGCTGCGCGAGCCCAGCAGCGCCCTGGCGGGGTCCCCGGGGATCGAGCGCACGAGCACAAAGGTGATCATGCTGATGCCAAACAGCACCGGCAACAGCTGTAGCGGGCGCGACAGTATGAAACGGTAGCGCGCCAGGTTCATGGGCTAGTTCCGATGGCGGTGCAGAAAGTCCAGCAGGACCGGGAAGTAGGCGTGGGGCTCTTCGTAGAACGGCATGTGGCTGCTGTTGGGGAACACATTCAGTTGTACATCCTTGAGCGCCATTTTCATGCGCATCGCACAGGCTGGCGTCAGTTCATCATGTTGACCGGTGGTGATCAGCACAGGCATTTCGAAGCCGGCCATCTGCTCGATGCGATTCCAGTCCTTGAGATTGCCGGTATAGAGAAATTCGTTGGGGCCCTGCATGGTCATGTAAGGCCCCATGTTCCAGTCGCCCAGGGAACGTGTCACCGGTGCTGGCCACTCGTCCAGGCGGCAGACATGGCGATAGTTGAGCAGGGTGATGGCCGCCTGGTATTGCGGATGATCCAGGGTGCCCAAGGCTTCATGGCGCTGCATCATCGCGACGGTCTCACTGCCCAGGGCAGCCCGCAGACGCTCCAGTTCCAGGGACAGATGAGGAATATCGCCGGCGGTATTTTCCAGGATCAGGGTTTTCAGCGATTGAGGGTGATGAATGGCGTACTCGATCGCCAGCCAGCCACCCCAGGAGTGCCCCAGCAGGTGCACTTTGCCCAGGTCGAGGGCTTGGCGGACGGTCTCTACCTCCGCCACATAGCGGGTGATGTCCCACAGGGATTCGTCAGTAGGCCTGGCCGAGGCGCCGGTACCCAACTGATCGAAAGCGATGACCCGCAAGCCCTTTTCCTTGAGCCAGCCATGGCTGTCACGCAGATAATCGCAAGGCAATCCCGGGCCGCCATTGAGGCACAACAGCACGTCGTCGCCGTCGCCAAAGCCATAGGCCACCAGACGATGACCATCGACTTCCACGTCGTACCGCTGGTCCGGCTCGATCTCATGCCACATCATTGCTCTCCTGCTCAGGTGCGCCCGTTGGCTAAACCTTACCGAGGAAGCTACGCGCCCATAAGCTAGCAATTCTTATAGGTTTGATCTCTGGCATTCCCTCGCTCAGGCGTGGCATTCTACTTGCACGATTTCAGGATTGAAATTAATAAGGGAGCTGAATGGATGCAGGCCAAGCTGTCTGACTTCAATACCCGTCTTGTGTCTGGCAGGAGCCTGGACGAACAGATGGATAACACCCTGGGGATGGTCCAGGCGTTAGGCTTTGAAGCCTTGGTGTACGACTACAGTCCGGTGCCGCTGGATCATGATGGGGCACTGATCACCCCGACTGTGCTGAAGTTGCGCAATACCCCCCGTGATTGGCACTCGCTCTGGTGTGAAGAAGGTTATTACCAGATCGACCCCGTCCAGCATCTGGCAATCAATGCCATATCTCCTTTTGTCTGGTCCTATCGACCGGAGGCCGACACGGTGCTGCAGCCGTTCATCGGCCAGAGTCATGCACCGGTCGTGAGCTACCTGCAGGATTCGCGCATGACCTGTGGCGTGACGGTGCCGATGCATTTGCCCAAAGGTGGCTTTGCGACATTGACCGGGCTGCGCACCGATACGAAGGGGAGCACCCTGCAGGATGTCCGGCAAACGCTGGGTGACTTCAGTCTGATTTCCCATGCCCTGCAAGAGGCGGCTTTTCCGCTGCTCGGCAAGGAAGCCCGCGCATGCCCGGTTCGCCTGACCAAACGCGAGCGTGAGTGCTTGAGATTAGCCGCTGAAGGGTTGACGGCGGCGGACATCGCCAGGCAACTGAATCGTTCCTTGGCCACCATCACCCTCCACCTGACTTCTGCAATGCACAAGCTCGGCGCCAGGAATCGGGTCCAGGCCGTGGTCAGGGCGGTGCACTATCGGTTGCTCGATAGCTGAAATCGGGTAAAAACCTATCTGTTTCTCTAGTTATTCCGCCGTCCAGTCCCCGGTATCGTGTTCCACAGGATTTCTAGGGAGCGGCACGAAATGGATCTTCCCGTAACGCACGAAGGCTTTGCGCCTTTTGGTCCGTATCAGACCTGGTATCGCATCACTGGCGATTTCAGCAGTGGCCGTACGCCGCTGCTGATCCTGCATGGCGGCCCGGGCTGTACACACGATTATGTCGATGCCTTCAAGGATGTTGCCAACAGTGGCTATCCGGTGATTCATTACGACCAACTGGGCAATGGGCGTTCCACCCATCTTCCGGAAAAAGACCCCTCGTTCTGGAACGTGGCGCTCTTTCTCGATGAGTTGGAGAACCTGCTGGATCATCTGGGCATTCGCGACAATTACGCACTGTTGGGGCAATCCTGGGGCGGCATGTTGGCCAGCGAACATGCGGTGCTCCAGCCTGCGGGCTTGCGCGTGTTGATTGTCGCCAACTCCCCGGCGGACATGTCCACGTGGCTCCTTGAAGTCAATCGCTTGCGCCAGCTTCTACCCATAGAGGTGCAGCAAACACTGCTCAAGCACGAGCGGGCTGGAACCTTGACGTCTACCGAGTATTTTGAGGCCGCTCGGGTTTTCTACGACCGTCATGTCTGCCGTGTCACGCCCTGGCCCGATGAAGTCGCCCGTACCTTTGCCCAGATCGATGCCGATCCTACCGTTTATCACGCCATGAATGGCCCCACCGAATTCCATGTGATCGGCAGCATGAAGGACTGGTCCATCACCGATCGCTTGCCTCGGATCAGCGTGCCGACCCTGCTGATTTCAGGCCGATACGATGAAGCGACGCCGTTGGTGGTCAAACCCTATGTGGATCATGTTCCCGACATTCGCTGGGCGTTGTTCGAACACTCCAGCCATATGCCCCATATCGAGGAGCGGATGGCTTGCATGGGAACCGTGGTGAGTTTCCTGGATGAGTGTCTGTAGGCGTCTGCGCAATCCGAGCTTTCGACGCGTCCTGTAAGACGCGTCTCTTTTTTGAATGGGAAATTCCCGCTCTCTTGAACCGAAAGCGATATGCAGGGTCTGGTGTGCGCGTGGTTTTGCGCATCAGCAACGTGAGTGTTTCATGGGGGTAAGCCGGCATTCGGCTCTTCGTCCGCTCACGAGCTTGCTGTCATTTCTGTATCGAGGGATCGAACATGTTCTCACCCGCCCTGTGGGCGAGGTCGTGCCTGGCTTTGCTGTGCCTGTCTCCGCTAACACTTGCTTATGCTGCGCCAACCCCCGGTGACACGGACCTGATTCGTGAGCGCCAGGACCGTCTGCTCGAAGAGCAGCGTCGGCGCCTGGAAGAACTCAAGGACCTGCCCGGCAAGGACGCGAAGCCGGCCCAGCCCACCGCACCAGTCGATACCCGTTGCTTCCCGATCAAGACCATCGAGCTCAAGGGCGCCGATGCGTTGTCCGAGGGCGAGCGTCAACGCCTGCTCAAACCTTTCCTCAACCAGTGCCTGGGCGTGCCGCAGCTTAACCAGTTGCTCAAGGTCATTACCGACCACTACCTGGAGAAGGGCCTGGTCACCAGTCGCGCCTATTTGCCGCAACAGGACCTGTCCAGCGGTCACCTGCAAGTGTTGGTGGTCGAGGGCCGCCTGGAAGGCCTGAAAGGTGCCGAGAACAGTCAGTTGTCGGATCGTGAGTTGGCGATGGCGTTTCCCGGCAAAACCGGCGATCTGCTCAACCTGCGGGAGATGGAGCAGATGGTCGATCAACTGAACCGTTTGCCGTCCAACCGTGCGCAAATGGCGCTGACCCCCGGGCAAAACATCGGTGGCAGCGAAGTGCGGGTCGACAACACCCCGCAGAAACCCTGGCGCGCCGGCCTGTCACGGCATAACGATGGGCAGAAAAGCACCGGCGAGCAGCAATGGGGCGCTTCCCTGGATTGGGACAGCCCCTTGGGCCTGGCTGACCAACTGGCCGTGCGCGGCGGCCACGATGCCGTCAGCGACCATCAGAAAACCTCACGCAATGGCATGCTCTATTACAACCTGCCGTTTGGCTGGTGGAACCTGAGCTACACCTACAGCCAGAGCGAGTACCGGGCGCTGGGCCAGGCCAACGGCTTCAATTTCAAGCAGAGTGGCGACAGCCAGAACCATCAGGTGCGCCTGGAGCGGGTGGTCCATCGCGATGCCGTGAGCAAGACCTCACTCAACACCGGCCTTTCGTACCTGCGTACAAACAACTTCATCGAAGACAGCAAGCTCGCCGAAAGCAGCAATCGCATCAGCGAGGCGCAGTTCGGTATCAACCATGGCCGGCGGATCGGCAATGCCTTCGTCAACCTCGACCTGGGCCTGCAACAAGGTATCGGTGCCCTCGATGCCCAGGGCGATCATGAGCCGGGGCCGGGGTTGCCGGATGCGCGCTACCGCAAATACACCGCGACCCTCAGCTATTTGCAGCCCTTCATGCTGGGGGGCGAGTCCTTCAGCTTCAGCAGCCTGATGACCGGCCAGCGCAGCGAGGACGTGCTGTTCAGCCCCCAGCGCATGAGCCTGGGCGGCCTGTCGTCGGTTCGCGGCTACAAGGACCAGACGCTGTCCGGCGACAGCGGCGGCTACTGGCGCAACGACCTGCGCTGGAGCCGCCCGGTGACCATGGAGTGGCTGCGCCCGGTGTTTGCCGAATATGGCACCAGCCTCGGTTATGACCAGGGCGTGATTCGCGGTAATCGCTACAACGGTAGCGAGCACGGGCGCATGTCGAGCAACTCGCTGGAGCTGTTCGCCCGCGGTGAGCACCTGAACGCCAGCGTCACCTTCGCCCATTCCCTGGAACGTCCGGATGCCCTGACCGAGCGCGAAGCGCCGATCTACTTCCGCTTGGATGTATCTATTTAACGCTGCTGTAACGAGACCTGATCATGGACGACCGCCAACACGCCTTCATGGCCCGCCAACCTTCTGCTGCCCTGAAAACCCGCGACGCCTTCTGGGGCATGCCCAAGCGTGGCCTGGCGTTCCTGCTGGCCAACGTCATGTTCTGGCAACCGATGTGGGCCCAGGCCGACGGCATCGTGGTCAGCGCCCCGGGCACCAGCCTCGGCCAGGCCGGCAACGGCGTGCCGGTGGTCAACATCGCCAAGCCCAACGGCAGCGGGCTGTCTCACAACCAGTTCAAGGACTACAACGTCGGCAGCAACGGCGTGATCCTCAACAACGCCACCAACCCGGCCCAGGCCACGCAACTGGGTGGGATCATCCTCGGCAACCCGAACCTCCAGGGCACGGCCGCCACCACCATCCTCAACGAAGTCAACGGCGGCAACCCCAGTCAACTGCGCGGCTACACCGAAGTGGCGGGGCAGTCAGCCCACGTCATCGTCGCCAACCCTTATGGCATCAGCTGTAACGGCTGCGGTTTCATCAATACTCCAAAGGCGACCCTGACCACCGGCAAGCCGATCATCGAAAACGGCCAAGTGGGTCGCTATCAGGTGGACCAGGGCAGCGTCGCCATCGAAGGCGCGGGCTTGAACGCGAACAACGTCGACCGCTTCGAAATCATCACCCGCAGCGCCAGGATCAACGCTGAGATTCAGGCGAAAAACCTGACCATCGTCGCCGGGCGCAATGACGTCAACGCAGGCACCCTGAATGCCACCGCCCGCGCCGACGACGGCAGTGCCAAACCTGAATTGGCCATCGATTCCTCGGCCTTGGGTGGTATGTACGCCGGGGCGATCAAGCTGGTGGGTACCGAGGCCGGAGTCGGGGTGAAGCTGGACGGCAAGATGGTTGCCAGTGGCGGGGATATTCAGCTGGATGCCAATGGGCATTTGAGTTTGGCGCAGACGGCCGCCGCCGGTGCTGTCGACATCGCGGCCAAAAGCCTGGAAACCCGTGGCCAGGTGTACGCTGGTAGCCGCTTGGACGTTAAGACCCAGGGCGACCTGACCAGCCAGAAAAACCTGGTGGCCCGCGACAGCATTCACCTGGACAGCGGCGGTACGCTCAGCAACAACGGCATCATCGAAGCCGGCGTCAACGCCGATAACAGCCGCAATACCACGGGCGATGTCTCCCTCACGGCCAAGCAACTGAACAACGGCGGCAAAACCGTTATTGCCAGTCGCGACCTGAACGTCACGACCAGTGCTGCGCTGAACAACCAGGGCGGTACGCTCAGTGGCCAGCGCAAGACCACCGTCACCGGTAACGTGGTGGATAACCGCAACAAAGGCCGCATCCTCGGCAACACCGAACTGCACCTGAGCGCCGATCAGGTCCTCAACAGCCAGGGCGGCCTGATCAATAGCCAGGGCCTGCTGACGGCCAACCTGGGCCACCTGGAAAACAATGCCGGTGAATTATCGAGCCTGAACAGCGCGACGCTGATCCTCGGCAGCCTGGACAACCTGACCGGTCTGGTCATGACCGGTAAAAACCTCGACATCACCAGCACCGGCGCGATCAAGAACCAGGGCGGTGAATTGTCCAGCCAGGGCGTTGTGACCGTGCGCACCGCCAGCCTGGACAACAGCAACAAAGGTACTGTCGCCGCCAATGGCAAGTTGCTGGTCAATGCCAGCGACTCGGTGAAAAACGCTGAAAAGGGCCTGATCGCCAGCCGTGAAGGCGCGCTCGAACTCGATGCCGCCAGCCTGAACAACGCCAAGGGCACGTTGCAAGGCAAGGGCCTGGTGACCGTGGATGTCGCAGGTGATATCGATAACCAGGGTGGCAGCATCATCGCCCAGGACGCCAAGCTGAGAGTCTTCGCGACCAACCTGGACAACCGCGGCGGCGTGCTGTCCAGCGTCAAGGCCGCGCTGGAGGCGCGGGCCACGGGTGTGCTGAAAAACGGCTATGACGTGAACCGTCGGGGCGGCACGATCCAGTCCCAAGGACTCAGCATCCAAGCCTTGGCTGGGCTGTTCAACGACGGCGGGCGCATCGCTGCACAAGCCGGCGATGTCGTGATCACCAACGCGGGTGCGGATATCAATAATCGCAACGGTGGGATATACGCCACGGGCAAGGTCCAGGTCATTGGTCGGGACATGGACAACAGCGGCGGCGGGCAGGTCAGCGCCAGTCGCATCGACTTTGACCTTTCGGGCGCGCTGAACAACAACGCGGGCATTATCGAAAGCCAGGACAGCCTGGATATTCTGTCCGCGAGACTGAGCAACCAGAAGGGCCAACTGCGCACCCTGGGCAAGAACAGCACCACCGTGTTCGACATCGGTGGCCTGTTCGATAACAACGACGGCACCCTGGAAACCACCAGCCAAAATGTGGGCCTGGACGCCGGCAGCATTCAGAACGCGGGTGGCAAGCTGTTGCACACCGGCCTGGGAGTATTCGGTATCAGCCAGGCCAACCTGGGCCAGGCGGGCGGGCAGTTGGTGACCTACGGCAACCTGACGGTGACGGCTGATCGCTGGACCAACAGCACGGCGATCCAGGCCGGGCACCTGGTCGTGGATGTCGACCAGTTGACCCAGACCGCCACCGGCCAGTTGCTCAGTACCGATAGTATGGTGGGCCGTGGCAGCAACTGGCGCGTCGACGGCCTGATCGGCAGCGATGGGGCCATCGACCTGCAACTGACCGGCGCCTATGCCAGCAACGGTCGCTTGAGCAGTCTTGGTGCCCTGGGCCTCAAGGCCGCGCTGATCAATCTGGAGCAAAACGGCAGTATCGCCGGCGGCGGCCGCACAACCGTCGTGGTCGATGGCGTCCTCAACAGCTACGGTCGCCTGACCTCGGCGGCGGACATGAACGTCACTGCCGCCACGATCAACAACTACGGCACCCTCGGCAGTGCCGGTGCGCTCGGCGTATCGACTGGCGACCTGCTCAACGAGCACGGTTTGATCTTCAGCGGCGGCGCTACCAGCCTGCGCGTCAATAGCCTGACCAACCGCTATGCCGATATCTACAGCCTGGGCGATCTGAGCATCGATCGCGACGGCCTCGGCACCCGTGCCAGCCGCATCCTCAACAGCTCCGGCTCGCTGCAGAGCGATGGCAGCATGCGCCTGGCGGCCAGCACGATCGACAACGTACGTGAGGTCTTGACCGCCCACGACGCGGGCATCTACACCGCCTCGATCAGGGAAGTGGCCTGTATCGAAGGGGTCAACGCCGGTGATTGCAGCGGTGGCAAGGAGAACCACGTCTGGCAGATCATTCAGCGCGACAAGTTCGAAGTCACCGCGGCCAGCGCCGCCTCCAGCATCACCACCGGCGGTAACCTGGATATCCAGGGCGACACTCTGACCAACCGGAGCAGCAGCATCGGCGTCGGCGGCGCATTGACCGCCAACCTCGTTAGCCTGGACAACATCGGCATCGAGACCGGCGAGACCGAAACCTCGCGCACCTTCATGTCCGAGCGCACGCGCAGCCCAGGTGGCTGGCGCGCCGCCGCCAATGACTTCACCAACAAATACTGGTTGCAGAGCCCAGGCTACAACGCCAATGACCTGGGTGGCCTCGAGGCAGCGATGAGCCGCTTCATCGGCATGACCGAACGTGAGCTCCCGCAGTTCCGCACCCAGGCAAGTACTACCGATAACCAGACCTACGCCGCGATTATCCAGGCCGGCGGCGCAGTCGATGTCCGCACTTCGGGTAACACCGACAACAGCGTCGTGCGTGGCGGCTACAACTATGTCGGTGCCGGCCCGCGCACCGACACCCAGGCCGACAACGCCTTCTCGACCCGCATCAGCGTCAATCGGCAGCTACCCCCGAACCTGACCCAGCAACAGGTCGATCCGCTGGCCTTGCCGGGTTTTGATTTGCCCACCGGGCAAAACGGCCTGTTCCGCATGAGCGGCGGAGGCTCGACCACGCCGACCCAAGGCTCAGGCCTGACCCAAGTACGCGGCCTGCCGGACCGCTCGTTCCAGGCCAACCCGCAAAAATACCTGATCGAGACCAATCCGGCGCTGACCGACATGCGCCGCTTCATGAGCTCGGACTACCTGCTGACGAACCTGGGCTACGACCCCGACATCGCCGCCAAGCGCCTGGGTGACGGCTTCTACGAACAACGCCTGATCCAACAAGCCGTGATCGCCCGCACCGGCCAGCGCCTCCTCGACGGCCAGACCTCCGACGACGGCATGTTCAAGTACCTGATGAACAACGCCATCGCCAGCAAGGACACGCTGAACCTGTCCTTGGGTGTCAGCCTAACCGCCGAACAAGTCGCGGCCCTGACCCATGACATCGTCTGGATGGAAACCCGCACGGTGAACAACGAGCAGTTGCTGGTGCCGGTGCTCTACCTGGCCCAGGCCAACAACCGCCTCGCGGCCAATGGTGCGTTGATTCAGGGCGCCGACATCAGCCTGATCACGGGTCAAAACCTGAACAATGCGGGCACCTTGCGGGCGTCCAGCAACCTGAGGGCTTCGGCTGGCGACAGCTTGGTCAACAGCGGGCTGATGGAGGCGGGTGGTCGGCTGGATGCGTTGGCGAGTAATAACCTGACTAATAGGGCGGGCGGGGTTATTGCTGGACGGGATGTCAGTGTTGTGGCGGTGGCCGGTGATTTGACCAACGAACGAACCATCACCACCCATGCCAGCAGCACCGGCTCCAAGACCGAGCGACGTGATTTTGCCGACAGCGCGGCGCGGATTGAGGCGAGTCATGATCTGAGCGCGGGCGCTGGGCGGGATATCGCCAATGTTGGTGGTGTGCTCAAGAGTGGCAACGACACGAACTTGCAGGCGATGCGTGATGTGAACCTCACCTCCGCCAAGCAGGTGGACAGCCATACGCAGGGCAGCAAACACCGGGACCTGACCATTACCCAGAATGGTTCCAGCGTGACGGCTGACCGCGAGCTGAAGGTCACGGCCGGGCAGGACCTGAGGGTCGTTGCCAGCAACGTCATCGCCCAGACCCGCCTGGCGCTGACAGCCGGGCGCGATATCGCCATCGAGTCCGCAGCCAACGAAAGCCATCGCGCGTCCCAAAGCAAAAAAGTCAAAAGCAGCAGCGATCTGGTCCGCCAGCAGTCATCGCTTGTCCAGTCGGGAGGCGACCTTAGTGCCAAGGCGGGCCAAGACCTGAGCCTGGTGGCCAGCCAGATGAAAGGCGCCAAGGACGTTGCCCTCGATGCCACGCGCGATATCAACCTGTTGTCCGCAACGGACGAAGCCGCGGAGTTCTACTCGAAGAAAAGCAAAGGCTCCTTTGGCCGCAGTAAAAGCGAACAACGGGAAAGCTACCACAGCACCAACATCGCATCCGTGGTGGAGGCGGGGCAGGACCTGACGGTCAATACCAGCCAAGCCGCCGGTGGCGGTGTCACGCTGGATGGCGGTCGTAATGTCACCGTGATCGGCAGTCAGTTGAAGGCCGGTGATGACCTGGTCGTCGGTGCCACGGGGGATGTGGCAGTGCTATCGGGTGTCGAGGAGCATGGCTCCTACAGCAAGAAAACCAAATCGGGTTTCCTCGGCTTGTCCAAGAGCGGCAAGAGCGAATTGAAGACTACGGCCTCCCAGGTAGCCAGTGAGCTAGAGGCCGGCAACGACGTGGTGATCGCGGCAGGCAACGACTTGCGCGTGCGGGCCAGTGAGACCACTGCTGGCAATGATGTGGAACTGCGTGCGGGTCTGGTCAAGGACAGTGGCGACATTAACCTCGTCTCGGCCAACGATACGGCTTATAGCCGGAGTGAGGAGTACAAGAAGAAAAACGGGTTATCGGTGTCGGGTGGTTTCCTGTCCTTTGCTTCAGCCAAGAAGGCCGGACGCGAAGCCCAAAGCAGCACTAGCGTGGGCAGCCAAGTGAAGGCCGAACGCGACGCCGCTTTGCAGGCCGAGCGCGACATCAACGTCATTGGTAGCAGCATCAAGGCCGGCGGCAACGTCAGCCTGGACGCCGGACGCGATGTGAATGTCCTGGCCGCGCAGAACAGCCGTTCCGAGCAGGACTGGGAAAAGAATAAACAAGCCGGGATCGGCGTGTCTTCGGATGCCAACGGCATCAATTTCTTCGCCGGCGTGGACCGTACCAAAGAGAAAAACCGGCTGGAACAGCAAACCGCTGCCGCCAGCCAGATCAGTGTCGGTCAAAACCTGGCCGTCAACGCCAAGCGAGATATCACTCAGACTGGCTCAGACCTTGAGGCGTTCAACGATATCGACTTGACGGCCGGTCGCAATATCAAGATCGACGCTGCCCGCGAAATGCAACTGATCGAGCATCAACGCGAGAGCGAACGAAACGGCGCCAGCCTGAGCATGAACCACAACTACGGCCGAACCCGCGATGCCGTCAAAGGTGCCGGCCAGGGCGAAGATGGTGTCAGCAAGGCTTCCAGTACGTTGAAGGCGGTGGACGGCGTTTCCCAATTCGCTTCAGGCCCTACGTTCGACGCCAAGATCGGTAACAGCAAGCAGAGCACCAGTCAGCAGGTCATTGAACAGACCCGTCGCTCGTCGACGCTGAACGCAGGCAGCGATCTGAACATTGCTGCCAACAACGATGTTCAGATCAGCGGCAGCCAATTGATCTCCGGTCGCGATATCAATATCAAGGGACGCGATGTCACCCTCGATGCCGCCAAAGGCAGCTATGCCGAAGAGACTCGTGAGCGACAAAGTTGGGGCGGTATCCACGGTGGAACCAGCGGCGGCTTCAAGCTTGGCGTCGGTGGCAGCAATGGTATTGCCAGCGGCGACAGCGAACAGCAAACGTCGACGGTCACTTCCCTGGATGCGGCGCGGGACGTCAACCTGCAGGCGAGCAATGATCTGAACCTGATTGGCTCCCAGGTCAAGGCTCAGCGTGATATCGACCTGCGCGCAGCAAACAACCTGAACATTCGCGCCGCCCAGAACGACAGCGGCAGCGACAACACCCGCAAGAGCGGCGGCGGTGAGGTAGGCCTCAGCGTCGGCTCTGAAGGCGTCGGCATCTACGCCAGCGTCAATCTGGGCAGAGGCAACCTGGAGCGTGAAGCCCAGCGGCAACAACAGGCCTATCTGTACGCAGGTAATCGCCTGGGCTTTACCAGCGGCAAAGACACGAACATTGCCGGTGCGGACCTGCGCGGCAATGAAGTCATTGGCCGGGTTGGCCGCGACCTCAATGTCTCGTCGGTGCCTGATACGGGCAAGGTCGAAGGCAAGGAGTTCGACCTCAGCGTGACAGTGACCGTGGGGCCGGGCGCGGGTGTCAGTGGTTCGGTCGGCTATGGCCAGACCACTGGCTCGACCGAATGGGTCGAGCAACAGACCCGCATCACCGGGCAGGACAAGGTCGACATCCGTACCGAAAACCACACCCAGCTCGACGGGGCGCTTATCGCTTCGGATACCGGCAAGCTCAAACTCGACACCGGCACGCTGGGCTTCAGCGACATCGCTGGCAAGGACAAGGAACATGGCTATTACCTGAACGTCGGTGGCAGCTACTCCAAGGGGGGCGGCGGAGCCCAGGACAGTAGTCAGGTCGGCAAGGGCGAAAAGGACAAGAACGGCTGGAGTGTCGAAGGCTGGA
Source organism: Pseudomonas sp. NFACC37-1 (assembly GCF_900101575.1). Lineage (NCBI taxonomy): Bacteria > Pseudomonadati > Pseudomonadota > Gammaproteobacteria > Pseudomonadales > Pseudomonadaceae > Pseudomonas > Pseudomonas sp. NFACC37-1. The sequence goes on along the minus strand of NZ_FMUZ01000030.1, from coordinate 2,537 downwards.
ACTATGAGAAGGACCGCCAACAGCTCGTACGCGCCACAGTGGGGGCGGGCGACGTCGTTGTGCGCAATGACGCCGGGACCGGAGCCGATTCGACCAAAGGTCTGAACCGCGACGTCGACAAAGCCTACGAAATCACCCGGGATGATGAACACCGTACAGACCTGTACGTGACCAAGTCTTCCGTGACGGCAGCCTTTACGCCGATTGAAACCGCCAAGGAGTGGACCAAGCAACTCCGCAGTTACGACGAAACTGCCAAGCAGAACTTCCAGCAAGCCGGTAACGACTTCAATGCGGCGGTCAACAAGATCGAGGCAGGGTTGGGGCGAAAAATGGATGCGGGTGCCTCGGCGATGGTGGGCGTCGATTTCGCCGAAGCGACTATGGAGGCGTTGATCATCGGTGGTCTGACGCGTGCTCAGGCCATGAAGACCATGGGGGATCCAAATTTCCAGGAGCGGGTGCTGGCTGAGGTAGGCCTGCTCGCTGGCGTGGACGTGAAGCAGATCGAGGCCATAAGCAAGGAAGTTCAGGTGCCCTCGTCTAACGCAGAGCGCCCATCGGGTTTGGAACTCGCCCCTACCTCTGTCACTGATGACGATGTCGAGAAGCTCAGCCTTGCCCAAGATACCTTACGGACATTTTCGGGGATCAATGAGTACGCCGCTGCGCATGAGGACGAGAAGCAAGCGATTTCCGTGGTCATTGCTATGGCACAAGGCCCTAAAGGGCTCGTGCAACTGGCTGTCATCAACGCGGCCTCCGAAACCGAGCCGGGTAAAGCACTGCTTGAGAAAACCGAACAATTCAGCGAAGCCATGGGGAAAGAAATCGCGGATGAGATAGAAGATACAACGCTCGATCCAAAGTTTGAAACGGACAAATACCTGATCGGCGGCGGTCAGTTTATGGCCTCGGTGTTGACGGGGGTACTTTCGAAAAATAGAGGTTCGAAAGAGCCTACGCCCGTTGTGGTAGCGGATGGGAAGGGGTCAAAAGGCCCACTGGTGAGTAACCCAACCGCAGGAAATAAAGGCCCCTGCTGCTTTGCCGCCGGGACGATGGTATCGACGCCAGAGGGCGACCGAGCCATCGAAACGTTGCAAGTCGGCGACGTGGTATGGAGCAAACCGGAAAAAGGCGGCAAGCCCTTTGCGGCTGCGATCCTCGCTACTCACCAGCGTAGCGACCAGCCAATTTACCGCCTCAAACTCAAAAGCGTGCGTCACGATGGCTCCGCGCAAGGCGAAACACTGCTGGTCACGCCAAGCCATCCGTTTTACGTACCGGCCAAACGTGACTTCATCCCCGTTATCGACCTGAAGCCTGGCGACTTGCTGCAATCGCTGGCCGACGGAGAGACAGAAAATACCTCGTCGGAAGTCGAGTCCTTGGAGCTTTACGCGCCAATCGGCAAAACATATAACCTGACGGTCGATATCGGCCACACGTTCTATGTGGGAGAGCTCAAGACCTGGGTGCATAACACTGGGCCTTGTGATTTGCCGGAGAAGAGCGGTGGTATAGGCGGTGCAAAAGGCTCGTTTGCAGGGAAGAGCATCGAAGATTTGTCGAATGCGGGAAAACTGTTGGATCCGGCGGATAAGTCTGGACAGCTTTCGCTAGCTGGCCGAGCTCTTCAGAAACACGGTAGCCGTGAAGGCAGTGCGTTCCCAAGCGTTAAAGGAAGTCCCTCCGAAATTAACGCTCAAGGTCAAAAAATAGCTGATGAAATTCTGAGCAATCCTGCGACAACTGTAGCCTATAAGGATACGGGGAGATTTGGAAAGGTAATGGATGTAATCGCTCCCGACGGTCGGGGGCTACGTTATGATGCTAATGGGAAATTTATTGGTCTATTGGAGCCACCAAAACCATGAATCATTTGTCTTCAATGATAACTAGCCCGCCAGATCGTGAAAATTTGGTATTTGAAATATGGGCGGGAACTGACCAGCTGGCTGAAGTAACCTGCGAGCCTGGCAGATCAGTTGAGATCGAAATTTACCCCCCTGTTAAAGGCGGGAGTTGGAGTTTTGAGTTAGAAGAGTTCATGACCCTTTTGAATCAGGCGGCTAAGCATTTGAATCATGATTAAAAGGTACGTGAAAAAGGGGGTTGAAAAAGAGGACAGATTTGAATGGCACTTACTTAACAGCTAACTAGCTGATACGACTGCGAAAAAATGAAAAAAGGCTGGCCTTGGTCTACGGTGATAGTTGCGAACACACACCGATCAAGCAAGGACACAGCCCGAGTGAATCGTAGACGCCAAATCGTCCGACATCAACAGCACCGTATGCGCCAGCACGCCACGAACAGCAATGCTCATGCTTTCTTCAAGCTGCTCTCCGATCCTGAGTTATTGCGGGGTGTCGAGTCATCGATACCCAAGCATCGCCAGCGGCTATTTCCCCCGACCGAAACGCTGTCCATGTTTTTGTCCCAGGCAATGAGCGCCGACCGGTCCTGCCAGAATGCCGTGAATGATTTATCCATCAAACGCTCCTGCGAGGGTTTGAAACCCAACAGCGTTC